>JBCBUA010000066.1:10479-20873 GCA_039818365.1 Pseudomonadota bacterium
TTCCTTCGACGTGATGGAGCGGATGGCGCGCGACGGTATCCCGGTGCAGAGCCATATCGGCCTGATCCCGACCTTCAGCCATCATTGCGGCGGCCTGCGCGCCTGGGGGCGGACAGCAGCCGAGGCGATGAAGATCTTCGAAACGCTCAAACGCATGGAAGATGCCGGTGTCTTTGCCGTGGAAGCGGAATGCATCGCGGAGGAAGTGCTCGCCGCGATCAACGACAAGACGTCGATCGTCACCTTTTCGCTCGGGTCGGGCAAGGCGGGCGATGCCATCTTCTCCTTTGTTGCCGACATCTGCGGTGAGGCCAGCGAAGAGGAAACGCCGCCAAAACATGCCTATGCGTTCGGCGATGTCGGACGCCTGCACAGGCAGATCCACGAGGAGCGCGTCGCCGCGCTCGGCAAGTTCCATGCAGAGGTCACAGCGCGGAACTTCCCGTACAGCCAAACCAATATCGGCATGCGCGCGGGGGAGCAGGAAAAGATGCTTGAGGCGCTGGACAAATGGACACCGACGCATCGGTGAACAGCGCCCGATGCGGATCTTTCTTCGATAACGGAACTCGTCAGCGCTCGGTCAGCTTCAGCTCGATGCGGCGGTTCCTTGCGAGAACCTCCGGTTCCTCGCCTTCTTCCAGAGGCTGGAATTCACCGAACCCGGCGGCGACAAGACGTTTCGGGTCGACGCCCTTTTCAATGAGATAGCGCACGACGGAAATGGCACGCGCCGCCGACAGTTCCCAGTTGTTGCGCAAGCGTCCGGTGCCGGACAGCGGGCGGGCGTCTGTGTGCCCGTCGACCCTCAGCACCCAGTTGATTTCATCCGGGATCTGGGCGCTGAGTTCCTGGATGGCTTCGGCCAGTTTTTCCAGTTCCTGTTCACCGGCCGGGTTGATGTCCTCGGACCCGGAATCGAACAGAACCTCGGACTGGAACACGAAGCGGTCGCCGACCACCGAGATGTCGGATCTCTGGGACAGGATTTCGCGCAGGCGCCCGAAGAAGTCCGACCGGTAGCGGGACAGTTCCTGCACACGCTGGACAAGCGCCGCATTCAGCCGGCGGCCGAGGCTGGCGATCTTGGCCTGGCTGTCCGCCTCCTTGGCTTCGGATGCCTCAAGGGCTGCGTTGGCGGCCGCGATCTGGCGTCTGAGCGCGGCGATCTGCTGGTTGAGAAGCTCGACCTGGGCAAGGGCTTCCTGGCTGACCTGGCGTTCGTCGTCGAGAAGGTTTTCCAGCTGCGCCGCGCGTCCGCCGGCGGCGTCGGCCGCACCGGAACTGCTTTCCAGAAGACCCAGCAACCGGCTCTGTTCCGTCTCCGCATCCGACAGGCTCGCCTGCAGACCCAGGATCGTGTCTTCCAATTCGCCGGACGCGGCCCGCTCCAGCGCCAGCAGTTCCGTCAGTTCGCTGATCTGGGCGTTCAGCCGGTTGAGCACCGTGTCTCTGCCGGACAATTGCTGCGACAGAAAGAATTGCGCAATCATGAAAATCGACAGAAGGAAAATGATGACAAGCAGGAGAGTTGCCATCGCATCGACAAAGCCGGGCCAGTAATCCGTTGTCTGGGCGCGGCGCCGGGCGCGCAATCCTGCGGCCATCGGGTCCTACTCCTTCGCGCGATCGAACGCGGCTGAAATCGAGGTCAGCAGCCCTTCGATGCGCTTTTGCTGTTCGCCCTGGGCTTCCGCCCAGTCCCGCATCATCTGCTGCTCGGAGCGGACATGCTTCACCAGTCCCTGGATGCCTTCGGCGAGGTTCGCCATTGCCTGCGCCGCATTCTTGCCGCCGCCGTCCTCGACGCTTTTCTGAAGTGTCTGGATCGAGGCCTGTATCTGTTCGACACCGGGTGCGTCGGGTGCGTTGAAGAGGCCGTCTTCGGGATCGATGTCCGTGACGGTGGAGAGCCAGTCCTCAAGCTCGTTGTAGAAGCGGTTCTGTGCCTGGCCCGCCTGCAGGTCGAGAAAGCCCAGAACAAGCGAGCCGGTGAGACCGAAAAGCGAGGATGAAAACGCGGTGCCCATGCCGGAGAGCGGGGCTTCCAGCCCGGCCTTGAGATCCTCGAAGATCACGTTGGCATCGCCGGAGCCGACATCGAGGGACTGGATGGTTGCGCCAACCGAACTCACGGTTTGAAGCAAGCCCCAGAACGTGCCGAGAAGGCCGAGAAAGACGAGCAGGCCGGTCAGATACCGCGACATCTCACGCGATTCCTCAAGACGCATGCCGATGGAATCGAGGATGGAGCGTGCTGTCGTCGGCGTCAGCGCCATGTCTCCGGCCTTGTTGCCGAGCAGGGCCGCCATCGGCGCCAGCAACACGGGCGAACGGGTGTCGAGCGCCGGGTCGCCCATCCTGAAGCTGTTCACCCAGGAGATTTCCGGAAACAGCCGGATGACCCTGCCGAACAGCAGCAGCACGCCGAACACGCCCACCAGAACGATCAAGCCGTTCAGGCCGGGATTGCTCATGAAAGCGACGGAAATCTGAGGAAACAGGATGAAGGCGATGAAGGCGACGATCACCAGGAAGATGATCATGAAGGTCAGATACGCCCTCGGGCTGGACAGACTGTAAGGGTCAAATTCACGGGCCATATTGCGCAATCAACCGCCTGTTTCAAAGGTAACTACTTGATAGCGTGATTTTTAACACCTTGGAAACCTCTTATCGCCGCCGAGGGTCAATTATGTCTGGAAAGCTTGGGATCGCCGGCTTTCGGCACAAAGCCGCTCCACCCACCTGAGTGTTCGGCGTAGGGGGGCGAATCGACACGTTTCGCAAACGCTTCGGCACAAAGATCAGTTGGAACAGCCGTTCTGGAAGCCCAGGTCGCAATGCGCCTTCAGCCGTTCGGTGTCCGCGTCCGTCCAGCCTTCCGGCGCGGTCACCTGAACCCATGGCTCAATATAGTCCTGAGCGTAGTAGGCATGACCGTGTCCGGGCGGTGCGCCGAAGGCGAGCGCCATGTCGAGGGCGAGCTGAAACTGCGTGACCACCGGAATGAAGGTCAGATGCTCCGATGCGTCCGGGGCCGGGGGATCGTTCATCCAGGGAGGTGCCCGCCACAGGGAAAAAGGGTCATAGAACACGATCGGGTCGCTGGAATATTGCAGGAAGACGATGCGCATGCCGCCCCAGTTGGCGGGCGCTTCCGACGCGTCGGCGTAGTGTGACGCGTAGCGGACGAGCGAACCGTCGCCGATGGTCGGCAAGACCCAGGGGCTGCCGGGATTGCGGGCGTTCTGCACGTAGTTCCAGAGATCGGACGGAAACGGCGGGCCTGCCCAGAAGGCGCCGTCAATCGGGTCGCCGACCATGCGGAACAGGTTGGTTCCATACATTGATGACCAGGCACCGAGACTGAGGCCGTGAGCATAAAGTTTCGGCCGGTTGTCCGTCGGCAGGGTTTTCCAATAGTCGTGGACCACTTCCAGAAGCGCGGTCGCCTGGTCGAGCCCGGTGCGGGTTTCCAGGATCAGGGCAAGCGGGGACTGGAGGTAGGAATACTGTGCGCTGACTGTCGCGATGTTGCCGTTGTGCATGTATTCGAGCGGATCATGGGAACCCGGGTCCATCCAGCCGGTTCCGGTCGGGCTGGTAACGATCAGAACCTCGCGGCCGAATGCGTTCAGCCGCTTGAGTTCCTCAAGCGCGAGTTTCGCCCGTTCTTCCGGCGTTTCCGCGTTGGCCCGGCCGACATAGACCCGGATCGGGTCCAGCGCCGGTTTGCCGGTGAAGGCGGAGATCGCGTCCTTGTCCGGCCCGGACTGGACGAAATCGCGCCCGGGCTTGCCCATCGCGGCCCAGTCGATCAGCGAGTCGGCAGATCCCGATTTGCGCGGATCATCCGGCGGCGGCGGGGCCGCGTCGAAAAGCTGCTGTGCCGTCTCGTAGCTCTCGTCGAGCCCGGTCACGACACGATCAAGAATGCCGTCGCGCGTGACGACGAACAGGATCAGGATCACCGCCACGACGCCGAGAACATTGGCCCGCCGCGCCGGCATGAAGCGGTAGAAGCGTGACCGGATCCAGCGGAACAGGGCAACAACCAGGGCTCCGATCAGGTAAGCCACGATAAATGTGAGGGTTGCACTGACCAGAATGGTGACAAGGTGCTGGGCCTCCGCCGGTTCAAGGCTCATCTTGACCCGCAGTTCGTTCTGCCATTTCAGGCTGGATGTTGCGGTCCAGAAAATGAATATCAGCGTGGCGGCCGCGAGCACAAGATTGGCGGTCAGCGCGGCCTTGCCACGCAGGCGGGGAAGGTCGGCAGCCCGCCAGATCAGGTCGACGATCCTTCCCAGCAGGTAACCAAGTGCGATCACGATGCCGCCGAGTATGCCCTGTACCAGCGGGCCGCGCGGGATGAGGGACGGCGTCAGCGAAGCGGCGAAGAACAGAAGCCCGAGCATGAGGCATGGAACCGACAGTCCCGTCACCAGAGAGCGAACCCAACCCATCACACTCTTCCCTGCACGTGTTGCTGCGCGCGGTGCCGGTCAGCCGAAACAGAAAGACTGTCCGATTAACGACGACCGCTGCCGTCTTCGCCCGCTTGCGCGCCGCATCAAAGACGCTGTTATGACAAGCTTAGCGTAAGCTGTCTGAAAGTTAAGAGAAATCTCGGTTGCCGCGGCTGTGCGTGCCCGCGTCAGCCTGCGTTTTCTTCCAGGTCTTCGAAGAAAGGCAGGACTGTCACCGGGAGAAGGGCCGTTCGAAGCGCGGTGCTGGCGCAGCAAGCCTTGGAAATTATGACAATTGTTAGGATTTATTTTCATCCCGTTTTAATTGAAATGCGCCACAAGTCATCGAATTGATTATTGTTTGACGGGGACCTCTGTTTTGCCCGCGACCGACAAGACCTATCGATATTCGGCAGCTTCCGGGTTCCGGGCGAATCTGGGGGAAACCCTGTTGTCCCTTGCCGCAGATGGCGGCGTGTCACCGTCGAATTCCGGGACCTTCCTGAGCGCCCGGGCGCTTTATCCCGACATCACCGCCAAGGGGATGCGCGCGGTCTCCGAAACGGTGGCTGCACGTTACTACGTTCCGCCCGCGATGCTTTCAAAGATCCTGCGTGAGGCGGACCCGGTCGTGACCGTCAGTCCGGGTGCCGTGCGTTTCGAGGGGTTTTCCGCGTGCGGCAGCGCCTATGCCAGGATGGATCTGGCCCCGGAGGCGATGGAGATCAGCCATTGCCGGAACGGGACCACGAATGTCGATTTCGGAGCGGACATTCGCGGTGCGCTGGCGAATGTCGGCAAGGAAGCGGACTTCCACCTGACTGTCGAAGAAAGTGCCGTCGGTATCACGCGTGACGACACGACCGTCATCGAGCGCAAGGTGCCGCTGCCGCTGCGCTGGATCAAAGGATTTGCCGAGGTCCAGGTTGTCCAGGCGCAGATGAAGCCTGCCTTTCATCTGCCGAAGGTTGCCGCGCAGCGCTTTCTGCGCGCCTTGCCCCGCAGCAAGGACGACAGTGCCCATTGGGTGAGCGTCCGCGGCGGGGTTGCGCGGCTGTCGTCCCGCCCGGTTGAAGGCGCGGTACTTTTGCGCGGCGGTCACCGGCTGCGCATTCTGGAAGCCATGGTCAGCCGCTCCGAAGGACTGGATGTTTTCAGCGCGAAGGCGAGCGGTGCGAGCGCGTGGTCGCTCGATTTCGGCAGCCAGCGCTTCTGGCTGGTCCTGAATGCGGAGCCCTGGCGCGGATTTTCCGGCGATGGCGGCACCCTGTCGGGCATGGCATCGTCCTCGGGCGACGCGGTGGCGGCGATCCGTGCACAGCTCAACTGGCAGGACCGGATTGATGCCGAAACGCTGGCAGCGGCAACCGGGCTTGAGACACACGTGGTCGACGATGCCCTGGCGGAGCTTGCTTCCAGGGGTCTCGTCGGCTTCGATCTCGGCCGGAACGGCTATTTCCACCGCGTTCTGCCGTTTGATCTTGCACCGCTGGACGATCTCAATCCACGGCTGAAGGCAGCCAGGGAGCTTTGTGAGGCGAATGCGGTGACGATGACCCCGTCCGGAGCGCAGGTTGCAAGCAAGGGCGTCGTTCACAGGGTCGACCGGGACAAGCTTGGCTGGCGCTGCACCTGTCCGTGGTTTTCCAAACATGGCCGCGAAAGAGGGCCCTGCAAGCACGTGCTGGCGGTTGAACTGCATCTTGAGAGGTTGGCGTGAGCGAAGAAAGACTGATTTCGATTGTCACGAAGCAGAAGGCGCGTACCGCGCTCGAAAGCCTTGCCGAGATCCCGCAGGGCGACAGACGGCCCCATGCAAAGGCTGTTGCGAAACTCTATTCGGACCATGTGCTGTTTGGGTTCGAACAGCGCGGCGACAAGGCCACCAGACCGCGCGACCGTGACGCCGTCATTGTCGGGCTTTTTGCAACGGCGACCCTTTCGGAACTCAAGAAGCTCGGGTTTGTTCCCATGCCGGCCTCTGTCCCGATCCAGGATGTCTTCCGGGTTCTTGAACTTGATTTCGCACAGGGTCTTGTCGACCATCTGGTCGAACAGAACCCGCATGCCATCGGCAACGCCGCGCCTCTCTGGCAGGACGGCCTTGCACGCAGGCCGGAAAGCGATGGCATCATCCTCGGCTATTACGGGATCTGGCATGAGCGCTGGGGTGTTGACGAAGAGGTTCTGCTTTCCAGGGATGTCTGGCGGTTCTTTGAGGTCGAGGGCGGCGGTGAGTTCAGTCTTGCCAATCACGACAAGTTTGCAAAACAGGGCACGCCGACCTGGTCCGACCGGCTGATCGGCTATGCGGAGGCGGGCAAACTCGATCGTCAAAGGCTGCTCGACGCTTCGCTTGATGCCCTTGAACGGGATTTCGGCCAGTACCGGGCCGGCTGGTACTCCCGTTTCCATACGGCGCTTGCGCCAACGAAAGAGGAGATTTCCGCGCGGGCCGGCCGTTATCTCGGGCTCTTGTCATCCTCCGTGCCGCCGACAGTTTCCTTCGCGCTGAAATTCGTTCAGGCCGCCGACAAGTCTGATCTGCTGGATCCAGGCAAACTGCTCTCCAGCCTGGAACCTGCCCTGCAGGCGCGCTCGAAAGGTACGGTTCTTGCCGCGTTGAAACTCGTCGAACGGGCGGCTGCCCGTGACAAGAAGATACGCTCCGAGGCTGCGAAGGCCGTCACGCTGGCGCTTGTTTCAGAAGATGCGGGCGTTCAGAAAGCCGCGCTTGATGTGATCGAAAAACTGAGCGATGACGACGAGGGCAAGGTGCATGTGCTGCTCGCCGACTACGTCGATCTTGTTGCGCCGTCGCTACGCAGCCGGATTGCCGGCATGGCCGGACGTGCCGTTCAGCAATGTGCCGGGGAGAGCACAGATCCCGTCGAACCAGTGCAGGCGGTGGTAATATCACCCCCCGAAGGTGCCGATGAAGCGCTGGCGCTGTATCTGTCGGTTCTTGAAGCCCCGCGTGATCCGATTGACGTCGAACGGGCGATCGACGGCATGTCACGGTTCGGCGCCGCATTGCGTGAAAACGAAACGCTGCTGTCGCCGCTGAAGAAACGCGCCAGACAGGTCTGGGCCAGACCGGGCGGCGTCGGCGTGCGGGCCGCGCTCGCGCTGACCGGGCGTGCGCTGTGCGAAGGCCTGCCGATCGGTTCCCTGACAGGTGAAGAGGGTGGACGCGAAACCGATGTGCTTGTCGATGAGACCCGGATGCAATCCCTGCACCTTGCCCGAAACAGCGACATGCTCGACCGCATTCTGGCCGGTGTGTCGCTGCCGCTGCTTTCGCTGCCGGGTGACAGTTCCGGTGCGATCACAGCAACGGTCCTTTGCGAACGGCTGCAAATCTATTCGACCGCAGGCGTATTGCCCGGGACAGCGGACCTGTCCCTGGCGCTTATGCGGCTCGATGCGGAAACGGCCGGTTTGACAGCTGATCTTTCCCGGACTTCAGAGGCGGAACGCGCGTTCGCCTATGCGATGGGCAATGATGTTGAGGTCGGGCCAACGCCGGACCTGTGGGCGGCGGCGTGGCAGGCGCGCCGGCCGGTCCGCGAAGACAGCCGTATTGCCGTTCTTTTCGGCAAGCGCTATCCCGATTGCGGTGTCCCGGCGCAGATGGCGCTGGATGTCGTGCGCAAGGACAGCAAGTGCGGCGCCTATTTCTGGGTCGATGTGACCGTTCCGATCACGCCGGACGTCGACGGAGAAGGAGGCGGTCTTCGATCAGTCCTCGCCGGAAAGGAAAGCAAAACGCCCTACCAGCTGCGCCAATGCGGGAGCACATTTGCCGATGTCGCCTGGGCGTCGCTCTGCCGGCCAAGTGCCCCTGATCTCTTTTTCAGACAGGCGCTCCTTCACCAGGATGTCTGGCAGAAGCTCACCGACAATCACACGCGCGCCTATCTTGAACCGCTCTTCCGCCCGGGCCCGGTCGTCAGTCCCATGGGAGCAGGCGTTCTGGCCTACTACATGGCGGTGGAAGACAAGTCGGTGACGTCGCTCGCCGCTGAAGCAGCGGCGGAAACCCTTGCCAACAGGCGTCTTGCCGTCAGCGATTTCGCCTCTGCAATCAAGGCCTTTCTGCTCTCAGGCGCCCTGCCGACGACCCGCTGGACAAAGGGATTTGCCGCCATGGCCGAGGCAGGTGCCGCGCCTCATGTGCGCGATGCGATCGGTCTGATACTCGATTTTGCGCCTGAGCACTGTCCGCGGGATCTCGGGGGCATGCTGGAGCTTTACTACGAGCTTCATATCGATGCGGGCACCGCGCCAGAACGGGCGGAAACGCTGACCTGTCTTGCGTCCCTGCCCGGTGGCGGCAAGACCGCGAAGTTTTCCAAGAAACTGCTGGCACTCGCAAAAGAGGCGGCATGACCGGCAAGGGTCTGGACGTCGGTCCCGGCCCTAGTCCCTGACTTCGAGCGCGACGCGGCCGAGCCGCATGATCTCCGCCTGAAGCTGTTCAGGGGACTTGTCTGCGAGCCCCTCAAGCTGGAAATTCTTGCGCATCAACGCAACACCGAACAGGACGGCGAGCAGCAAGGCAGCACGCCCGCGCGCATCGGATCCGCCGATCCTGCCCGTTAACGGATCCGCCATCTTGGTCTGCACCAGATCTCGGATCATGCCGCCCATTTCAGGGTCGATCACATTGGCCAGCAGCATGGTGAAGACATTCGTGGCATCGGCCTCGGGATCAAACGGATGCGCAAAGCTCTGGGCAGCCCGTTTAAGCAATTCATGCGGTTCCGCCGTCAAGGCCTCCCAGGGTGGGATCTCGGCCAGGGTCGCTTCGAAGAGGCCCTGTTTTCCGCCGAAATAGCGCGACACGAGCGCTGCGTCCACGCCCGCTTTCCCCGTGATGTCGCGGACCGAGACGTTCGAATAGCCGCGTGTCCAGAACAGTTCCCGGGCTGCTGCAACGAGTTTTTCCTTGGTGGAGTTGGATTTGCTCATGGCTACGATCTAGACGCCGCAAATATTTTTGTCAACGACTGTTGACTTTCTTTTTTCCGCACTCTATCTGGTTCGTCAACAGTTGTTGACTTTTCAAAAGGAGCACGTCATGTCAAACACCGCGCTGATCACGGGAGCCTCTTCCGGCATTGGAATGGAATTTGCGCGTTACCACGCCAAACGCGGCGGTGACCTCGTTATCGTCGCAAGGCGGCAGGCGCCGCTGGAGGCCCTGAAAACCGAGCTTGAAGGTGCCCACGACATCAAGGTCACAGTCATCGCCCAGGACGTCGGATCACCGGCACAGGCGACGGCCCTTTACGAGGCGGTCAAGGCACAAGGCATCAACATTGATATCCTGATCAACAATGCCGGTTTTGGCGGACATGGTGCGTTTCTGGACCGTGACCTTGCCAAGGATCAGGCCATGATCGATCTGAATATCTCGGCATTGGTGACGCTCAGCCATCACTTCGGCAATGACATGAAGAACCGGAACGGCGGACGCATGCTGCACGTTTCCTCAACGGCCAGCTTCATTCCCGGTCCGTATCAGGCGGTTTACTTTGCAACAAAGGCCTTCGTGACGTCTTTCAGCCAGGCGATCGACCAGGAAATGCGCAGGGACGGGATCACGTCCACGGCGCTTTGCCCCGGACTGGTCAATACGGAGTTCGTCGCGACAGCGGATCTGGGCGGGACTGGCCTGGCCAACCAGAAGGGGGCGACACCGGCCTCCGTTGCCAAGTGCGGCTATGACGCGATGATGAAGGGCGAGTTGATCGCCGTAAACGAACAGCGTCTGTCGTTCATGCTGAACTGGCTGACGCCGCTGATGCCGCGCCGGCAGGTGCTGAAAATGGTTGCGGGCATGCAGACCAAGTGAGCGAAGCACCGAGGCAGATGGCGTCGCCCGTTCGTGCGCCGCCTTGGCCGTCAAGCCTCCGT
>JBCBUA010000067.1:0-20671 GCA_039818365.1 Pseudomonadota bacterium
ATCCTTGTTGTAGAGAAGCATGTCGATCGGCATGCCGACGGACAGGTTCGAGCGAATGGTGGAATCGAAGGACAGCAGAACCAGTTTTGCAGCTTCCCCGAGGCGCATGTCGGCCCTGGTGACACGGTCGAGGATCGGCTTGCCGTATTTGTGCTCGCCGATCTGAAGGAAGGGCGTGTCTTCACCGACTTCGATGAAGTTCCCGGCCGCGTAGATCTGGAACATGCGTGGTTCCTCGCCCTCGATCTGGCCGCCGAGAATGAACGTGACGAAGAAGTTCTCGGCAGTGGTGGCAAGCGCCTCACCATCGATCGACTTGACTTCGCGCACCGCGCTGCCCACGAGCCGCGCGACCTGAAACATGGTCTTGGCGGTCATCAACGTCGCCCGATCGTTGTCCGCGGACGTTATGTGTTCACTCAAGAGCGAGACGACCGCCTGGGTCACGGCAAGGTTTCCCGCCGACAGGAGCGTGATGACGCGTTCGCCGGGTTCTTCCCAGATGTGAAGCTTCTTGTAGGTCGCAATGTTATCGACACCGGCATTGGTGCGCGTGTCTGCGGCAAACACAAGCCCACGGTCCAGTTTCAAGCCGACACAATATGTCATTTAAAAGCCCCTCAGACATTCCCCTCCGATCTGTTAGCACACTGAACGGGGGTTGGGTGTCCGAAAAATGACAATTACTGCTGCTGTTGAAAAACTGCCTGGGTCACGTCGACCTGGACCTGCAGGTTTTCCTCAAGGCCGCCGAAGCGGATGCCCCTGATCGGCGCGGCGGAGCGCGAATCGAGACCCACGGTCAGGCGGACATACCGGTCGGTCGGACATTGCGCATTCGAAACGTCGAAACCTGTCCATCCAAGGCCGTCGATCATGACTTCAGCCCAGGCGTGATGCGCTTCGGAGGCCTGTTCGTCTTCCAGCAGAAGATAGCCGGAGACATAGCGCGCCGGAACACCGACGGACCGGGCCGCGGCAATGAAGATATGCGCGTGATCCTGACAGACGCCTTCACCTGCGGCCAGTGCCGCCGCTGCCGGTGCATGCGTTTCGGTGACACCGACCTTGTAGTCGACCTTGTCCCTGATCGCATGCATGAGCGCGTGAAAACCGGCAATCCTGTCCTGGTCTTCGGCATGCGCGGCCAGCCTTCTGATCGCCTGGTTCGGCTGGGTCAGGGGCGTGATGCGCGTGTAGATCCGGGGCGGAACGGTAGCGTCCGGCTCAGGTCCGAGGATGCCGTTCGTATCCTGCGTCTCGACCGTGCCGGTCGCCGTGATTTCCACGTCCTCGACGGGTTCGCTGCGCGAAACCATGTGCACACGGTTTCCGAAGGCGTCCTTGTAGGTGGTCGCGCGGGAAATGCCGGGTGCATCGATCGACCACTCGATCACCTTTTGCGCCGGTCCGTTTTCCGGCGTCAGGCGGATCTGCTGCATGGCGTTTGCAAGCGGCGCGTCATAGCGGTATCGAGTTGTATGTCGGACGGTCAGTTGCATGCGGCACCCGGTTGAAGTGTGGTTCTTTCAGGAGAAATTGTAGTCCTTGGACAGCTCGAACGCGAACTGGTTGTTTTTGCCGATGAAGTCGCCGAGGAATTCGGGAAGTCCGTCCTGATAGATCTCCCGCATCTGTTTTTCGGACAGGCTTTTCGCGATTTCCTTCGCCATTTCCAGGCTCGGTTCCTGAGAGCTGTAGAATTGCGACAGGTCCTCCGCAGTGTCTGCGATCCAGTTGTAGCAATGGGCGAGGGACCGGGGCATCTCTTTTCTCAGGATCAGGAATTCGGCGATGTTGAAGGCCTTCAGCCGGGCAGCGGGGTAAGCGAAGCGGTAGCTTCTTCGGCCCGACAGTGCTCTCAGGATTGCCGACCACTGGTATTTTTCCATGGAGCCGTCGTCGAGGATGTCGCTGTCCGGCAACAGTGACCAGTATTGCGTGTTCAAGATGCGCGCCGTATTGTCCGCACGTTCAACGAAGTTGCCCATCTGCGAAAAGAAATAACCATCGTTGCGAAGTACCGTGTTGAGGAGCGCACCGCGGAACAGGTGTGCCCTCTGGTTCACCCAGGCGAGAAAGTCGGGCAGTCTTTCCTGCGTAATGGTTTGCGGATTGACTTCGGTGAACTCTATCCAGGTCGTGTTGATCGCTTCCCAGAGTTCGGCGGTGATCCCGGTGCGTACCGCGCGCGCATTGTTGCGCGCCAGTTCAAGACTGTTGCGCACGCTGACCGAGTTTTCTTTTGAAAACAAAAGGAAAAACGCGAGGTTGCGAGCCCCGAGTTCATCATATTTTTCCGAGAATTCGTTCTCGCACCCCGAGCATGTCAATGCAAAGGTCCAGTGCGTACCGTGCTCCTGTCCGCGATGGGAGATGATGGCGCCGCGATATGCGACCTCCAGCAGACGGGCCACGTTCTGAGCCCGCTCATGATAGCGGGACATCCAGAAGAGTGAAGAAGCGGTTCTTCCGAGCATCAGGTGTCAGTCCTCAAGTACCCAGGTATCCTTGGTGCCGCCGCCTTGGCTGGAATTGACGACAAGAGATCCCTTTTTGAGTGCAACGCGTGTCAGTCCGCCCGGTGTGATCCGGACCTGATCGCCGATCAGCACGAAGGGCCGCAGATCCACATGCCTGGGTGCGACGCCGGAGGCGACATGGGTCGGGCAGGCCGACAGGGCAAGGGTCGGCTGGGCGATGTAGTTGGAAGGCGTTGCCTCCAGAACCTTGCGGAACTCGGCAATCTCGCGCTTGGATGCGGTCGGGCCGATCAGCATGCCGTAGCCGCCGGATCCGTGGACTTCCTTGACCACGATGTCTTCGAGATTGTCGAGCACGTAAGCCAGGTCGTCGGCCCGTGAGCAGTTCCACGTCGGCACGTTGTTGAGGATGGGTTTCTGGCCCGTGTAGAACTCGATGATGTCGGGCACATAGGCGTAGATCGCCTTGTCGTCGGCAATCCCGGTACCCGGCGCGTTGCAGATCGTGACATTGCCTGCGCGGTAGGCGTCGAACAATCCGGGCACACCCAGCATGCTGTCCGCATTGAAGGTGAGGGGGTCCAGGAAAGCGTCGTCGATACGCCTGTAGATCACGTCGACCTGTTCCGGTTCGCGCGTCGTGCGCATGAAAACCTTGCCGGCATCGACGAACAGGTCCCGGCCTTCGACAAGCTCCACACCCATGGAATCGGCCAGGAACGCATGTTCGAAATAGGCCGAATTGTAGATACCCGGCGTCAGCACGACGATGGTCTGCGCCGACTTGGACGGATCGGGCGCGACGCTTTCCAGCGTCCGGCGCAGCAACTCGGGATATTGTTCGACCGGAGCGACGGCATGGGTCTGAAAGAGTTCGGGGAAAAGCCGCATCATCGTTTCGCGGTTTTCCATCATGTAGGAGACGCCGCTGGGGGTGCGGGTGTTATCTTCCAGAACGTAGAACTCGTTCTCAGACACCCGGACGAGGTCCGTGCCGATAATATGCGCGTAAACCTTGCGCGCCGGTGTGAAACCGGCCATTTCCGGCAAGAATGCTTCGTTCTGCAATATGAGGTCAGCGGGGATGATCCCGGCGCGCAGGATTTCCTGGCGGTGGTATATGTCGTGCATGAACGCGTTCAGCGCCCGGACGCGCTGGTCGATCCCTGCTGACAGTTTCCGCCATTCGGATGCGGAAATGATGCGGGGTATGGGATCGAACGGGATCAGCCGTTCCGTAGCTTCTTCTGCACCGTAGACAGCGAAGGTGATCCCGAGCCGGCGGAAAATCGTCTCCGCGTCCCGGCTCTTTTTTGTAAGGAAATTAGCGGGTTTGTCTTCGAGCCACGTCGCGAGCCTTGAATAGGGTGATCTCGGTCCGCCTGCATCGTCGAGCATTTCGTTGAAGAAAGTCCGATCGTCCGCCATTGCCTCCCCTTTGCCTGTTCTGCTTGTTTTGCAATCATGACAAAATTCTGAAGTGTGTCAAAGAACAATATCTCAGCTTTGTTGCCCAGTATTTGTGCAGCGCCGCCTTGGGCCAACGGACGGCTTGGCGGAGAGGCGTTGGCGGCCGCGGTCAGCGAAAACCTTTGTGCACCAATACCCTGCTGCCGGTCGCCGGATCTTCACACGCGAACTTGCCTGCACCGGCCAAGTTCCGTCGAACTGACCGATTGCGCAGCCCCATCACGCGGCAATAGCGGCTTCCTTAAGCCCATATGCTGACTTTGCCTTGTGCATGGAACATGGTACGGCCTCTTTCAAACGCGTATCGGGAGGACCTGATGAAAGAAGTGCTGGCCGAATTGGAACAACGCCGCGAGACGGCCCGCCTCGGGGGTGGTCAACGCCGCATCGACTCGCAGCACTCGAAGGGCAAGCTCACCGCTCGCGAACGGATCGAAGCGCTTCTGGACGAAGGTTCGTTTGAAGAGTTCGACATGTTCAAGCAGCACCGCTGCACCGAATTCGGCATGGACGAGCAGCACATACCCGGCGACGGCGTGGTCACCGGCTGGGGCACGGTCAACGGCCGGACCATTTACGTGTTTTCCAAGGACTTTACCGTTTTCGGTGGATCGCTTTCCGAGGCACACGCGGAAAAGATCACCAAACTTCAGGATATGGCGCTCCAGAACCGTGCACCGATCATCGGACTTTTCGATGCCGGCGGTGCACGCATCCAGGAAGGCGTCGCGGCGCTCGGAGGCTACGGGGAAGTGTTCCGCCGGAACGTGCTTGCATCCGGTGTCATCCCGCAGATCTCGCTGATCATGGGACCCTGCGCCGGCGGCGACGTCTATTCGCCGGCAATGACCGACTTCATCTTCATGGTGCGCGACACGTCCTACATGTTCGTTACCGGTCCCGACGTCGTCAAGACGGTGACCAACGAGACGGTGACGGCCGAAGAACTGGGCGGTGCATCCATTCACACCACAAAATCGTCGATCGCAGACGGCGCCTTCGACAACGACGTGGAAGCCCTGTCTGAAATGCGGCGGCTGATCGATTTCCTGCCGATGAACAATCAGGCGGACCTGCCGGAACTGACGAACTATGACGATCCGGACCGGATCGACACGAGCCTCGACACGCTCGTACCGGACAATCCGAACAAGCCCTACGACATGCGTGAACTCGTGCTCAAGACGGTCGATGAAGGTGACTTCTTTGAGATTCAGAAGGGGTTTGCCGGCAACATCCTGACAGGGTTCGGCCGGATCGAGGGCCGGTCCGTCGGGATCGTGGCCAATCAGCCAATGGTTCTTGCGGGTGTTCTGGATTCGGATGCAAGCCGCAAGGCTGCGCGCTTCGTGCGGTTCTGCGACTGCTTCAACATACCGATCGTCACGTTCGTCGACGTACCGGGTTTCCTGCCGGGGACGGCGCAGGAGTATGGCGGGCTGATCAAGCACGGCGCGAAACTCTTGTTTGCCTATACGGAGGCAACCGTTCCGAAAGTCACGGTGATCACGCGCAAGGCCTATGGGGGCGCTTACGACGTGATGAGTTCGAAACATATCGGCGGTGATATCAACTACGCATGGCCAAGCGCGGAAATTGCGGTGATGGGCGCGAAGGGCGCGGTCGAGATCCTTTACCGGAACGAACTGGGCGATCAGGATAAAATCGCAAAGCGGACGAAAGACTATGAAGACCGCTTTGCCAATCCGTTCGTGGCCGCCGAACGCGGTTACATCGACGACGTGATCAGGCCCCATTCGACCCGCCGACGCGTGGCGAAGGCGCTGGCCCTGCTCAGGTCAAAGCAGGACACGACGCCCTGGAAAAAACACGACAATATTCCTCTCTGACACCGTTCTTCCGGCGGTGCTGAACGGATAGAGACGAAGCGGGCCGGTTTGACCGGCCCGTTTGCGTTCAGTCCCAGCGGTTGAAACCGCCGCGCGGGAAAAGGGGTTCCCGGCATTCATAAGCAACCGGGCACTTTCGGTTGTCCCTGGTCGGTCCGTACTGGACAAAGAGTTCCTGATTGTAGTCGCAGAAACTGCGGTTCGACACGAACATGGAGTAGGTGTACTGGCCTGTCGTGAAGACGACCGAGCCGTGCTGCTTGACCATGTTCTGGGCTTGCCGGCAGCTCATCTGACGCAGATCCGGTCTTGCCTGCGCAGCGGATGTCCAGACAAGGCTGCCGAGCAAAACAGCCGCGATTGCAAGACGACGATTTTTCATATCTGCCTCCATTGGTGACTGGCGTCTCGTGGTCAGTTCAATCTGCATCCTGCGTCAGGCGGATTGAAACCAATGTGACCGTCGGCACATAAAATGCCATTTAACGCACTGATACACCAGCGTCAGGCACACGCGGCGGGCAAAGCGATCCGTTTTCGAAGAGCGTAAATCGGGGCCGAAACCGCCAGGTCAGGACCTGGCATTCCGCTTTTGCCAGTCCGTCGGACAGACGTTGCCTGGCAAGACGTTCAGCGCGCCTTTCAGCGAGAACCCGGCATAAGTGTCGTCCGGAAACTTGACGGCCAGGGTGCGGGACGAGCGGATCTTGTGCCAGATGTATCCGAAGCTGTCCGAGCAGGCCGGACATCCGGTGCCGATATAGCCATGCTCGTTGACCGGCACGTCAAGCACGCTGGAATCGAGGATCACCCGCACCCGGCTGTTCGGCGGCGGCATCTTGCCCTCGATTTCCACGTGCAGCAGCGTGCCGTTTACCTGTCTTTGCGGATGACACCAGACCACGAAATTCGAGCCAACATCGTTGGTTGTCCAATAGCGTGTGAAACCATTGACATCACCGCTATGCCATTTGCCGGTTGTTTCACCCAGCGCGGTGAGCGGCGCCACCAGACTCAGGAAGAAAAATGCAACAAGATGTTTCATGTCAGTACCCCACGATTGGCTGAATTATCACAGAAAAACTTTAACTTTAGGTAATGTTGACAATGGGTCTGTGCGCCGGGCCAGTTACCTTGCGTTAAGTTTCGTGCGGCCCGGCAACGACCGCTCGCCCTTTGGCTAAGTTGCGCCGCCGCTGCGCGGGGCCTAAAACCAAGGAAACAATCCAGCCGGGTGGAAATGCATGTTTTCGAAAATTCTCGTCGCCAACAGGGGTGAAATTGCCTGCCGGGTCATGAAGACCGCCCGCCGCATGGGGATCAAGACCGTCGCGGTATACTCGGACGCGGACCGGGATGCGTTGCATGTCGAGATGGCCGACGAAGCCGTTCACATCGGTCCGGCGGCAGCAGCCGAATCCTACCTGATTGCAGACAAGATCATTGCTGCCTGCAAGCAGACCGGTGCCGAAGCCGTTCACCCGGGCTACGGCTTCCTGTCGGAGCGCGCCGGTTTTCCAGAAGCGCTCAAGAAGGAGGGCATTGTCTGGATCGGCCCGAATCCGCGCGCCATCGAGGCGATGGGCGACAAGATCGAATCCAAGAAATTCGCCAATGATGCCAATGTCAGCACCGTTCCGGGATATCTGGGTGTCATCGAAACGGCAGAGCAGGCGGTCGAGATCGCGCAGGACATCGGCTACCCGGTGATGATCAAGGCCTCTGCGGGCGGCGGCGGCAAAGGCATGCGCATTGCCTGGAATGCCGAGGAAGTGCGCGACGGCTACGACCGGTCCAAGTCGGAGGCAGCCTCGTCCTTCGGCGACGACCGCGTGTTCGTCGAGAAGTTCATCGAAAATCCGCGCCACATCGAAATCCAGGTGCTCGGTGACAAACACGGGAACGCCATTTATCTCGGCGAGCGGGAATGCTCGATCCAGCGGCGGAACCAGAAGGTCATCGAAGAAGCACCGTCTCCGCTGCTGGACGAGGAGACACGCCGGAAAATGGGCGAGCAGGCGGTCGCATTGGCAAAGGCGGTCGACTATGACAGCGCCGGAACGGTCGAATTCGTGGCCGGTCAGGACAAGAGCTTCTTCTTTCTTGAGATGAACACGCGTCTGCAGGTGGAGCACCCCGTCACCGAACTCATCACCGGTGTTGACCTCGTGGAGCAGATGATCCGGGTTGCGGCGGGTGAAGAACTTTCAATTGCCCAGGATGACGTGAAGCTGAACGGATGGTCGGTTGAGAGCAGGATCTACGCCGAAGATCCCTACCGCAATTTCCTGCCGTCCATCGGGCGGCTTGTGCGCTACCAGCCGCCAGAGGAAATCACGAGCGACGACGTGACGGTCCGAAACGATACGGGCGTGGTCGAGGGATCCGAGATCTCCATGTTCTATGATCCGATGATCGCGAAGCTGGTCACCCATGCTCCGAGCCGCGACCAGGCGATCGATGCGATGAGTACGGCGCTGGATGCGTTTTACGTCGACGGGATCCAGCACAATGTTCCATTTCTGACCGCCTTGATGAACCATCCGCGCTGGCGTTCCGGCGAACTGGCGACGAGTTTCATTGCCGATGAATATCCTGACGGGTTTTCACCGGCCGTGCCGGATGATGCAGCCTACGCGGTGCTTGCTGCCGTCGCGCTTTCGATGGGTGCGCTCGGGCGTGAGCGGCTGGACCATCTGCCCGGACGCCTGCGTCCGCACTCCGGCGAAATGCGGGAAGACTGGATTGTCAAACTGGACAAGACCTATGTGCCGATCCGCATTGCGGCCGGTTATCCGGGCACGCCGGTGGAACTCGATGTCGCCATAGGCGACAGTCCCGTGATGAACGTGGAATCCGACTGGAGCCCGGGCGACGTGATGTGGTCAGGCAAGGTCGGTTCCACCGATGTCACGGTTCAGATCCGGCCTGTCACCGGCGGTTACCGGCTCGATTGGCAAGGCTATTCGGTTGTCGCGAAGGTCATGACGCCCCGCGTTGCCGAGCTGGATGCGCTGATGCCCGAGAAACTGCCGCCTGACACGTCCAAGATGCTGCTGTGTCCGATGCCTGGGCTGGTAGTGTCCATTGCCGTCGCCGAAGGCCAGGAAATCAAGGCGGGCGAACAGCTTGCCGTTGTCGAGGCGATGAAGATGGAAAACGTCTTGCGCGCCGAACGCGATTGCGTTGTCTCCGCGATCAAGGCCGCACCCGGCGACAGTCTTGCGGTCGATGCCGTGATCATGGAGTTCTCGTAAGCGAGCGATTGACACGGTCCCGCCGGCGCACGTAATCAGACAGCCTGGAACACGTCCGTTCCGGGTTGTTTTCCTTGAGCACTTCCGAGGCCCCATGTCATTCACGACGATACTGTTCGATCTGGACGGGACGCTGACCGATCCGTTCGACGGCATTACCCGTTCGATCCAGCATGCGCTGGAGAAAATGGGCGCACCCGTTCCTGAGGGCAAAGACCTCAACTGGTGCATTGGACCGCCGCTCTGGGACAGCTTTGAAGTTCTCCTGAACACGTCCAAGCGGTCCGACCTGGACCTTGCGGTGGCGCATTACCGCGAGCGCTATACCGTCACCGGGCTTTACGAGAACACGCTGATCAACGGTATTCCCGACGTTCTGACACAGCTCGGCGGTGCCGCGCTTGATCTTCACGTGTGCACGTCGAAACCGCACGCCTATGCCGGCAAGATCGTCGAACATTTTGAATTGATGCCGCATTTCGGCAAGGTCTACGGATCCGAACTCAGCGGGGACCGCTCGCAAAAAGCGGAACTGATCGCCCATATCCTGGAAGAAGAAGGCCTGTCGGCACACGAAACCCTGATGATCGGCGACCGCAAGCATGACCTCATCGGCGCGAACGCCAACGGGGTTGCCGGTATCGGCGTCCTGTGGGGGTATGGCAGCCGGGAAGAACTGGAAGCGGAACAACCGGTTTTGGTCGCCGAAAAGCCGCAGGACATAGCTGAATTTTTGATCGTGCAGGCCTGATTGTGCCGTGAACCGGGTGTAACCTGCTCTTCATTCGGCCGACTTGCTTCCGACTGTGGAGACGCATCATGTCCGAGACAGAAACCGTTCACGTCGTCGTAGAAGGGCGCGTTCAGGGCGTCGGATATCGTGCCTGGTGCGCTGATGCGGCGGCTCGGCGAGGTCTTTCAGGCTGGGTCAGAAACCGCAAGACCGGTGCGGTCGAAGCCGTGTTCTCCGGTCCGCGCGCAACCGTCTCCGATATGCTGCAACACCTCTGGCGCGGCCCGACATTCGCCAAGGTGAAGGCCGTGAGCGAAACCCGGCAGGACGCTGCCTTGACGGGTGATTTTGAGATCCGGGAAACTGCTTAGTCGCAAGCGGAAAACCTGTGTTTATGTATCAATTCCGAATTTCAGCGTTGAATTGTCACTGAATCATCGCAATGATCTGATCTTTCGTATGAAACAATCAGAACTTGGCGGCAGGTCGGGCAGCCGTCAGGCAAGGGAGACTTCCTGTGAAAATTGCGATACTCGGCGGCGACGGATTTGTCGGCTGGCCTACGTCCCTGCACCTGTCTGGCCTCGGCCATGAGGTTCATATCATCGACAACCTGAGCCGGCGCTGGATCGATGCGGAGCTGGGTGTCCAGTCGCTGACGCCAATGGACTCCATCCAGGAGCGTACACGTATCTGGAAACAGGAAACGGGCCACGCGATCCAGTTCCATCTGATCGACATCGCGGAGCACTACGAGGTGTTCAAGGCGTGGCTTTCGGACAACCGGCCGGACGCCATCATTCACTTTGCCGAACAGCGCGCAGCGCCCTATTCGATGAAGTCGGATCAGCACAAGAACTACACCGTTACCAACAACGTCAACGCGACCCACCATCTACTCAACGCCATGGTCGAGCTCGATCTGGACGCCCATCTCGTTCACCTGGGACCCATGGGTGTCTATGGCTATTCCAGCGTCGGCGCCGCGATCCCCGAAGGATATCTCAATGTCGGCGTGGAAACGCTGTCGGGAACAAGCGCAAATCAGGAAATTCTCTACCCGGCCAATCCCGGCTCGATCTACCACATGACCAAGTGTCTCGATCAGCTTCTGTTCCAGTTCTATGCCAAGAATGACGGGCTGAGGATTACCGACCTTCACCAGGGTATCGTCTGGGGGACGCACACGGACCAGACACGGCGGCACAAGCAACTGATCAACCGGTTCGACTATGACGGCGACTATGGCACGGTCCTGAACCGCTTTCTCATTCAGGCCGCGATCGGCTATCCGCTGACCGTGCATGGGACCGGCGGCCAGACGCGCGCCTTCATCCATATCCAGGATTCAGTGCGCTGTATCGAACTGGCCCTTCAAAATCCGCCCAAGAAAGGCGACAGGGTCAAGGTCTTCAACCAGATGACGGAAACACACCGCGTCCGCGATCTGGCCGAACTGATTTCGAAGCTGACCGGTGCCAGGGTTGCCTATCTGCCGAACCCGCGCAAGGAAGCGGCCGAAAACGATCTTGTCGTCGAAAACAAGCAGTTCCTGGAACTGGGCCTTGACCCGATCCGGCTGGAAGACGGCCTGCTTGAGGAAGTTGTCGATGTCGCCAAGGCCTTTGCCTACCGGGTCGACAGGAGCCGCGTTCCCGCCGTGTCCGCCTGGACGCGGGAAATCGCGACGGAAATCGAACACGATCCGGAACACCCCCGCCTCAAATCGGTTTCCTGAGGGTGCAGATGGGTGACGGACCGACATTCGACCGGCCGGCCGGTGCGCGGATTGCCTATGTGACGCTGGTGAGCAACGCCGACTATGTTCTGGGAGCCTCGGCGCTGTTGCGGTCCCTGCGGCGGACGGACACGGATGCGGACCTCGTGGTGCTGTGCACGCCTGGCGTTGCCGAGGACGCGTTGGATGGGCTCGAGGAATTCGGGCCGCGCCTTGCCCGCTGCGCGCGCCTGGAGACGTCGCCCGGCTTCAATGAACGGCACGAGCGCGGGCGGCTGCACGCAGCTGCCCCCTTCACCAAAGGCGGCAAGCCCGTGTTTCACACGCCGCTCGACAATTTCGTCAAGTTGCGCCTATGGCAGCTCACCGATTATGAGCGAGTCGTTTTCATAGATGCGGACGCGCTGGTTCTGAAGAACTGCGACCGGCTGTTCGACTATCCCGAATTCTGCGCGGCACCGAATGTCTATGAAAGCCTTGAAGACTTTCATCGCCTGAACAGCGGTGTGTTCACGGCGCGGCCGAACCTGGCAACCTATGACAGGATGATGGAGATGCTGGACACACCGGATGCGTTCTGGCGGCGGACTGACCAGACGTTTCTGCAGGCCTTTTTTCCGGACTGGCACGGCCTGCCGGTCTTTTACAACATGCTGCAATATGTCTGGTTCAACCTGCCGGACCTCTGGAGCTGGGAACAGATCCATATCCTGCATTACCAGTACGAAAAGCCCTGGCAGGCCGGACACGGCAAGTGCAAGCAACTGCGCCCGCTGATCGACCTGTGGCAGGCTTTCGCAACCGGAAACGGTATTCCGGCAGAGACGGCGCGGCTTGCAGGGCCGGGCGAATGGACAGATCAGCAGGCGTCCTGAATGCGGATACTGATCACGGGTGCGAGCGGGACGATCGGCCGGTTTCTGGCCTCCCGACTGGCCGATGAGGGCCATCACATCACGGCGCTGGGCCGCACGCCAGCCGACTTGATCGCGCTCGACTTTTCCCCGTACGACTTGGCTGAGCCGTCGCCCCGGCTGCCGGAAGCCGATGCTCTCATTCATTGCGCCTTGCACCATGAGCCCGGAAAATTCCGGGGCGGTGAGGGGCAGGACCCGGATCTTTTCCGGAAACTGAATGTCGGAGGGACCGCTGCCTTATTTCGGGCGGCGAAGACGGCGGGGTGCCGGAAGACGGTGTTCCTGTCGAGCCGCGCGGTTTACGGGGACGCGCGTCGCGGTGAAACGCTGTTCGAAACAGACAAACCCGCGCCTGACAGCCTTTACGGCCAGGTGAAACTTGACGGGGAACGAGCCCTGAAGGAACTCTCCGACGGACGTTTTTCTGGTGCCGCGCTCCGCGTGACCGGCGTTTACGGAGTTCCACCGGGACTGGCCCATCACAAGTGGTCCGGACTGTTTGAGGCTTACCGCGCCGGCGAAAAAATGGAGCCCCGCCGCGCGTCGGAGGTTCATGGCGAGGATCTGGCAGAGGCCGTTTCGCTGGTTCTTCAGTCCGTCGAAAACGGGTTTGATATTTTCAACGTGTCCGATCTCCTGCTGGATCGCCGCGACCTGCTTGCGTTGCTCTCAGAGCGAAGTGGGGGAGCGGCCACCTTGCCGGAGCGGGCAAACGATCTGCCGGGTGTCATGGATACGTCCAAACTCCGGCAACTTGGCTGGACGCCTGGCGGGCTTGATAGGCTGGAGGCTTTTGTTGAGGCGTGTGGCACGCAGGGCTGAGGCCTCCATACCCTCGTCAGGCGACGGGGCCGAATATCTTTTCGAATTCGGCCCGCAAGACGGTGTCGTTTTCCGCCATGCTCACCGGAATGCCGAGATCCACCAGGCTGGTCACGCCATGTTCGCTCACGCCGCAGGGGACGATGCCCGAAAAATGTTCCAGGTCCGGGTCAACGTTGAAACTGATACCGTGAAACGTCACCCATCGCCGCAGCCGGATACCGATCGCGGCGATCTTGTCCTCCTGGGTCTTGCCGCGTTCGGGGCGCTGCACCCAGACACCGACCCGGTCCTCGCGGCGTTCTCCGCGAACATGATAGTGCCACAGCGAATTGATCAGCCAGGCTTCCAGCGCTGTCACGAACGCCCGGACATCCTGGTGCCGTCTTTTCAGGTTCAGCATGACATAGGCAACGCGCTGGCCGGGGCCGTGATAGGTGTGCTGGCCGCCGCGTCCGGTCTTGTAGACGGGGAAGCGGTCCGGTGTGACGAGATCGCTGTCGTCCGCGCGTTTTCCGGCCGTATAAAGCGGCGGGTGTTCGAGCAGCCAGACGAGTTCGCGTGCTTGCCCGGAAATGATTCTCTCCACGCGCTCGTCCATTTCCGCAAGCGCGGTCTCGTAGTTCACGAGATCGTCCGTGATCTTCCATTCCACGGGTTCAGTCCCCGAAATCGGCAGAAAACTGAAGGAAAGCGCGTCTCTTTCGGCAGGTGACATGTGGATGACAGTTCTTTGTTTTTTGAGCTGGCTGGCCGGAGCGTGGTATGGTGTGTTGCTTGCGGGTTCGCCCTATTTAAGGATCCTGACGTCCGATGACCACCTTTGACGAAATCAAAGTCGATATTTCCGTTGTGCTCGGTGAAAGCGAGATGCCGGTTCACCAACTCCTGCGCATGGGCCGTGGTGCGGTCATCGACCTCGACGTGAGTGAGGACGACGACGTCAAGATCTACGCCAACAACACGCTGGTTGCCCGCGGGCAGGTCGTTCTTCTGGGAGAGCGGATCGGGATCTCGATCACGGAGGTGCTGATGCGCCCGCCGGAGATCCGCCCGATGCGGACAGACGGGCCGCTCTAGCGGCATTCTGAAGAAAAATCCTGCATCTGTGAATTATTGCAAATTCTGCTCTTGCGCCCCCAAAATCCTTTTGCTACACGGAGCGCCTCGACGCCGAAAGGCGTGGGAACAATCGAATATGCGGTCGTGGCGGAATTGGTAGACGCGCAGCGTTGAGGTCGCTGTGGGGTAAAACCCGTGGAAGTTCGAGTCTTCTCGACCGCACCATGACAACCAGATACCTCGCTGGTTCAACAGGCGTCCTTCGGGACGCCTTTTGTTTTTTGATCTCCTGAATTCGAAACTTTCCACGCATACCGTGGCGCGTAGCGTGAAATTAGTTTACCCTACGTAATATTGCCTGCTTTGCCTCATTCTGTTTTCGGGGCTTTGCGACCTTTTTTACGCATTTCATTTTGGAGGGATTGATCATGGCCTTCTATTCCAGGACGTTCGAATTCACCGCCTTCACCGAAGCAGATCTTCTTCGCCCCGGAGACAGCAGTCTCGGCCGTGGGGACACGTTCGTGATGCCCGCGATCGCTACGACGGCGTTTTCCGTTCGCGACAACGATCCCTGGCTTTCCGGCGACATTCACAAGAAGAGCTGGGCACGGTCTGAAGACACCGGCCGTTGGCAGAAGAAGATCACAGAGCATGCGCGCGATCCCTTTGGTCAGGAGGCCTCCGCCAACGGAGTGCCGCTCGAAGGGCAGATCTACGCAGAAAAACGTCTCGTCCTGCGCGGCGACGACGGCAAGACCTATCAGTTGATTGAGATTGAAGTCGAACGCGGGAACGCCCCTGGGCGGGGTGATGACTATTTCACGTTCCTGGGTGCCGTGCCGCCACCGGGCGTCACTCTGGAGGTGAAGCGGTGTTCTGATGTTTTCTTCGGGTTGAAATACGACAAGCTGGGCGCCGGTGACACCGCAGATCCGGAAACAGCCTCTCTCGGAGGCCGCTATTTCTGCGATGACGACGCGGACGATCTCGACACGGAAGACCCTTCGGTTCCAGGTGCCCTCGTGACACTGCTCACCGCCGATGGCGCGGTGGTGGCGCGTACGAAAACGGATGCCGACGGCAACTACGAATTCACCGATCTTGCGGCGGGTGATTACGTGGTTCAGTTCGCGACGGACGATGCGCCCGGCAAGGCATTCGTCTCACCAAGTTCGGATTCAAACGGGTCGGACGTCATCGATCCGGAGCGCGGACTGACGGATGTGATCAGCCTCGGCCGGGGCGAGGTTGTGAAGGGGATTGACGCGGGTATTGCCTACGTGGAGCCCGAGTGTCCAACACCTTCCGCAGTCCAGATTGACTTCCTTGATGCCGCGTTCGCGTTCTACTTCCCGTCTGACAAGGGCAGCGACCGGGTTGAGGATGCAACGGGTCTTGAACACATCGTGCGAGACCTACCGGACAAGGCCCTCCATGATATTGCTGGTCATGACGGCTTTTTTGCTCCAGGTGAAAGTCCGGAAGGTGACGAATTCTGCCAACTTGCCGACCTGCTCCAGTCCGCGTTTGTTGACCGCTTCGATTTTGCCTGACCGGCCTGCCTGATCACGGGTGACACGGACGACTGGTTCCGGCCTTGCTGTGGATGCATCAAGGCCGGTTTGACCTGGTCTGTGCACCCCGTATAAGGATTGAAACGGGACCGGAACGCGGAATACCCTTGAAGGGCTTGGCGATGGACAGATTGCGCATCTTGTGGTTTTGCCTTCTCACCGCCGGACTGCCTCACAGCCTCAACGCACAAGTCTTCAAGACAGACCCGGCCCGTTTCGGGGCGATGACCTGTCAGCAGCTCTGGTATGTCGAGCAGGAGACGCTGGCCGAGGGCCGGGTGTGTTTGATAAGCGAACGCGCCAAGCGGGCTTTCAGGCGCGCGGAGCGTTGCATTTCATCCAGCGAAAGCATCCTGCCGAAGGCAACCCGGACGTATCTGGATCAGCTCAGGCGCGGCGCACGCTCCAAGGGCTGTGCCGGATTTTGAACGAATCCGTTCCCTGTTGAAAAACATCTCAAAAAACCGTTCGGCTAAAACAGCGCGCAGTTGTGGACCGCCGCCGGATTTGATGTGGCACTTTGAGGTTCCACGGGCTAGTTCTGGGCAGGGCCGGGCAACTTACGCAGTGAGGGAGGCGAGGGATGAGCGAAGCAGCTGAACTTGACGTCGACACGTCCGCCGCTCTTGCCATTCCCGTGCGTGACGCGGAGGACCGCCTCAATCCCGATTTCATCGCGGCGGTCGAAGCCGCGCTCGAATCGGATGACCGCGCCGGCCTGAAAGCCCTTGCAGGCGATCTCCACGAGGCCGACACCGGCGACCTTCTGGAAACGCTCAATGCGGACGAGCGCGCTTCCTTTATCCGTCTCCTTGGCGAGGAGTTCGACTATACCGCCCTGACAGAGACCGACGAGGCGGTGCGCCTTCAGGTTCTGGAAGATCTGCCGAATGAGGTTATCGCCGAGGGCCTTGGCGACCTAGATTCCGATGATGCCGTCTACATTCTGGAAGATCTGGATGAAGACGACCAGGCGGCGATTCTTGAAGAACTGCCTTACGCGGACCGGGCACAGCTCAAAAAGGCGCTGGATTATCCGGAGGAAAGTGCCGGGCGGCGCATGCAGAGCGAGTTCATCGCCGTTGCGCCATTCTGGACCGTCGGCCAGACCATCGACTACATGCGCGAAGCGCGGGATCTGCCGGACAGTTTTTACGAAATCTACGTGGTCGATCCGGCCTTCAAGCTGCTCGGATCGGTGCATCTGGACAAGATCCTGCGCACCAAGCGTGCGGAGAAGGTCACCTCGATCATGGAGGAGACGCGCCAGGCGGTTCTTGCGACTGAAGACCAGGAAGAAGTCGCACGGCGCTTCGAGCGCTACAACCTCGTTTCTTCCGCCGTGGTCGACGAAAACGAGCGCCTTGTCGGCGTGCTCACCGTCGACGACATCGTCGACGTCATTCAGGAAGAGGCAGAAGAAGACCTGCGCGCCCTGGCCGGGGTCGGTGACGAAGAAATATCCGACAGCGTTGTCACGATTGCGCGCTCGCGCCTGACCTGGCTCGTGGTCAATCTCGGGACCGCAATTCTTGCATCGGTCGTGATCGCGCTCTTTGAGGACACGATCGAGGCGATGGTGGCCCTGGCGGTGCTGATGCCGATCGTTGCCTCAATGGGCGGCAATGCCGGCACGCAGACCATGACCGTTGCCGTCCGGGGCATCGCGACCCAGGAACTGGGCGCCCGGAACATGCTGCGTGTCCTGAACCGTGAGATTCTGGTCAGCGCGCTCAACGGCGTTGCGCTTGCCGTCCTGATCGGGATCACGGCGTGGCTCTGGTTTGCCAGTCCCGGGCTCGGCGTGGTGATCGCGGGCGCGATCATCATCAACATGCTGTTTGCCGGCCTGTCGGGTCTGCTTATCCCGATTGTTCTGGACCGGCTGAACGTCGACCCGGCCATTGCATCAAGCGTGTTCGTGACGACGGTCACCGACGTCGTCGGGTTTTTCGCGTTTCTCGGGATCGCGGCGCTCTGGTTCGGCCTGCCGTTCTGAGGCGTTAGGGGGCCGAAGGCTAAGAGGCCCCCGACGTCCTCAAATTGTCACGCAGCTTCATGATCCGGCTCTGCAAGTCCATGACGTCTTCCATGCTGACGCCTGTCGCGGACAGGATACAGGTACTGAATTCCTCGGTCTTTTTCTGAAGCGCGCGGCCCTTGCGCGTCAGCTTGAGGATCACCTGCCGCTCGTCCTTGGTGTTCCGTGTCCGGGTGATCAGGCCCATGGTTTCCAGACGCTTCAGCAACGGCGTGAGCGTATTCGTGTCGAGTTGCAGTTTGGATGTGATTGCGCCAACCGGCACGTTGTTCTTTTCCCAAAGCACGGTCATTGCCAGGAACTGCGGATAGGTCAGTCCGACGTCCTTCAACAGGTCCTTGTAGACGCTGTGCATCGCGTGGTTGGCGGAATAAAGGGCAAAGCAGATGTATTTGTCGAGCGGCAGTGACGCAGGCGGCTGTGAAGCCGTGGCCCCGGTGTCCGCGCTTTCAGGTGCCGGCGCACCGTCATCGCTTCGTGTCCCGTCAGGCGAGGCGGACGCAATATCCGCCGATACGTCCTTTTTGGTCTTTGCCGCGCTAGCAGGCTTTTCCTTGCGCGTGACTGCCTTGCCCGCCCGCTTCGCGCGCGCTGCCTTTGGCGTCTCCGGATCGTCTTTTTTGCGAGTTTGGGTCTCTTCGGAGGCGGGCATACCTATCGCGTCCAGGAGAGACATCTGATCTGTCGTTTCGTTCATTTGTCACCTTATAAGTCGTGCACGATATGGTCGCAACCAGTTGACGGCGGATGCGTGGTGCTTTATGTGAATAAAATATATCGTGCACGATATAAAAATGAAGACTGTTCTGAAAAACGGTCATATTTCCATAAGGATAGGAGTAAAGTGGAATGTCTGTCGAAGTTCTTTATGAGACGAAGGCGCGTGCAACCGGAGGCCGTGACGGCTCCGCGGAAACATTGAGTGGATCGTTCAAGGTCAACCTCTCCACACCCAAGGAACTGGGTGGAGCCGGCGGTGAGGGAAACAACCCGGAAGAACTGTTTGCCGCCGGCTATGCGGCGTGTTTCATCGGGGCCCTGAAATTCGTGGGCGGCCAGGAAAAGATCGCTGTTCCGGCTGATACGTCGATCACATCGACCGTGGGCATCGGTCCGAGGTCGGAAGGCGGCTTCGGTCTTGAAGTCGCGTTGGAGGTTTCCCTGCCGGGCCTGGACCGTTCAGTTGCCGAAGCGCTTGTCGAAAAGGCACATCAGGTGTGCCCCTATTCAAATGCGACGCGCAACAATATCGATGTCAAACTGACTCTCGCCTGAAGGCGGCAACTGCCGCATCTGGCCTAGGTGACGGACCCATAAATGAGGCCGAAAGGTTTTGAGGCAGCTTGCGTCTCGTCAAGGCGCGGAAGCGCAGGAAATGTGGCCCATTTTCAAGCCTTTCGCAACGCAGAGGAGGCGCAAGCCTGTCAAATCCGAAGGACACGGAAATGGCTTCACCCCGTGGCGTCAGCTTGGCTGACCGGGCAAGAAGCCCGCTCCGCACACCCTGCCTGACGGGATTTCGCCATTTCGCATGCCATTTCAGCCTCGTTTTTGGGGCCGTCACCTAGACGTGAGCTCACTGCGTCAGCTCGGATCCGACCTGGTAGACATATTGCTGCCAGGACGGGTCGAGCCCCTCAAGGAAAGGGTTCTCCAGCCGGAAGATCTTTCTGCCGCCCAGATTGGCGAAATCGATGCTGGCGCGATACTTGTCTTCCCAGAGCTCCTGAAGCGATCCGTCTTCGTATGCGAGCAGCAGTCCCTCGTGCACACGTTCGATCAGTTCCCTGTTCTCGCGCGCGGTCACAAGGAACCTGGGCAGCGGGTAGTAAACGGAGATAGTTTCGTCAAATGCCAGGCCGGGGATGTTCTTTTGCGCTTTCCATTCCTCAAGAAGTTCGTTTGCGCCCCGGAAGAACAGGTCTGAACGGCCGAGTGCGGCCATGGAGAACATCGGCTGATATTCCGCGTTTGTCCGGACACGAAAGCCATGGTGCCTGAGGATGCGGGTATCGAGCCAGCCGAGACCCTGAATGACCTCGAATTCCTTCAGGTCCTCCAGAGATTTTACCCTCGACAGCGCTTTTTTGTTTTCTTCCGAAACGAATGCGACGCGGTACCCGACGATGCCGAGGTCGACCGGGAAGGGAATGATTGCGAGGCTTTCCGGCAAATCGTTGCTCATGGACGCCTTGATGATGAAGTTCGAATATTTGTTGTTCGAAGCTTCAATCAGGGCACGCTGGGTGTTCTGACCCGCCGGTGTATCGCGGACGGAAAACTGGCCGTACTTCGCTTCTGTCTTGGTCAGAGCGAGCTCGATCACCGCCCGGTCATACTCGTAGCGTTTGTCCGCAGGTGCCTCGGGGCCCATGACGGTGACGGCAAAATCGGCCTTTGCAGCGTTTTCCCCGGTTAGAAGAAACAGAAGGCCTGCGAGCATGAGCGCGCTGGAGGCGAATTTCCTTGTCATTATATTCCGTTGTGCCCCAGACGGTACGGTCTTTACTTTAGGACGAGGGCTCTCGAATCCTCGTTCTAGCGTGAAGTGTCACACATGATGACTTGAATTGGCAAATCGATTTGCTTCATTCAGCTATACTTTTTAGGTATTACCTTAGATTTTCTGCATCTTTTAGTTGATTTTGCTGAGGCGCTTTTTGTAGCTCATCTCTTGAGCGATAACAGTGTCTCCCTGCAAAGAGGATCATGGAATGAACA
>JBCBUA010000068.1:0-20659 GCA_039818365.1 Pseudomonadota bacterium
CAGGTGTTGTAGTGCGGGCCGTTATCCGTCGAATAGTGGACGATCGTGTTGTCTGCGATGCCGAGCTCGTCCAGCAGGTCGAGCAGTTGACCGACCTGCATGTCGTGCTCGATCATGCCGGCGGAATACTCGTCAACGTGACGCCCGGCGATCTCGTCGGCCTTTTCGCGCATTTCCGGTTTCACATGCGTGCGAAAATGCATGCGCGTTCCATTCCACCAGACATAGAACGGCTGGCCTTGCTCGTTTGCACGCTTGATGAAGTCGATTGCCGCGGCAACCGTTTCTTCATCGACGGTTTCCATGCGCTTTTTCGTGAGGGGGCCGGTATCTTCGATCGAGCCGTCCGCCGACGACTTGATCACGCCACGCGGACCGAATGTTTCGCGGAAGGTCCGCCCATCCGCCATCACCGCATCACCCGGATAGTCTTCGTTTTCAGGCTCTTCTTCCGCGTTCAGGTGATAGAGATTGCCGAAAAACTCGTCGAAACCGTGGTTTGTCGGCAGGTGCTCGTCCTTGTCGCCCAAATGGTTCTTGCCAAACTGGCCGGTGACGTAGCCTTGCGCCTTGAGGAGACCGGCAATCGTCGGATCCTCTTCCTGCATGCCGAGATCCGCGCCTGGAAGACCGACCTTGGACAGACCCGTGCGGAAAACGCTTTGGCCCATGATGTAGGATGAACGCCCGGCGGTGCAGGATTGTTCGCCGTAGTAATCGGTGAACATCATGCCTTCCTTGGCCACACGGTCGATATTCGGCGTCTGGTAGCCCATAAGGCCGAACGTATATGCGGAAACGTTGGATTGCCCGACGTCATCTCCCCAGATGACAAGAATATTGGGCTTGTCTTCCGACTGCGCCAGAGCTGGCGCAAAATCCGCCAGCGCAAGCGCGCCGAAAGCGCAAACGGCCAGTCTGACCGTCTTTAAACTATGCCTGAATTTCATGACTCATTCCTTCCCCTGCGCATTCACAGTGTGCCAAAAAAGTGAAACACACCAATGCCTTGGTGATCGGCAAGACAATCAGAAGATGAATCTTCCGATGCGTCAATGATTGCCGGGGAATTATGTGGCTCGCATGCCAATAATCAGTCGCGGAACGCAAAACAAATTAATGTAGGAAGCAGACGTTCGCGCTTGTTTCGGGAACCTGCGCAGTTGGACAATGTCTATTTTACCGAGGTTGCGGTATGATTTTCCACGCTCGCTCAGATCACGTCACAGTTTTGAACGCGCTGTGAAATCACCGCTGCACCGGATCGTGCAAAGGGCGGCGGCACCCCAATGCCATCCGTGCATCGCAAGGAAAGTGTTCCTGCGTAAGTTGCAGAATCGTAGATCGGCCAAACTTCGAAAACACGAGAAAATTAATCTAAATTTCTTCTCAATGAACAGGCCGCATTGCAGCAAAAATCGACAGTCGAAATCAAAAAATAGGGGAATTGAATACAACCTGGAGCAAAACCAATACTTAGGTATCGGTTTTTGCGCTGGTCTTGATATTTTTGTCAGTATTATCCTTGCAACCAAAGCAAAGTAAAAGGTACTTTGTTCATCAGACTGGGAGGAAACAGTCTCATGAGCATCAATGCCGAAAAACGGGAACCCGTTCAGATCCGTTCGATCCTGGTGATTGACGATCATCCGCTCTACTGTGATGCGCTCGCATCCACGCTGGAGAAGCTCTTCAAATCGCGAACGGTCAAGAAGGCGAATTCCCTTCAGGACGGCCTGCGTCAGGTCAATTCGCGTTTGCGTCCCGACCTTGTGATCCTGGATCTGAAACTGCCGGATGCCACGGGTATCAGCGGTTTCATGAAGGTGAAAAACAAGCTGCCGGATGTGCCTGTTCTCGTGATTTCCGCAGAATCGTCCGATGAATCGGTCAGTGCGCTCATGTCTGCCGGAGCGGCCGGTTTCATTCCCAAGGACGCTTCGGTGACGGTCCTTCAGGAAGCCCTGTTTGAAATTCGCGAAGGCCTTCGTTTTTTCCCGCCGGGATTCACACCGCCCAAGAGATCCGCGAAATCGGATCTGACGTCCCAGGAGATTGCCCAGAAGATCGCCGATCTCACCCCGCAGCAGAACCGCATCATGAAACTGATCTGCGCGGGCAAACCGAACAAGCAGATCGCTTATGAAATGTCGCTCGCCGAGGCGACGGTGAAAGCGCACATCACTGCATTGCTGCGCCGTCTGAACGTCAGCAACCGCACACAGGCAGCGGTGATGGTCAAGAGCATCAGTCTCGACGGTGCGCCTCCGATCTCCGAAGCCGATGCAAGGGCGATCCTGAGCTGATCCCGATGACGGTTTTGTTCGAAAACAGGCTCGACGCACCAAAAGCCGTGCAAATTGGGGTGTCGCACGAAAGAACGGAAGCCGCTGCGGTCAGGCAGGCCATTGCGGGTTTCCACACCGACGCAATCTGCTTCGTCCTTTTTTTCATGCCGGATCACCTTGATCCCGAGACCGTCTCCAGCGAGTTTGCGCGGCAGATGTCGTCAGCGACCGTGTTCGGTTGTTCAACGGCGGGACAGATCACGGCTCAAGGATATGAAAAGGATGCGTTGCTGGTGATCGCCTTTCCACGGCGCCACTTCCGATGTTCGTCCACCCTCATCAAACCCCTGAAGCCCTTGTCGATCGAGCGCACCGCCAATCGTGCCAGGGTGCTCGCCGAGAGGTTTCCCCGGACCGGAAACTGGAAAACCGTGGCACTTGTGATCGCCGACGGCATGTCCAAGCAGGAGGACCTTCTGGTTGCCGCTCTCAATGCCGGGTTGGGAGAGATCCCGGTGTTCGGAGGATCTGCCGGCAATGGGCTCGCTTTTGGAGAAACCCATGTGTCCCACGGCGGACACGCGCATCGCAACGCTGCGCTTGTCCTGCTTATCGAGACCGATCTGTCCTTCAGGGGCATCGGGTTCAATCACTTTCAGCCGACCAGCCGGCAAATGGTTGTAACGCGTGCCGTTCCGGAAGAACGCCTTGTGCTGGACATAAACGGGGTTCCGGCCGCGCGCGAATATGCCCGGTATGTAAATTGCCCGGTGGAAGAACTCTCCCCGCAGGTATTTGCCGAAAATCCGGTTCTCATAAGAAGCGGAAAGAGCTGGCATGTGCGGGCGATACAGCAGGTTGAAGACGGGGGCGGTCTCTCGTTCCTGTCCGCCATCGACGACGGTCTTGTGCTCACGCTCGGGCAGGGAAGGGAGATACTGCAAACGCTGGATTCAGGGCTCGAGCATTTTCGCGACCGCAGGCAGAAGCCCGATTTCATTATTGGTTTCGACTGCTATCTGCGCCGGCTCGAGATCGAGCAGAAGAACCTGGCAGACGACGTTTCAGCGATCCTGCGCGAAAACCGCGTGTTTGGGTTCAACACCTACGGAGAACAGCATCTGGGCGTTCACGTGAACCAGACGTTCATCGGTGTTGCCTTTTTCCCGCCAATTGACGGGGCGCTCTATTGATCGATCCGAGTGAACCACTTGAAACGCAACTGGAGCGCCAGGGCAAGATCATCGCGGCGCTCATGCAGCGCGCTGCACGGGAGAACGATGTCGGCAAATCCGCCTATTCCCTGTTTCAGTCCGCGATCGCGCTTCAGGGAGAGGTCTGGGAGAAGACGAAGCACCTCGAAGAGGTTCTGGACACGCTCGGCCAGGCCAGCAACCGTCTCAGGAACTCCGAATTCGCGCTTGAGCAGACTGAACGCAACCTTGCTGATGCGCTCGATGCGATGGAGGGAGGTTTCGCGCTTTTCACGGAAGACGCGCTTGAGATCTGCAACGCCCAGTTCAGGAACATGGTGCCGGATATCTGCGGCCTGATTGTCGCCGGGCTCAGGATTACCGATTACTTCAAGGCCCTGAATGACAGTCCGCAGGTGACAACCAAGGGGGCGTCCTCGAAAAAGGCGGGCTCAGGGTCGGATGACAGCGGCAAAACAACACCGGAATATCCATCCGTTTTCGGCCTGAAAAACGACCGCTGGTTCCAGATCACGCAAAAGCGCACGTCGTCCCGAAAAACTGTCCTGCTCTCGACGGAAATCACGAACATTGTTCTACAGAACCGGATCGAGAAGGATCAGCTGATCGACAAGCAGTCCATTTTCATGAAGGCAGCGTTCGAACATATTTCCCAGGGTGTTTGCACGTTTTCACCGTCGGGCACCCTGATCTTGCGGAACGAGCGTTTCCGCAAACTTTTGCGTCTACCCGTAACACTGGTCCGGAAGGGGACACCTCTCAGCCAGATCCTGTCGTTCTTTACACGCCACGAGATGGCACCGGAGACGGGAACGTCCGTTGAAGCGGAAGTCCTGACTGCAATTGCACCGGACAGGGAAGGCATAGAACGCAAGGTCAGACTGACATCCGGCGACATACTCAATATCAGCATTCATCGTCTTCCGGACAACGGGCTCATCATGAACGTCATCGACTTCACGGCCGAAGCGCAGATGACCGATGTCCTGGAAGAAAGAGTGGGTGAGCGGACACGTGAGTTGACGGAGGCGAACGAGCGCCTCCAGCAACAGCACGAGGAACAGATCCGGATCGACGAACAGCTGCGCCAGGCCAAGGAACGCGCGGAAGATGCGGTGTCGTCCAAGACCAGGTTTTTCGCCGCCGCAAGCCACGATTTGTTGCAGCCGGTAAACGCCGCGAAACTTCTGATCTCGACAATGACCGAAAGTGCCCAGGACAAGGCGGTTGCGGACACCGTCTCCCGGCTGGAGCGGTCCTTCAAGTCGATCGAGTCGCTGCTGCACGCCCTGCTGGACATCTCAAGACTGGACTCCACGGGAACGGAACTCAGTCTCAGCACATTCAACATCGGAGAATTGCTGTCGACGGTTCAGAGGGACTGCAGGCAGCTCGCCGAGGAAAAAGGCATCAGGCTCGACATTGTCCCAAGCAGCTTGTGGGTCAGGAGCGACCAGCGCTACCTGGTCCGGTCGGTACAGAATCTGATCGTGAACGGCATTCAATACACGCAGGAAGGCCGCGTTCTGGCCGGTTGCCGGCGCAGGGGTGCGAACGTTGTCATTGAAGTCTGGGATACGGGTATCGGAATATCGAAGAAGGATCAGAAAAGGATCTTCAACGAATTTACCAGAGCCGCACCCGACAGTGCAGCAGCCGGTATGGGCCTTGGCTTGTCCATCGTCGATCGTGCCTGCAGGCGGCTCAACCATTCTGTCAACGTGCGTTCGAAACCGGGCGTCGGGTCCGTTTTTTCGATAACGATACCGATCTGCGATGCGCCTGTTGAAATTGGGCACAGCGAAAACACCTCCTTGCCGCTCGCACCTGGGGCCATGGATATCATCGTGCTGATCGTGGAAAACAATCCCGACGTGATGTTTGCGACGGCGCGGCAGATCGAGTCCTGGGGAGGCAGTGTGCTGACGGCCGCATCAACGAAGGAAGCGCTTACCTGCGTCCGCGAGCTTGGAATGCCGCCAGACATCATCCTGGCGGATTACCAACTCGATGCAGAGGACAACGGCGTCACGACGATCGCCGAATTGAGACGTGCAACCAAGACGGACATTCCCGCAATCATGATCACCGCGAACCGGGAGGAGGACCTAGCGGAACAGAGCAGGGAACATCGTTTCACCATCTTGACCAAACCGGTCGAGCTATCCAGGCTGAGGCCGCTGATCGATTGGGAAACGAGGCGGCTGAACGCGGGCTGAGCAGTTCGCCATAAGGATCGCAGCAAGGAAAACACAGACAAATGTCTGTGCTGACTTACGCGCTGCCCGGCGTAGATTCGACACCCATGGCACGACAGCAGACCGAATACCAGATACCCAGGCGGGGCAAGCGCGCGATCGCACCAGGCGTGCTCGCGGTCGTGATCGTCTGCCTTTCCGTCCAGGCCTGTTTCGCCGCGGGCTCCTATGAGCTTTTGTTCAGGCAAGGCGCGCTCGACACCATCCCGGCAAATGCGACGCTTGAATATCAGCGCACCGTGTCAGCGCCCGCCAGCCGGCCTCTTGAAACACAGAACACCGGTCCGATCAGCTTGCAGCTGACCTCGGACAACATGGCTGAATTGCATTTCGGGCCGCAGGAGAAACGCAGGCGCGTTGGGGCATTTCCCGCAAGCGTCGGCAATCCGCTCATCATGTATTTTCTCGAAACCGTCGTAAGGGACCTGTCCGGCCTTGCGGGCGGGAGCCCCTTTTATATGCGCAACAGGATCAAGGCAGAGCTGCTCAAAAAACATCCGGTCCAGGAGGTGAGCCTTCGCCTTGGGAAACGCGATGTCGCGGCACAATCGATTGTGCTCTACCCGTTCAGGGATGATCCGGCGCGCGACCGGATGCGGGGGATCGAGACCCTGGCGCTGTCGATCACGTTTTCCAGCGATATCCCGGGCTGGTACTATTCCCTGCACGCTGAAACGACCACCGAACGCGGCGAGCGCTCGGCGCTTCCGGACACGCTGCCCGCTTATACGAGCACAATCCGGTTCCAGGGATTGGAGGCTGATAAATGAGCGGAAGCGTCTCCAGTGCCCCATTACGACAGGCGCGGCCAGGGAAGCGCCTTGCTGCGCGGACTTTGCTTCTCGCAACACTCGCGCTGGCGGGTCCGGCGCAGGCACAATCGGATGCCCTGTTGCTGTCGTTGAACGACTACCCGACGGAGGCGCGGGCCGAATATGTTTTCGCCTGCATGGCCACCAACGGCCAGAGCAGCGATGTCTTGCGCCGATGCTCTTGCTCGATCGACATCATCGCGAGCATCATTTCCTACGAGACATATGTCGCGGCCGAGACCGTGCTGTCGATGCAATTGGTCGGCGGCGAAAGAATGTCCCTGTTCAGAACGGCGGCAAACGCCAGGAAACTGGTGTCTGATCTCAGAAGAGCACAGGCCGAAGCGGACATCCGCTGCTTCTGACGTGCCCGAACAGGCACCGGATCGGATCATCTCCGGACCTCTCATCAATTGCGCCGGCGATGATTGAAGAGGGCAGATTCAGCCGTGTGGTGCAGGCCGGTTCACTCAGCTCTCCATATCCTTGGGGATGGTTTTGAACCATTCATTGCCCTCGGTGTCTTCCGCACGGATGACCAGATCATCTGTGCCGTTATCCGTGTACTGGAAGCGGATCACCGGGTTCTCGGAGAGCGAAATGCCGCCTTCGACCGTGAACAGCGTTTCTTCCCCTTGCCGCACCTCGATGTAGTTGACGAAGTGGGCTGAAATGAAGAGCTGCGTCACCTGATCGCGTTGCAGGCCGGAGTAGTTGGGGTGACGGATCATGATCTGGGCTTCGCGCCGATTGGTCGATTTCTCAATACCGGGTGTGAAGTGTTTCGCTCGGATCTGCCCCATTTGCGACATGGCAAGTTCCGGAGACTTCGTAGCCGGTGCGGAGCAGCCACCCGATGCTTTCACGAAGCGTCCCGCCATCACCGGGCCCTCCAATGTCTCCGCGACCACCCTAACATTCGAATACTGGTTTACGCGGACCCTGATTTCCATGTCGATCGGATGCATCGCGTCGCCGAAGGTCAGTTCCGCAGCGACCGGTGCCGGGTTCTCGTCAATGATCAGCAACGCTTTTCCGATTGTGGGCGCGTTCGCAGACGATTGACGAATGACAACAGGGACGGTCGCAGCGTCATGGGCACGGTAAGGCGCATCGAGGTCGATGATCCCTTTTGCCGGCTTCGGTACGATGTCTCCGACGATATCCCCGCGCAGGTCTCTCCAGCTGCCTTCAAGCTGAAGCGGATTTCTCACTTCATCGGTGTCGGCAGCCGCAAAACTAGCAAGAGCAACAAGTTGCAATCCGCTGATGATTGCAAAAGCTCCAAGTGTGGCGGACCGGAAACAAAGATTTGAAATCATCGTCATGATACGTGTTTCTCCCATCACACATGCAAGCAAACAATGGATCGTTACTGCGTCCTGTAAAGCATGTCGGACAACGTGCTTCTTGTTGATGGGAATCTAGCATGTTTCGAGAGTCCTCAAAATTGATCCTTTGGGATGTATTGCGACGACTTGCACCGGCTGAAAGACTGAACCGCTCATTGCGATAACGGACCATAATGGGCCGGGATGCGGGACAGATGTATGAAATCCTGATCAGCTTGTGCCTGCTCGAAGACCCTGGTGTCTGCAGGCAGCAGCTCGTTGCCGGTCTTGAGTCAGCAACCGAACACGCGTGCCATGAGCGCAGGCAGAGCCTGGACCCGAAAACCATTGCTGCGCTCTATCCGGATTACCGGGCCTCCGAGCCCGTGTGCAGGCAGATCCCCGACGGCCTGTCTCTGCAGAAGATCGCAGACGGCATCTACGTACACACGGGAGATGTTTCCGAACCCGACCCCGGCAACAGGGGAGACATCGCCAATCTCGGTTTCATTGTGGGCGCTAACTCCATTGCGGTCATCGACGCAGGCGGATCCCGCGCTGTCGGAGAGGCATTCTACCGGTCGATCCGGTCTGTGAGTTCCTTGCCGATATCGCATCTCATCCTGACACATGTGCATCCCGATCACCTTTTTGGCGCGTCGGTCTTTGCCGAAGCGGGTGCGAAAATCGTCGGTCATCCAAACCTGGAGCGCGCGCTCCGGGATAGGGAAGAAGCCTATTTGCTGACTTTCGCGACGGACATGGGGCCGCAGGCCTTTCTGGGAACGGATACGGATTTCGCAGTGACCTCGCTGAGCGAGATAGATCTCGGTGACCGCAGTCTGGAATTGAGGCACTGGCCCGCTGCCCATTCGACAAGCGACCTCACTGTCTGGGACGGTCAGACAGGAACACTCTTTGCAGGTGATCTTGTGTTCGACCGGCACGTTCCCGTCCTCGACGGTTCCCTGTCCGGCTGGTTGCAGGCACTAGACGCAATTGAAGACATGGGACCGAAAAAGATCGTGCCGGGCCATGGCGCACCCGTGATGCAACCGGGTGCCGCGATTGTTCCGGTCCGCACCTATCTGGAACTGATAGAGACGGACACACGCCGGTCCCTGGAGGCCGGCAGACGCATGAGCGATGCAGTCCCCGCCATCGGATTGCGGCAAAGCGGCGAGTGGGACCTCTTCGATGTTTACAACGCGCGCAACGCGACGGTCGCCTATACGGAGCTGGAATGGGAGTAGCGGCCCGTCACCCGAACCTGAAGTTCGCCTAGATTTCCGGAGGGATTCGACCGAGCTTCAAGTTCACTGAACTGGGCAAGGCTCAATACGACCTATCGCGCATACTTCAGCAGCAGCTGCGCGACGGAATAGAGACGCTTTTCGATGAGCACTGGGGTTTCGCAGACATAGGACAACGATCGGGCTCGATCCCGGAAAACACGTTCATCCCAATCCAGTTGCTCCTCCAGCGCGTCGATCCTGTCGAAATCCGGGTTGTCCGATGCAGCGAGCGCGCGCATTTCGGTACGGGCGGATTCGATCCTCTCGGACAACGCGATCTGTTTGAGAGAATAGTGTTCGATGCCATTGATGACGTCGCGGCGCGTGTCTGCAAGCGTATCGAACACGGCCGCGAAGATGGAAAGCATGACTTCCTCGTCTGCGGCCTCGGCGTTCTCGGAATATGCGCTTACGGCATCTTCCGCCTGTTCAAGCGAAACGCGGCGCAACGACAACAGCACAACAAGATCCCGGGCGTCCATGGAAAGCCGGCGGTCGGAATTTTCGTTGAACGCCTGCGGGAGCGCCGCCGTCCACATCAGGCCCAGGGACAACTCCGGGACCTTCCTCTGTTGGCATGGCCAGGTAGGATCGTTAAACGTGGCCGCGGCAAGGGGTCCCGGCACCTGTATCAGCCCAAGTAGTGAGAAAATAAAAAGTGCCGCTAATTTCCTTTTATTTTCCATAATTCACATCTCCGATCGTAATCATACTAATCAGGTGATGCAGAAAGTCCACGTTCTGAAATACACACTAAGGTCGCAATTGTCACAAAAGAGCTCGGGCATATAGTCGCTGGAACAGTCGGGTAATCCAATATTTCCGGCTTGGAGACTATGTATGGAAACTCGTGCAGCAGTTGCAGTTGCCGCGGGCAGCCCGCTTGAGGTGACCACGGTTAATCTGGAAGGTCCACGCGCCTTTGAGGTGCTTGTGGAGGTGAAGGCCACGGGCATCTGCCACACCGACGAGTTCACGCTGTCCGGAGCGGATCCGGAGGGTCTGTTCCCGGCGATCCTGGGACATGAAGGTGCCGGTGTCGTTGTCGAGGTGGGGCCGGGCGTGACCACGCTGAAGCCGGGCGACCATGTCATTCCGCTCTATACGCCTGAATGCCGCAATTGCGAGTACTGCCTCAACCCGAAGACCAATCTGTGCCAGGCGATCCGCTCCACCCAGGGGCAGGGGCTGATGCCGGACGGCTCGTCCCGCTTCACCACGCTCGATGGCGACCCGATCCTGCACTACATGGGCACGTCGACCTTTGCCAACTACACGGTTGTTCCGGAGATCGCGCTGGCCAAGATCCGTCCCGACGCGCCGTTTGACAAGGTCTGCTACATCGGCTGCGGCGTGACCACGGGGATCGGTGCGGTCATCAACACGGCCAAGGTGGAAGAGGGCGCGCGTGCCATTGTCTTCGGTCTCGGCGGCATTGGGCTGAACGTGATCCAGGGTCTGCGCCTTGCGGGTGCGGACCAGATCGTCGGCGTTGACCTGAACCCGGCCAAGGTGGAGATGGCGACCCGTTTCGGGATGACGGATTTCGTCAACCCGTCCGAGGTCGAGGGTGATCTGGTGCCGTATCTGGTCGACCTGACCAAGGGCGGTGCGGACTACACCTTCGATGCGACGGGCAATGTGAGCGTCATGCGGGCGGCCCTTGAATCGGCCCACAAGGGCTGGGGCGAGAGCATCATCATCGGCGTGGCACCGGCGGGTGCGGAGATCGCAACGCGGCCGTTCCAGCTGGTGACGGGCCGGTCGTGGCGCGGCACGGCCTTCGGCGGCGCACGCGGGCGCACGGACGTGCCGAAGATCGTCGACTGGTACATGGACGGCAAGATCGAAATCGATCCGATGATCACCCACACCATGCCGCTCGAAGACATCAACAAGGGCTTCGATCTCATGCACGCGGGCGAATCCATCCGATCCGTCGTGCTTTACTAGGTAGCCAAGCAATGGAAACCCTTGCCGAAAGTAAGTGTTTTGGCGGTGTGCAGACGGTTTACAAGCACCAGTCTGCAGCCTGTTGCTGTCAGATGACGTTTGCGATCTTCCTGCCGCCCCAGGCGACGGAGGGGTTGGTGCCCTGCCTGTGGTATCTGTCGGGCCTGACCTGCACCCATGAAAACGCCATGACGAAAGCCGGGCTGCAGGCACACGCCTCAAAACACGGTGTCGCCCTCATTTTTCCCGATACGAGCCCGCGCGGCGAGGGGGTTGCGGATGACGAGGCCTATGATCTCGGCCAGGGCGCTGGCTTCTACGTCAATGCGACGAAGTCCCCCTGGAACACGCATTTCAGGATGTACGATTACATCGTCAAGGAACTGCGCGACCTTGCGCAGCTCTCATTTCCGCTGAACGAACGCCACGGGATCACGGGCCACTCCATGGGCGGTCACGGTGCATTGACGATCGCGCTGCGCAACCCGGCACTGTACCAGTCCGTTTCTGCGTTCGCCCCGATCACCAATCCGACCCAGTCCGCCTGGGGCCGCAAGCAGCTTACCGCATATCTGGGAGACGATGAGGCAGCCTGGGCGGACTACGATGCCACCATTCTGCTGCGCGAGCGCGGCTGGAACGGCGATATTCTGATTGACCAGGGCGCTGACGATCAATTCGTCAATCTTCTGAGGCCGCAGGCCTTTGCAGGTGTCGTCACGGAGACCTGTCAGCCCGCCGTGATCCGGATGCAGAAGCGCTACGACCATTCCTATTTCTTCGTTTCGACATTCGGCGGCGACCACATCGCCTGGCACGCCGAACGTCTGAACTGCAAGTCCCGAAACCAGACAAACGGCGAGGAGGTGGCATGAGCGCACCGGTCGCGAGACGACGTTACCTGTTTCTTATGGCTCTGTTGCCGCTCGCGGCTTTACAGCCCGCGAATGCCTTCGAACTGGGCGACCCGATAAAGGGTGAAAAGGTCTTCCGGAAATGCAAGGCCTGTCACGCGGTCGGAGCAGATGCGGCAGTGAAGACGGGACCGGTCCTGAATGGCGTTGTCGGAGCCGCTGCGGCGATGCAGCCGGACTTCAGCTACTCCAAGGCGCTGCGTGCGGCCGCGGACCAGGACCAGCTGGTCTGGACCGTCGAAAATCTGGACGTCTTTCTGACCAAACCGAAGACATTTCTACCGGGCACGAAAATGAGCTTTGCGGGGCTCCGCAAGGAAAAGGACCGGCAGGACATCGTCGCCTATCTGGCGACGTTCGAAGAAGAAGGAGGGAACTAGAACCAACAGTGGAACAGACGGCTTGTTCAACCGCCGCACCGATGCCGGGCGCCCGCAGATGCGCTGCCCTTTATCCGCAAGGCTGTTGACGCTGGCCTGACGCATGAAACGCCTCAGTCTCGTCACGGGAGGAAAGCATGAGACATCTACTCATTTCCGCCGCTGTGCTGGCCATGGGAGCCGGAACAGCCTACGCAGATGCAAACCTGCAAAAAATGATGGACGACCCGAACCAGTGGGTCATTCAAACCGGAGATTACAAGAACCAGCGCTTCTCCAAGCTGGACCAGATCAACAAGGACAACGTCAAGGATCTCCAGGTGGCCTGGACGTTTTCAACCGGCGTGCTGCGCGGCCATGAGGGGGCTCCGCTTGTCATCGACAACGTGATGTATGTGCATACGCCCTTCCCGAACACGGTCTATGCGCTCGACCTCGACAATGACGGCAAGATCATCTGGAAATACGAACCGAAGCAGAATTCGGACGTCATTGCGGTGATGTGCTGCGACACGGTCTATCGTGGCGTTGCCTATGCCGACGGGAAGATCTTCCTTCACCAGGCCGACACGAAACTGGTTGCCCTGGATTCCAAGACAGGTGAGGAAATCTGGAGCGTCGTCAACGGCGACCCGGCGATCGGCGAAACCAATACTGCGACAGTCATGCCCGTGAAGGACAAAGTCCTGGTGGGGATTTCGGGCGGTGAATTCGGGGTCCGCGGATCCGTGACCGCCTACAACATCAAGGACGGCTCACTTGCCTGGCGGGCTTATTCCATGGGTCCCGACAGCGACATCCTGGTCGATCCGGAAAAGACCATGCACCTTGGAAAACCGGTCGGCAAGGACTCCGGTCTCAACACCTGGGAAGGCGATCAGTGGAAGATCGGCGGCGGCACCACGTGGGGATGGTACTCCTACGATGCAGACGAAAACCTGATGTATTACGGAACCGGCAATCCCTCGACCTGGAACCCGGCACAGCGTCCGGGTGACAACCGCTGGTCCATGACGATTATGGCGCGGGATGTCGATACGGGTGTCGCACGCTGGTTCTACCAGATGACGCCGCATGACGAATGGGACTACGACGGGGTCAACGAGATGATCCTGACGGAGCAGGAATTCGGCGGCGAGACGCGCAAGCTGCTCACGCATTTCGACAGGAACGGTTTCGGCTACACGCTTGACCGCGTGACCGGTGAATTGCTGGTCGCCGAAAAGTTTGACCCGAAGGTAAACTGGGCAACGGAAGTGGTCATGGATCCGAACTCGGATCAGTACGGCCGGCCACAGGTCGTTGCGCAATATTCGACCGAGCATAATGGGGAAGACGTCAATTCGACGGGGATCTGTCCGGCGGCACTGGGGTCCAAGGACCAGCAGCCGGCCTCATTCTCTCCGGAAACCGGCCTCTTCTACGTTCCGACAAACCACGTTTGCATGGACTACGAACCCTTCCGTGTCAGCTACACGGCCGGGCAGCCCTATGTCGGGGCGACCCTGTCCATGTATCCCGCGGGCGACAGCCATGGCGGCATGGGCAATTTCATTGCCTGGGACAACGAGAAGGGTGAGATCGTCTGGTCAATTCCGGAGCAGTTCTCGGTCTGGTCCGGCGCACTTGCCACCTCCGGAGACATTGTTTTCTACGGCACGCTTGAAGGCTATCTGAAAGCCGTGGACGCGAAGACAGGTGAAGAGCTTTACAAGTTCAAGACACCGTCCGGGATCATCGGCAACGTGATGACCTATACGCATAACGGCAAACAGTATGTTGCCGTGCTGTCCGGCATCGGTGGCTGGGCAGGGATCGGTCTTGCCGCCGGTCTGACCAATCCGAATGAAGGTCTCGGTGCGGTCGGCGGGTATGCCGCGTTGAGCGACTATACGGCCCTGGGCGGACAGCTCACGGTCTTCGCACTCCCGAACTGATCGCCCCCGAAAAGCCAGGCCGGCGCGGAACCTCGCGCCGGTCTTCGTCGACATTCCATGCGGAACGTCTCCGGATTAAGGGTCTCACGCCGGATGCAACACCAGCCGGCGACCCAGCCTCGAAGGACAGTTGATGCGCATTAACAGCTTTACCAGCCTGACCGGCATTTCAGCAGCGGCGGCGATCTGCATCGTGATGACAGCGACTGTCGCGATCGGGGAGGAAACCTTCGATGAAGCCCTAGTCACCGTCGCGTATGAAGAAGGGGGGCGGTACTTCACCGACGACGACATCCCGACCTACAAGGTCCAGGAGGACGGGACCGTCGATTGGCTGACTTATTCAGGGTTCCGCCGCTACCACTCCGAATGCCACGTTTGCCACGGTCCCGAGGGCGAAGGGTCAACCTATGCACCTGCCCTGAAGGTGTCCGCCATCGAGATGGACTACTACGACTTTGTCGACGTGGTCACAAATGGGCGCAAGAAAGTGAATGCGTCCGCGAATTCGGTCATGCCCGCGTTCGGTACCAACCCGAACGTGATGTGTTATCTGGACGATATCTATGTCTACCTGAAGGCGCGCGGCACGGACGTGGTGGCGCGCGGCAGGCCGGGCAAGAAGGAAGCCAAGTCTGATGACATCCGGGAGCAGGAAAATGCCTGCCTCGGTTAGCGGGCGCGGGCGGGTGCTCCACCCGGGTCAGCGTCGTGTTGCCGATGGGAAACGGGCAGGGCGCCGAACGGGCCTTTTCGCGCTGCTCCTGCTGAGCACCGTGCTGGCAATACCGGCAGGATTGCTGTCCGACAGGTCGGGCCGCGCGGCCGCGCAGACGTCGGACCTTGTGTCCAAGTCGGAATTCCGCGTGTGTGCCGATCCCGCCAACCTGCCATTGTCGGACGACAGCGGGTCAGGGTATGAAAACAGGCTTGCGGAACTCTTTGCCGCAAAGCTCGAGCGGCCCGTCGCATACACCTGGTTCCCCATGGCAACCGGTTTCGTGCGCAACACGCTGCGGGCAAACCGGTGCGACGTGATCATGGGTTACGCGCAAGGACATGAGCTTGTCCTGAACACGAACCACTACATGACATCAGCCTATGCCTTGATCGTCCCGAAAGATGGCAACCTTTCTGAAGTGAAGACGCTCTCCGATGAGACACTCAAGGGAAAGCGGCTCGGCATCGTGGCAGGATCGCCACCGGCCTCGCACCTGGCTCGCAACGGTCTGATCGCACGCGCCAAACCCTATGACCTGTTCGTTGACCGGCGGGTCGAATCCCCGTCTGTCGATATGCTGAGGGACCTGAAGGCAGGGATCATCGACGCTGCTGTGCTTTGGGGACCGATCGGGGGCCCCTTGGTCAAGGCGGAATTTCCGGAGTTTCAGATAACACCGCTGCTCAATGAACAGCATCCGCCGCGGCTGTTTTTTCGCATCACGATGGGCGTGCGGCCCGGCGAGAAGGTCTGGCAGCGCAAGCTCAACTCCCTCATTCGAAGAAACCGGGACGAAATCAACACCATCCTTCTGGAAGCCGGCGTGCCGCTTCTGGATGACATGGGTACGGAAGCCCTGAAGGGAGATTGATTTGCGTTACGCAGTCATTTCAGAGAGTTGGCGCCGTTATCTCATGTGGCTTATCAGCATTTCACTTGTCACGCTTGTCAGCCCGCTTGCAGCTCAAGACGTTCTTGAACCGCAGGGATATCGCGGCAAGCCCTACCGGGCACCGGTGCCGGGCACCCTGGCTGGCGCGACGGTCCTGACAACGGAGACGGCATTCGAAATCTGGAAAACCGGCAGGGCGCGCTTCATCGACGTATTGCCGCGGCTACCCAAGCCCGACAAGCTTCCCGAAGGCACGGTCTGGCGCGACAAGCCGAGAGACAGCATCCCGGGCAGCATCTGGTTGCCGAATGTAGGATACCAGGCCATCCCCGAGGTGGATGCGGACTATTTCAGGCAAGGGCTTGAGACAGCTGCGGTAGACGGCAAATCGACACCGATCGTGATTTTCTGCCGCGCGGATTGCTGGATGTCCTGGAATGCCGCGAAACGGGCGATCGAATACGGGTATAAGGACATTCAATGGTATCCGGAGGGAACGGACGGCTGGAGCGCGGCAGGGCATCCGCTCGAACGGGTTAAGCCCGAACAGCGCTCAGAGTGACCGGAACAGGACCTAGTCGCCGAAAACACCATTCTTCAGAATGTAGTTCATGCCGCGCTGCCAGGAGCGATCCGTGTTCGATCTGACATCGACCGCCTTGGCACGTACGGTTTCGCCGCTGCGGACATCACGCACATAAAGGTTCATCGAGACGATCAGGTTCGAGATCTTGTGGACGGCTCCGACCACGACATAATCGGCGCCAAGCGCGCTGCCGAACCGGATGTCGCAGCCGTAGCACTGGCCCGGATTGGCGATGCTCTCAAGCTTGCTCTGGATCGGTGCCAGGTCGACAAGCAGCAGCCCTTCATTCAGGAACCTCTGTTCAACAAGCTGTTCGACCATTTCAAGACGGGCGGTCTCGTCCGCGCGAACACCGTTGTAAGCACCCTCGGTTGACAAATCCACAAAACCAAGTCCGAGAAATGCAACTTTTCCGCCCGGCTGGAGGTCCTCTGCGGTTGCTGAGGACATGGTCGTCATGCACGCCAGGGCTGCAATGATCTGTTTCATCTGATCAGCTTACGACGATAAAAATGCACGACAATCGATCCTAAAGTATCGATTTTGCTCCGAGTTTTTCTTTGGCAAAATTGCTCAAAGCACGGATCGGACAAGTTCATGATACGCTCTTTGATTGTGGCTGCCACTTGCTGCCTCTGTATGGCTGCCGGCCTGCTCGGCTCCGCGAACATCAGTTCCGCGTGGGCACTGGACATCAACGTCGCCGTGCTCCGCGTCGATCATCCGGAACTTGCTCCCGTCTCCCGCTTTGACAGGAAACCCGACAATCTCGGGTTCGCCGGGGCCGCGCTTGGAAATCAGGACAACGAGACGACCGGCTCGTTTCTTGGTCACAGTTTCTCCTTCGAAACACGGGCCATCCCCCCCGAAGACCTGGAAGTGAACGCGGCTGAACTGATTGCGGACGGCATCAGCCTCATCATCGTTCTGGGCAGGGGCGACGACGTTCTGAAAGTGGCGGACGCGGCCGGATCCGACGCGCTCATATTCAACGCCGCGGCACCGGAAGTTGCGCTCCGTGGGGAGAGTTGCCGTTCCAATCTGCTGCATATTGCGCCCAGCCGCGCAATGCTCGCCGATGCGCTCGCACAGTTCCTGATCTGGAAAAGATGGTCCCGCTGGCTGTTGATTTCGGGTTCAAATCCGGACGATGAACGGCTCGCGGAAGCCTACCGGCGCTCCGCGGCAAAATTCGGTGCCGAGATTGTTGAAGAGCGCGTATTCGAGGATACCGGCGGCTCGCGCCGCTCGGACAGCGGTCACGTTCTGGTGCAGCGGCAGATACCTGTTTTCACTCAGGAAACCAGGGATCACAACGTGGTTGTGGCAGTCGACGAAAGCGATGTATTTGCGCTTTACCTGCCATTTCACGCCTGGACGCCGCGGCCGGTCGCCGGTTCGGGAGGTCTGCGTCCGGTCAGTTTTCACGCCGCTCATGAGGCCTGGGGCGCAACGCAGTTTCAAAGACGGTTCGAAAAACAGAACGGCAGATACGTGCGCCCTGAAGACTACAATGTCTGGGTCGCAATGCGTGTCATCGGAGAGGCCGTGACACGGGCTTCCAGCGGCGACGCCACTGTTCTTCGCGACTACATCCTGAGCGACGCTTTCGAACTGGCCGCATTCAAGGGCCAGAAGGTGACCTTCCGGCCGTGGAACGGGCAATTGCGGCAACCGGTCCTTCTGACGGACAGCAAGATCACGGTCAGCGTGTCGCCCCAGGAGGGTTTTCTGCATCACCGCTCTCCTCTGGACAGTCTTGGAATTGATGAAGCGGAAAGCGCCTGTCCGGCTTTTGGCAACTGACGCGAAACGAGGAATGAAGCCATGTTCACGACACCGTCTCACGCAGGTAAGATCGCGCTGCTGGCCAGCTGCCTCATTCTGTCGCCGGGCGTGCTTCTGTCTCAGTCTGCCTACGCCAACAAGATTTACGTCAGCAACGAAAAGGGAAACACGGTCACCGTGATCGACAGCGGCACCTGGGAGCAGGTGACCGAGTTTCCGGCAGGCAACAGACCGAGAGGCATCGGCATAAGCCCGGACGGCGATCATCTTTATGTGTGCGCGTCTGATGATGACACGATCAAGGTCTTCGATGCCGACACATACGAATTCCTGTGGTCTCTGCCATCCGGTCCCGATCCGGAGCTGTTCGTGATCAGCCCGGACGGCAGCAAGCTTTATGTCTCCAACGAGGACGACAATCTCGTCACGGTGGTGGATACGAAAAAGAAGACAATTGTTGCGGAAGTGCCTGTCGGCGTCGAACCGGAGGGCATGGCGATCAGCCCGGATGTCCGTTTCGTGGTGAACACCTCCGAAACCACCAACATGGCCCACTTCATCGCGACCGAGGACTACCAGATAAAGCACAACATCCTGGTCGATCAGCGGCCGCGCTATGCCCGTTTCACCAATGACGGCAAAACGCTTTACGTCAGTTCCGAGATCGGCGGCACGGTCTCGGTCATCGACATGCTCGGAGAAACAGGGCCGGAACTGACCCAGAAAATCGGGTTTGAAGTGTCCGGCGTGCAGCCGGAATGGCTCCAGCCCGTCGGCATGCGGATCACGTCCGACAACAAATGGCTGTTCGTCGCCCTTGGGCCCGCGAACCGGGTCGCGGTCATCGACACCGCCAGCAATGAAGTTGTTCGATATGTCCTTGTCGGACAGCGCGTCTGGCAACTGGCGTTCACCCCTGACGAGAAATATCTGCTGACCACGAACGGGAATTCCAACGACATCACCGTCATCGACGTTGCCAGGCAGGAGGCGGTCAAATCCATCCAGGTCGGGCAGCAGCCGTGGGGCGTCGTCGTTGCACCCGACTGACTGCGCAAAAGCAGACGCGGAAACCGGGAGACCAACATGTACCGACTTAGAGATGCCCTTCGCTCGCCCCGTTCTTGGAGGCACAGGCCGCTCTTCCGGGAGCTTCTTGATCGTCTCGGACTGGTCAGCGCCGGTCTTGCGATCTGTGCGCTGCTTGCAGGTGGCGCCGTTGCCTCGGATCGGCCGGTTCTGCGCGCGGCTGTTTTGAAGATCGGAACGGTCAACTGGGAATTGGACACCATCAAGCGCAACGGCTTCGACACCGATTTCGGTTTTGAGCTGGTTGTCCAGCCGTTTGCGGACAATGGTGCAACGCGTGTCGCGCTCGAAGGAGGCGAGGCCGACGTTGCTGTTGCCGACTGGATCTGGGTCGCCCGCCAGCGTGCCGCCGGCAAGGATTATGTTTTCATCCCCTATTCCAGGGCCGTTGGCGGGCTCGTGGTACCGGAAGACAGCCCCGCGCAAACCCTGGCTGACCTGAAGGGACAGAAAATCGGCATTGCCGGCGGACCCGTCGACAAGAGCTGGTTGATCCTGCAGGCCTATGCCCAGAAGGAATACGGGTTTGACCTCGCAAAGGAAACGGAACAGGTTTTCGGTGCTCCACCCCTCATTTTCAAGACCGCGTTGCAAGGTGAAACGGCCGGCGCAATCAATTTCTGGCATTTCCTGGCAAAGATGAAAGCGTCCGGCATGCGGGAGCTGATTTCCGTTGAAACGGCGGCAACCTCACTCGGATTGGACCCGCAGATTCCGCTCCTGGGATATGTCCTGAAGGAGAGCTACCTTGATGCCAACCCCAAGATTGCGGGATCTTTCTACAACGCGTCCCGCAAGGCGAAAGACCTGCTCGCAACAAATGACGCGGCCTGGGAGCCCTTGCGTCCGCGCATGAATGCAAAAACCGACGCGCAGTTTGAGATCCTTCGCCGTGACTTCCGAGCAGGCATTCCGGCACCGGGCAATGTCAGCGAAGACAGCGCGGCGACGTTCTTCTTTCTGATGGCACGCCTAGGCGGCGAAAAACTCGTCGGCAAGGCCAGTGAACTTCCTGCCGGCCTCTTTATCGAACTCGAGTGACGACAGGTGCCGGTCTCAGTTGTCCGAATACTGTCCCTGGTTGCCTTCCTGGTCTTCTGGTTCCTGCTCGCGAAGATCAACGGTGACCCGGCCGTTCTGCCGTCACCGGCAGATCTCCTGGCACCACTGGTGCGGGAGGCGGCCACGGGCGCATTGTTCG
>JBCBUA010000069.1:0-20658 GCA_039818365.1 Pseudomonadota bacterium
GTCTTCCTCCCGAACGATATCGAAATGGTGATAGAAACTGGCGACTTCATAAACTTCCGCCTGAGCCATCCGCATCTCGACCGACAGCGCTTTCAGATGCCGCGCCTCGAGGCATCCATAGGCATCCTGAATTTTGTGCAGATGTTCGATCAGCAGGTCGCGGCGGCGCGGCTCATCGCCCAGGAGCGCCTGAACTTCACTCAGGGCCGCATCTTCCAACTGACGCCCTTTTGGCTGGGACGGCTTTCTTGAAAGCCCCTTGCCGAAAGACATTGGCGTTCCTCCTAAACGTGCAAGGCACGCGGCCTGTTACGCGTGCCCCTGCTCTTGCCCAAGTCCTGGAAAAACACGGACATCACATGCGACTGCCGTGCGGAAAATCCATTTGAGCCGGATGCTAGCGGTGGAACTATGCCTTGTCTGTTTGAAAAGCGACAACGAAACTTCAAAACTTGACGCTTTGACGATGACGGTTGCGGGATCAGGATGTCAGGTGGGAAAATGCCGCAACGACCTGCCGGTAGACAGGCCGCTTGAACGGCACGATCAGGTCCGGCAGGCGATCCGCGTACTCCCAGCGCCACTCGGCAAATTCCGCCGAATGACCGTCCGGCGGGGTCAGGATATTGATCTCATTGTCGCTTCCGTCAAAGCGGTAGGCGATCCACTTTTGCGCCTGGCCGCGGTATTTGCCCTTGCGTGTCGATCTGACGACGTCCGGTGGATAGTCATAGGCGAACCAGTCCGGAGCTTCTTCCAGAAGCGTGACGGAACTGATCGAGGTTTCCTCGTAAAGCTCCCTGCGCGCGGCCTCGAGCGGCGTCTCGCCCTTGTCGATGCCACCTTGCGGCATCTGCCATGCGAATTCGTAGTTGGCAGTGCTGCCACCATCGTCGCGGCTCCCGATCCAGACCTTGCCTTCGCCATTAATCAGCATGATCCCGACGCAGGGACGGTAAGGCAGGCCTTCGGAAGGTTCCGGAAACCCCGGACCAAGCACACGCTTTTTCACTTCAACACCTATCAGAATTTCAGTCGCTACGGGCTTTGAGACTAGCCGTCAATCGTCGCACTCACGGGCACAAGCTGCAGTCCCCGCTGTTCAAGGTCCCGCACCCATTTTTCAAGCTGGCGGACGGTCACGGGCAATGCCGATCCGGCCGCAACGGCGACACCCCGGGATCGTGCAATGCTCTCCAGCTGGAGCAGCTTCGCGTCGATGTTGTCCTCGCGCGGCACCTCATCCAGAACCACGTCAACGCCGGAATAGGGTATCCGCAATTCGCTGGCCGTTTCGGCGGACAGGCTGCGGGACGACGTGCCGTTGTCGACAAACATCAGGCCCCGGGATTTCAGCTTTTCCAGAAGGTACTGAATGGACGGCTTGGTCGACGTAAACCGCGCGCCCATATCGGGAATCGCGCCGACATAATTGGTTGCCCGCGTCAGCAGAAACGCAAGCCGGTCCAGCATCTCCGCAGGCTGCAGGCTCACCAGGAGCGTATGCGGGCCCGGGTCGTTGTCCGGGAAATCGAAGGGCTCCAGCGGCAGTTGCAGAAGCAGTTCGTGGCCCTTGGTGCGCGCCTGCTGCATCCACTGATCGAGATCATCACCGTAAGGCGCAAGCGCGAGCGTCACGTCCGCCGGCAACCGGTCGATCGCGTTCTGCGTCCCCGTTTCGCTGAGACCCATGCCGCCGAGAATCACGGCAATCTTCGGGATGGAAGTGAATTCTTGGACGATCGGGCGGGAATAGGCGTCCAGGGGCCTGACACCCGCATCGCTGACTTTCGGAAGAAAACCATATTCAGAGCGCTCACTCACCCGGGGGTCCGGGTTGGCCGACAGACTTTCAACAGGTGCTTCAGGTCCCTTACCGTCCGGGCGCTGCACCATGTTGTAGCGCGGCCCCAGCAGGTCCTGACCCGCGTCGGGCCGCAGGTTCGGACCAAGATCGTCGTTCAGGCCCGGCCGGATTTCGACAACCTCGATGTCCTGGGAGGTCACACCTTCAACGGTGGCCTCCAGCGGAATGACCGCAACGGGCTCACCGCCGAGAGGATCGTCCACGACCGCGACCCAGATGAGTGTCGTTGTGATGAAGACGCTCAAGAGGCCGACGCCGATAAGGCCGAACGGCAGCCTGACCAGCCGCCGCTTGCCCATCCCTAGGGGAGCTGTGAGATCTTCGCTCGACATGTCGTTCTGAGCCTTTGTTCCGGCGTGGCGCCGGCGAGGTTTCTTGTTTTCGGGATACGCAGAACGAGAATGGAGAGGCTGCGCGCCGATGAACGGCGCGCAGCGGATCGTGTGAGGCGGTTAGTTCTTGACCGCCGCGCTGTCGGAAACCGGCGGGAAGGCACTGTTCACCTGTTCGCCGCGCAACAGATCAAGCGCAAGGTTCAACTGGGTGTCGTCTTCCGGATCCGGCGGGACATAGGCCTGGCTGCCGGACTGCTCTTCGCCTTCCGCTTCCAGGTGACCGCGCAGGCCGGCTTCACCGCGCGTTTCGACACGGCCAACCAGTTCTTCCGGCAGTTCCTGCAGGGCTTCGATATCGGGCACGATGCCCTTTGCCTGGATGGAATTTCCGGAGGGTGTGTAGTAGCGGGCCGTCGTCAGGCGGATCGCACCGTTGGCACCGAGCGGGATGATCGTCTGAACAGAGCCCTTGCCGAAGGACCGTGTGCCGAGGATTGTCGCACGGCGATGGTCCTGAAGCGCACCGGCAACGATCTCGGATGCGGAGGCCGAGCCGCCATTGACGAGCACGATTACCGGCTTGCCATCGGTCAGATCACCGGCGCGGGCATTGTAGCGCTGGGTCTCATCGGCTTCCCTGCCGCGGGTCGAGACGATCTCGCCACGGTCAAGAAACGCATCGGACACGGCGATCGCCTGGTCCAGAAGCCCACCCGGATTGTTGCGCAGATCAATGACGTAACCCTTGACCTTGTCTTCACCGATCGCGGCCGTGGTTTCCTCGATGCCCTTTTTCAAGCCATCGAAGGTCTGTTCGTTGAACTGGGTCACGCGGACGTAGCCGACATCTTCCTCTTCACGCCAGCGCACCGAGCGGATGCGGATAATGTCGCGCGTGATCGTGATGTCGAGCGGTTCGGTGCGTCCCTCGCGGCGGATCGTCACGACGATGTCGGTGTTGACCGGTCCGCGCATCTTTTCGACGGCTTCGTTCAGCGTCAGACCCTGAACCTGTTCGCCGTCAATGTAGGTGATCAGGTCACCGGCCAGGACGCCAGCCTTGGCTGCGGGCGTTTCGTCAATGGGGGAAACGACCTTGACGAGGCCTTCCTCCATGGTGACCTCAATGCCGAGACCGCCGAACTCACCGCGCGTCTGGACCTGCATGTCGCGGAAACTCTTCGGCGACATGTAGCTGGAATGCGGGTCGAGAGACGTCAGCATGCCGTTGATGGCGCTCTCGATGAGCTGTGCATCGTCGGGCACTTCCACGTAGTCGGAACGCACGCGCTCGAACACGTCGCCGAACAGATTGAGCTGCCGGTACGTGTCGGTGGCGGCCGCGTTTGCCGCAGCCGATACCTTGAACGGCATCTGGGACATTGTCGTGACTGCCGCAGCCCCCATCAGGGCACCCACCAGCAGCAAGGAAGCTTTCCGTATCATCCGCGAGCCTTTTCTTCTTCTGTGCGTGCCCACCAGGGAGTGGGATCGACCGCACGGCCGTCCTTCCGAAATTCAACATATAGGATCGGCTGGGTCGAACCCAAGCCGAACGTCGACGCGCTTGCCCACTGGGTCGCGCCCATAACACCAACCGGTTCCCCGGTAAGAACAAACTGCCCCAATTCCGCATCTATCCGATTCAGGCCGGCGAGGAGCACATGGTAGCCGTCGCCAGTGTTCAGGATCAAGAGCTGACCGAAAGAACGGAAGGGACCTGAATAAACCACCCATCCGTCCGCCGGCGAGGTCACATTAGACCCCGGCCTTGTGGCAATAGATTGTCCTTCCGTAACACCGCCGAATTCATCTTCCTGACCGAAGTCCCTGAGCAGGGTTCCCGCCACCGGCTGCGGCAAGCGTCCCTTAGCCTCTTCGAACGCTATTTGCGGCGCAAGCCGTCCCGGATCAGCAAAGGGATCAAAATTGCGCGAGGCGTTCCGTTTGGCTTCTATCGCTGCCTGGCGCGACTTTTCAGCCGCATCGCGGGCACTCTCGATTTCGGCCTCCAGATTGGCAATCAGCTCCTCCAGGGATCCGGCCTGATCAGCCAGCAATGCCGCGCGCCTCTTTTCCTCCTCAAGAACCTTGACCGACTTCAGATGTTCCTGCCTTTTTGCGCTGAGGAGAAGTTCGAGGCGTGACTTTTCCTCAGCCAATCGCATGGCGTCGCCGCCCAGGCGGTTTTTCTCTTCCGCAATCACCGATTTCAGGCGCTGCAATTCCGCCAGATCGGCGGCTAGCGCCTCGGTTTCCACTTTCAGCTCCGGCATGACCGCATTCAGCAGAATCGCGCTGCGAACCGCAGACAGGGCGTCGCTCGGCCGAACGGCAAGTGCCGGAGGCGGCCGTTTTCCGATCCGCTGCAAGGCTGCCAGCACTTCTGCCAGAACGTCTCGGCGCGCGACCAGTGAAAGGCGCACCGCGTCTTCGTTTTCACCAAGGCTCATCAGCCTGCGCTCGGTGTCGGTCAGTTCCGTTTCCAGCGTCTTGATCGTGTCGGAGGTGCTGATGATCTTCGCATTCAGCGTTTCCCGGTCACGGTCCAACGCGCGGATCTCGCGCGCAATCGCGGCCTGACGGTCGGACGACACCTCAATATCCCGCGACAATGCGGCCAGTTCGTCTTCACGCTTTTTCTTGCGCTCCAGAAACGCATCAATCTCGGTGGCGCCGGCGCTTTCCACCTGCGCCTCTTCATCGAGACTTTCACTGGCTTGCAAGGGGGCGGGCGCGAGCATGAGACAAAGCACGAGCCCGCTCACAAACGAGCCCGATGTCCACCAGTTCCAAAGTCCAGGACGCACAGCCTTGATGCGATCCGGTCTCAAATCTCGTCAGCTCCCAAAGGTTACCCTTCCCGCGATACACTGACTGCGTTAACGAACCGTTTACTCAGGTAACCAGCCCCTTAATCCGGTGACTGTCACGGTTCTTCGACTGCCTGTGTCTGTTCCACCTTTTTGTTTCCATAATCCGTTACGTCCGGAATACGGCGAGATACGGGCGAAAACGTGTTTTCAGATCACTTGAAGCGTTAACAAATGTTAATGATCATTTCTTCAAGGCGCGCGCATCGCCCGAGACGGCTCTAGAAATGGCGATAGACCAGATCTTTCGGATCGGGCCGTTCAGCATCCTGGTCAAGGGCAGCGCCGAGACGTTCGGCCAGTTGGCGCGAACGCAGATTGTCCTCATCAACATAACTGACAAGGCCCGGCAGCTTGCGTTCGGTCCGCGCCCAACCCAGAAACCTTTGTGCTGCCTCGTAGGCCACGCCTTTGCCTTCCGCGTCCGGATAGACGAACCAGCCCAGCTCGTGCTCAGGAAACAAGGGACCATGGTTGATACCGACCTGTCCGAGGCAGGTCCCGGACACGCCGTCTTCGATCATCAGGGCTCCGTTGCCCATCAGCGGCCATTGGGCCATGTCATGGCAAAACAGGGCCCAGGCCATCTTCTTGTCGAACGGTCCCCCCATTCCGGCGGACCTGCCGGTCTGCATGAAGGCGAAATAGGCGGGCCAGTCGTCCATCGTCATCGGTCTCAGGATCAGGCGCTCGGTCCGAAGCGTGGGAATGTCTGCCATGTCAGGTTCCAGAATGAACGGTGCGGCCGCTTGGCCAGTCTTTCAGGCCTCAGGCGCGGTGATAGGGGTGGCCGGATTGTATGGTCAGGGCACGGTAGACCTGTTCGGCGAGAAGGATGCGGGCAATCTGATGCGGCCACGTCATTGCCCCGAGTGCGAGTTTCAGGTCCGCCCGGGCAAGGAGCTCGGGCCCGTGGCCGTCGGCACCCCCGATCGCAAACACGACATCGGAAACGCCCTGGTCCTTCCAGGCTTCAAGTTTTTGGCTAAAATCCGCGCTGGTCAGGTTCCTGCCGTTTTCGTCGAGAGCCACGATCCGCGCCGCGCCGTTAACAGACCCCAGGAGGGCGACGGCTTCCTCGGATTTCCGGTCATCGGGACGCTGCGCCCTGCTTTCGGGCAACTCGACAACGCGGACATCCGTGATCCCAAGGCCACGGCCAGTCTTGCGTGCGCGATCAAGATAACGTTCCAGCAAGTCCTTTTCCGCACCTGCTTTCATCTTGCCGACGCAGGAGAGTGTGAAGCGCATAAGATCCCTGCCGGAAGAACTCCGGTCTTCAACATCGCTGCAACCCGGACCGCCCCCAAGGCGGTCCTCGGCTCACCCGGCTCTCAGGCCGCTACGCCCGAAAGCCGGAAACAGATGGCCGTTCAGCCGATAAATTGCGGCGCTTCGTCCGTGTCCGGTGCCCACATCTTTTCAAGATTGTAGAAACCGCGGACTTCCGGACGGAAAATATGAACAATCACATCGCCCGCATCGATCAACACCCAGTCACAGGTGCTCAGACCTTCCACCGTTGCGGATTTGAGCCCGGTGGATTTCAGATCCTTGAGCAGATGATCGGCGATCGCGCCGACATGACGATGTGACCGACCGGACACAATCACCATGTGATCTGCCAGAGAACTTTTACCAGCGATGTCGAGGGTTATCAGGTCCTCAGCTTTGGAATCGTCAAGACTGCTAAGAACCGTATCGAGGAGACCTGCCGCAAGATCAGCGCTTACGGAAGCCTGCAGAGGAGTGGACAATTCTGTCCGCCCACTTTCAAAGGTCATGGTCAGGTGTAGTGCCTTTCGCCGTTTGTGCCGTCCCGAAACCAACGTCGTCACGAACCAGATAGTTCGGTTTCACGTCACCCGTTTTGGATGCAGGACCGGTTGACCGTACCTCGGCCGCGCTCGCCGCGACCGCCTTTATAATACCGCTTCCCGTTTGGCATTTTCAAGACAGGGGTTTTTTCTCGGTAAAAATGACAGTTTTTCTAGTCCGGCAGATTTCTCAGATCGGTTGAGGACGTCCGGTCGAGCGGGGTGTGCAGGAAGGTCCAGGCCGGTGCCTTCATGTCGGGTAGCAGCTCTGCGTCCTCTTCCGGAAGTCTATATTTTTCAAAAGCTTTCGCCATTGGCGAGGATAGAACCGAAAGCGAGGCTCCGGGCCTGTCAACGATTGCGATCGGGACGGAACCGACAATTTTCCGCCAGTCCTGCCAGCGATGGAAACTGCCCAGATTGTCAGCACCCATGACCCAAACGAATCGGACGGACGGGCGCATGTTGCGTAGAGCGACGATCGTTTTGGCCGTGTAGGGCGTGCCGAGCACGGTCTCGTATGCCGTGACCTTCATACGCGGGTGGTCGGCAAGTGCGCTGGTCAGGTGCAGCCTCATTTCCAGCGGTGCCAGGTTGGCGTGGTCCTTGAGCGGATTGCCGGGCGTCACGAACCACCAGACCTGATCGAGCCCAAGGCGCTTGAGAACCGTCTGGGCAACAAGGCGGTGGCCGGAATGCGGCGGATTGAAAGACCCGCCGAACAGTCCGATGCGGTTGCCCGGTTCGACATGCGGAAGCTTCAGCCAGTCCAGATGCGGACCGGGCCGGACACTCATTGACGTCATGGACGGGTCTGACCCGAGCCATGAACCTTGTACTTGAAGCTGGTCAGCTGCTCGACGCCGACGGGCCCGCGCGCATGCATGCGGCCGGTCGCAATGCCGATCTCCGCGCCCATGCCGAATTCGCCGCCATCGGCGAACTGGGTGGAGGCATTGTGGAGGACAATCGCCGAATCCACTTCCGCCTGGAACCGGTCCGCTGCTGCCTGGTTCTGTGTCAGAATGCAGTCGGTATGGTTCGAGCCGTAGGTCGCAATATGCTCCATGGCGGCGTCAAGATCGGGCACAATCCTGACGGCCAGGATCTTGTCGAGGTATTCGGTTGACCAGTCTTCCTCGCTTGCGGCCAGAACATCGCTGCAAATCTCGCGCACCTCGTCGCATCCACGGATCTCGCAGCCCTTTTCGCGCAAGGCTTCAACAATGGCCGGCAACTGCGCGCGCGCGATCTCCTGATGAACCAGCAGCGTCTCCAGCGCACCGCAAATGCCGGTGCGGCGCAGCTTGGAATTCACGATAATGTCGACGGATTTGGCGATGTCCGCATCCTTGTCCAGGAAGATATGCACAAGGCCCTCCAGATGCGCGAACACCGGCACCCGCGCCTCGGTCTGAACGCGGCCGACAAGACTGCGGCCGCCACGCGGCACGATCACGTCGAGATTGCCCTGCAAACCCTTGAGCATTTCGCCAACGGCGGCCCTGTCGGTAACAGGCACGATCTGGATGGCGTCTTCGGGCAGTCCCGCCGCCTTGAGGCCAACCTGAAGTGCCGCATGAATGGCCCGGTTGGACTGTATCGTGTCGGAACCACCGCGCAGGACAACAGCGTTGCCGGCCTTCAGGCACAATGCGCCGGCATCCGCCGTCACGTTCGGGCGGCTCTCATAGATCACGCCGATCACGCCCAGCGGCGTGCGGACACGTTCGATCCTGAGGCCGTTCGGCCGCTCCCATGCGGCAATCACACCGCCGACCGGATCGTCCAGCGCGACAATGTCCTCCAACGCCCCGGCAATCGCCTCGATCCGCTCCTCGGTGAGGGTGCCGCGATCCAGGAAGGCCGCGGTCTGACCGTTCGCTTTCATCGCCTCGACGTCGAGCCTGTTGCCGGCGAGGATGTCCGGTGTCGCCGCGCGCACGGACTTGGCCATTTCGCTCAGGGCCCTGTTCTTGACCTCTGCTGGTGCGGTCGCGAGAATCCGGCCGGCAGCACGGGCCTTTTGCCCGATCTCTGCCATCAGATCTTCGGTCGTCCTGGCCTCAACCACTTCCAGCATTTCCATCACTCCTCAAAAGCGGATCTTCACATCCGCATAGTCGAACGCTTTTACCGCGTTCCGTTCAAAAACGCATCCTCAAGCACGAGATCGTCCCGGTGGACCATCTCCGCACGGCCCGGATATCCGACGATCGCCTCGATCTCGCGGCTGTTGCGGCCGGCGATCAACCGGGCCTCAACAACATCATAGGCAACAAGCCCACGGCCGATCGTCCTGCCCTCCGGGCTCAACAGCGTCACCGCGTCACCGCGCGAAAAGGTGCCCGAAACGGAAACCACACCTGCCGGCAGCAGGCTCTTGCCCGCCTTCATCGCGGTGAGCGCGCCCGCATCCAGCGTGATCTTGCCGCGTGGCTCCAGGTGACCGCCGATCCAGGCCTTTCGCGCGCTGGCCGGTGTCGCGGCTGCCGGAAACCAGGTTGCCCGCCCGCCGTCACACAGCCGCGAGAGCGGGTTCAGTTCCTTGCCGGAGGTGATCACCATCGACGTGCCGGCTGCGGTCGCGATCCTGCCCGCATCGATCTTGGTTTTCATGCCACCGCGCGAAAGTTCCGATCCGGCACTGCCGGCCATGGCCTCGATCTCGGCGGTGATGCGCGGCACTTCGGGGAGGAAAACCGCATCCGGATCTTCCGATGGCGGTGCCGTGTAGAGCCCGTCGATATCGGAGAGCAACACGAGGCAATCCGCGCTTGCCATCGTCGCCACACGTGCCGCCAGACGATCGTTGTCGCCATAGCGGATCTCGGATGTGGCAACGGAATCGTTCTCGTTGATGATCGGCACCGCGCCCATCTTCAACAGCGTGCCGATGGTCGCACGCGCATTGAGATAGCGGCGCCGTTCTTCCGTGTCGCCCAGCGTCAGCAGGATCTGGCCTGCCTTCTTTCCATGTGTTTCAAGCGCACCTGCATAGGCCTGTGCCAGCGCAATCTGGCCTGCCGCTGCCGCCGCCTGGCTTTCTTCCAGCTTGAGCGGCCCCTTCGGCAAGCCGAGTTCGCCGCGTCCCAGTGCAATCGATCCTGAGGATACGATCAGGACTTCAGCGCCCGATCCCGTCAGGCGCACGATGTCGGAGACAAGCGCTTCCAGCCAATCCCGCTTCAGCTCGCCGTTTTCAACCAGCAGGGCGGAACCGATCTTGACGACGATCCGTTTGAACGCCGCAAGACTGCGATGTGCGTTGGTCGACATCAGGGGTGCCACCCCTCCTGTTCAGGTGCCGGCACCTGGTTGGCTGCGTCTTCCTTGTCCTTGTCGATGCCGCGCACGATCATGCGCAGCGCCCGGTCGACATTGAGCCCGCTCGCCGAGGACAGGATCAGCGGTTTCTGCCCGCAGGCCGCCTCTAGGCTTGCAGATTGCTCGGCGATCAGGTCATCGGTAAGCGCGTCGCACTTCGACAAAGCAACGATTTCCGGCTTGTCGGTGAGGCCGCCCCCGTAAGCTTCCAGTTCGCCGCGGACAACCCTGTAGGCCTCGCCCGGATCTTCCTCGCCGGATCCGTCAACGAGATGCAAAAGCACCCGTGTGCGTTCGACATGGCCGAGGAAACGGTCGCCAAGACCGGTGCCCTCGTGCGCACCTTCGATCAGTCCGGGGATATCCGCCATCGCGAAACTGTTGCCGTCGATCTGGACGATGCCGAGATTGGGATGGAGCGTGGTGAAGGGGTAGTCCGCGATTTTCGGCTTGGCGGCGGACACTGTTGCCAGGAAGGTCGACTTGCCAGCGTTGGGCAGGCCGACGAGGCCGGCATCGGCGATCAGCTTCAGGCGGAGCCAGATCCATTTTTCCTCGCCTTCAAGGCCCGGATTGGCCCGGCGCGGTGCCTGGTTGACCGACGACTTGAAATGGGCGTTGCCGAAACCGCCATTGCCGCCTTTCATCAAAACGACGCGCTGCCCGAGTTCGGTGAGGTCGGCGATCAGCGTTTCGTTGTCTTCTTCCAGGATCTGCGTGCCGACGGGAACCTTGAGAACGACATCCTTGCCGTGCGCACCCGTCCGGTTGCGGCCCATGCCGTGGATACCGGTCTCGGCCTTGAAATGCTGCTTGTAACGGTAATCGATCAGGGTGTTGAGGCCATCGACGCATTCGACAATGACGTCCCCGCCCTTGCCGCCGTCGCCGCCGTCCGGGCCACCATATTCAATGTATTTCTCGCGCCGGAACGACACGCAGCCCGCGCCGCCATTGCCTGAACGGACATACACCTTGGCCTGATCTAGGAATTTCATTTTTCTTCTCTTTTTCGTCCTGCTGTCAGACCTGACCGGGGAAGGTCAAAGACCGCGCATGAAATCCGTTCGTGTCAATTCGCTTCTGATGGCGGGCAAGGTTTCGCCGCGCGAAACGCTCGCACAGCCGACTTCGCCGACGGGCCGGAAACCGGCCTTTTCCATCACTTTGATCGAGGCCGGGTTCTCCAGCATGGCTTCGCAGGCCAGAAGCTCGTGCACCGTGTTGTCGAACATCCAGCCAATTGCGGCGGTCAAGGCCTCGCTCATGAACCCCCTGCCCCAATAGGGCCGCCCCAGCCAATAGCCGATCTCCGGGGTCTCCTGCAACTTTTTGAAGCCCAGACCGCCGATCAATTCGCCCTCATGGTCAATATGAAAGCCGAGTTCGTCCGCCGTTTCGACAGTCTCCCAACGCGCGGCCGACCGTTCCAGATACTGCCGCCCCTGTTCCAGGTCGTACGGATAGGGCACGCGCGACAGCATCTTGGCGACCTCATAGTCGCCAAGCAGGTCGGCACACCGGTCGAGATCGCCCGGATGCGGAGGGCGGAGGACCAACCTGCCGGTCGCGATCGTCACGTTTTGCAAAGGGTTGCTCCCTTTTCAAAAAAGTCTTCACGAAGCAGAGATACGCGCATCGACGTCATGGATAGCCCGCGCGCGCGGATATGGAGCTCCCGCTGCATTCCTCGCTTGAAACCGAGTTTTGTCAGAACCTTCATTGAAGCCGTGTTTTCGACAAGCGCACCGGACTCGATCGATTGCAAGCCGGAGGTGGAAAAGAACCAGTCTAGCACCACGCTGGCAGCTTCGGTCATGTAGCCCTGGCCCCAATAGGGACGGCCAAGCCAATAGCCGAGTGTGGGAAAGGCACCCGGCCGCCCAAGCGAAACCGCCCCAATCAGACCTTCGCCGTTGTCGATGGCGAAGGCGCACTCTCCCTCCTGCTCTTCGGAGGCGATTTGGTTCAGCCACCAGTGAGCGTCGTCGGGTGCATAGGGATGCGGAACCACCGAGAGCATCTTTGCGACGTCGTAGTCTCCGATCAATTCGGTCAGGCGATCCGCGTCTGACCACGCCGGAGGGCGCAGTGTCAGACGCCTTGACCTTAAAAGCACGGGTATCATGCCGCGGCCTTTCGAGCCTCGAAGTCGGAGCGCGCCAGCCGGACGACAACGTTGGAGACCTTTCGGTCAAGCGCCCGGGAGAACCGCTCGGTCATGCTGTAGGGCTTGAAACCGAGTTTGCGCAGCAGCCCGCGGGAGCGGAAGTTTTCCTCGTAGGCACGAGCTGCAAGAGCCTCGGTGCCATGGGCTGCAAAGGCCCATTCGATCACCGCTTCAACGGCCTCGCTGGCATAGCAGTGCCCCTGAAACGGCCGGCCGATCCAATAGCCGAGCGTCGGATGATCAGCGAGATTGTCAAGATCGCCAGGCGCTTCAACCGCAGCGATGCCGATGAAAACCCCGCCGAGCGTGATCGCGAACACCGCTTCGGTTTCCAGCGGATCCTTGCCGACGACCGTCTTCAGGAAAGCTTCGGCCGACCCTTCCTCGTAAGGCCAGGCGAACGACGTCATCCAGCGGGCGACCTCGAAATCCTTGCCGCCCAGTTCGATCATCGCCTCGGCATCCGCCATGGCGATCGGCCGCAAGATCAATCGTCGCGTTTTCAGGTCCTGCAATCCGGTCATTGTCCCTGCCCCCATCCTTTCAAAGATTTCCAAACGGTTCTGTCCAAAACATATCTTTCGATCGGCACGGATCCGCCCGCGCCGATGGACCGGATCATCGCCTGATCCCGGTACTGGAATCCGGACTTCACCAGCACCCGGCGCGAGGCCGGATTGGTGACCCGGCAGGAGCCTTGGAGCTCGTCCATGTCATGATGGGTAAAGGCATGATCGACCAGCGCATGCACCGCTTCGGTGGCATAGCCCTGTCCCCAGAAAGGTTCGCCCAGCCAGTAGCCGACATGCACGGATCCGTCCTCCTCCAGCGCCGCGTATTTGGCAACGCCGATCAGACGGCCGGTGCTTTTCAGCCGGATGGCAAAAAGGCCGGTGTTCTTTCTTACCTGCGCCGCCCGCGTTATCAGGGAACGGCCATTTTCCAGGGTAAACGGGTGAGGCATCATGGCGAGGTTCGCCGCCACGGTCTTGTTGTTGGCCAGAAACACCAGATCGGCCAGGTCGTCCTTGCGCGGCATGTCGAGCCGCACATGAACCGCGTCCTGCGGCAACGGGGCCGCAACCAAACTGCTCTCGTCTAACAATCCATCGCTTTCAACAACCATCATTTCCTCCAGCACAAACAAATCAAGGGAGAGATGGCGTCCCATCTCCCCCTTGGATCTTCGACTGGTCTCTGGTTGCTGACCTGTCTCGAATTGCCGGGGTCTTATGGGACGCCGGCGTTTCGAAAATTCACGTCGGCTTTACTCCGCAGCTTCCGCCACTGGGACCACATTGATGAGTGTTCGTTTGTTGGCGGTCGCCTTAAACTGAACCTTGCCTTCCACGGTCGCGAAAATGGTGTGATCCTTGCCCATGCCCACGCCGGTGCCCGGGTGCCACGTCGTGCCACGCTGCCGCGCAATGATGTTGCCGGGAATCACGGATTCCCCGCCATATTTCTTGATGCCGAGACGGCGGCCAGCTGAGTCGCGGCCGTTGCGGGACGAACCGCCTGCCTTCTTATGTGCCATCGTTAGAACTCCTCGTTCTTCGAATTCTTAAATCAACAGTCCTGAAACGGCGGCTTACTGGCCTGCCAGTTCCTTGGCCTGTTCAACCCAGTTGTCGCGTTCGATACGGCCCTTGAAATTCAGGACCTCATCAACGCGGGCGATGTCGTCCGCAGAGAAGTTGACGATCTGCTCGTAGGTGGTGATGCCCAGAGCGTTCAGTTTCTTCTCAAGGACCGGGCCGACGCCGGAGATCTTCTTCAGATCGTCCTTGCCGTCCGGTGCGGTGAAGAGCGGCTCGACAGCTGCATCTTCCTTCTTGGTTTCCTTGGCCGCGGCAGCCTTCGGGGCTTCCTCGGTTTTCGGAGCCGCTTCAGCAGCAGGCGCTGCTTCGGCTTCAGGCTCAGCCTTCGGCGCTGCCTTTTTCGGCGCAGCCTTCTTGGCCGGTTTTGCGCCACCGGTCAGAATGTCGGTCACCTTGACGAGGGTGAAGGACTGACGATGGCCGTTGCGGCGGCGGGAATTCTGACGCCGGCGCTTCTTGAATACGATGATCTTGCGGCCACGGCCCTGATCGACCACTTCCGCAACCACGCTGGCACCTTCCACGGTCGGAGCGCCAACGGTCGTGTCCGTGCCGTTGCCAACCATGAGCACTTCGTCAAACGTGACGGTGCTGCCGGCTTCGGCGTCGAGTTTTTCGACCTTCAGGAGGTCGTCTGCGGCAACAGTGTACTGTTTGCCACCGGTTTTGATTACAGCGAACATGTCGCGCACGTCCTTCTTTTCGTTTTTGACACCGGCACAGGCCTTTTGGCTCTCAAGAGCACCGGTTGCATTCAGGTCGAACTCAGGCGCCTGCCCCAGCGGATTGCCATCCGTCGGACAGATCTTTGTGTCGGGTTGCGTGAAGCGAAAAGCCCGCCAGGCCTTGATCGACAAAGAAAACCCGAAAAAGATGAACCTTTTCGAGCCCGCGCAATATAACTCTCCGGCACGCGGAGTCAAACGGAAATGTGGAGCCATCGGCCCGCAACGCCCGCGCACGCATAACGGCGATCGCTGACCGGCCTGTCAACCGGGCGCGCAATCATCACGGCTGGATCACATCCGCAGCACCTTCGGCATCACGTGCCTGCATAAACCGTCAACGCTCACAGACCAAACTGTCTGTTCAAAGAATGCAAATCGGGTCTTGCGGATAAAAAGGAGCTTGTCTATGTTCCGCGCCACTTGAGACCCGTTTGTCGCAAGTACCGCGGAGAGGTGCCGGAGTGGTTGAACGGGGCGGTCTCGAAAACCGTTGAGCGCGCAAGCGTTCCGGGGGTTCGAATCCCCCTCTCTCCGCCATTGTTCCTATTCCATCGCAGATCAGCATCACAAAACCGGATCAACTCTACGCCCGACCGGTTGGTGCAACAGCTCCGTGCCATCCCTAAAGATAATTCTTGCGCCGTGACATCTTGCCGATGCCGGGGTTGAGGGTGTTGGTCGGGTCGCATGTCTTGTAGAAACCGGCCAGGGCCGGCTTGGCCTTGTAAAGGTGTCCGACATTGTGTTCGGAAGGAAACTCTGCCCGGCGTTCGTCAAGGACCTCGATCATTCTGGCCTTGATCTCGTTGGCGTCGTAGCCCGCCTTGACGACATAGTCCTGATGGAGAACGTGGCAGAAGAAGTGGCCGTAATAGAGCTTGTGGCTGAGCGCCTCGTCGATTTCGGGCGGCAGGCGTTCAAACCAGTCCTGGTCGTTGCGTCTCAGTGCGATGTCGAGGGCGAGGATATCGGAGACCTTTCCCTCATTCACCGCCATGAAGCGGACGGCCGCTCCGGCGGCGGCAAAGCGGTGAAGGCCTGCAATCTTGCCCTCGCGCGGATCACAGGCGAACCAGTCCGCGCTTTTGCCGTCGAAGGTTTCCTTCAGATAGGCCTCAACCTCCTCAATACCGCCGTCACGGGTTTTCAGGATCAGATGATGTTCGAACCGGTCGCGGAAGGCCTCCATGCGTTTCGGCAGGACGTTCGGCCAGATGTTCGAAAGCCCCTGCATGACGCGGTCGATCAGGTTCCGGGGCAACAGCGGCAGCCTGTTCAGCCGCGCGTCGAGCCAGCCCTTGAGCGCGAAAAATGCCGGCAGGCGGTCGGTGCCCAGCCTGTCGATCATGACCAGCGTGTCTTTTCCGTACCGCTTTGAAATGTCATAGCATTCGCGGTGCATATATTCCGCGGACACCGGGAGGGTGTTTAGGGACGGCAGCAGGTCCCGGCGCAGGCGCGTCAGCGTGCCGGTGTCGTTGGTTCCGATATAAAACACCTGCTCCCGCTCGTTCTTCGGGAACGTATCGAGTCGCACGGCGAAGACGGCAAGCTTGCCCGCGCAGCCCGACGCCTCGAACAAGCGGCCGGGGTCGTTGTTGAAGCGCGAGGGGGTGTCGGCATCGACGTCGCGGATTCGCTCGACATAGCCGGTATCGGACGCCCTTGCGTTGGTTGTCTCCATGTCGGCAGCGGTGTAGTCGCCGGTCTCGAGACGCGTCAAAATCGTTTCGGGCGTGTCGCCAAGCCTGATGCCGAGGTGGTTCACCAACTGCAGCTCACCGGTCTCATCGACCTGGGCAAACAGGGAGAGTTCGGTGTAGGACGGCCCGCGCTCGATCAGGGAGCCGCCGGAATTGTTGCAAACGCCGCCCACAACCGAGGCCCCGATGGAGGAAGAGCCGATAACCGAATGGGGCAACCGGCCCAAGGGCCGCAGCGTCCTTTCCAGCTTGAAGAGCGTGGCGCCCGGAAAGCTGACAATCTGTTTGCCGCCATCCAGAAGCTGGATAGCGTCCATCCGCGTCGTGTTGAGCACGACAACGTCTCTGTCGTAGGTGCCAACGGGGGTGGAGCCGGCTGTGAGGCCCGTGTTTGCAGCCTGCAGGACGACGATCTTGCCGGCGCCGACGCAGGCTTTCAAAACCTGCCAGTATTCGAGCAGCGAACCTGGCCTGACGACGGCAATCGCTTCCCCTTCGCCGGACCGGAACCCCTTGCAGAACCGTTTCATCGAACGCTGATTGGTGATGACATGCCGCCTGCCGGCGATGTCCTGAAGGTTTGCGACAAAATCGGTATTCGGAGTTCGTTCGTCACCTGGCTGCATCCAAAACCCCCAAAAGTCCATTTCCGGTCCTGATCAGCGCGTCAGGTCGCGTGTCGGAAGCCGGTGAAATTGTAGAAGCCGGCAAGATCCGCTGCCGGACACCCCGCTGCGAAATCACGAGATTTGCCTATTGGTATATATTTTTTACCAATTCTGCAATAACACGTGTTGAGTTGAACGAGTGTCGAAACGTCGCACGGCCGGTTGCGGCCGGCAGTCAGATGAAAGGGCCAGATCTAAAGGAGGGCATTAGCGGCAGTCGCGCGCTCGCCGTCGGACGCATCAGGGCATCGGCCAAGCAGGGCTGCGTCCCTTACCGGAGAAAGGCCTTGCTAAGCGCGGCGACGAACGCTTGCTTGCTGTAGCTCTGCGGAAGGCTGGCATGTGCGTCGACGTCGATCCTGCGCGCCTCACCCAGGTGGGTCAGGAAGCGGTTGATGGCCGCAATGGCATCGATTGAAACCGGCTCGATCAGCATGATCGCATGCGCAAGAATGGCGCTTCTTTTCCGGTCCGCCTTGCCCCGGCGAATGCGCATGGCGGTTCCGGCAAATTTCCGGTTGTTCAGCTGAACATTGAATTCACCGTCGCAAAAGGCGCCCGGTTGCCAGCCCCTGCCTGCACCTGCGCCGAGCGCCGTTTCGATCGGGGTGCACAGCCGGTCATATTCCCGCTTCAGGTCGACGGGTTCTCCCGGCTCTGTTGCGTAGACATGCGACACATTGAGAATACCGGCCCCTTGCGGGGTCACGTCTCCACCGGTGCTGCGCAGGCGGACCGGCCAGCCGTCCGCCTCCAGCGCAAGCGCGGCCCGTTCAAAGGTGGGCTTGCTGCTCAGGCTCTTCGGCGCGACCAGGCATTTCGGACTTTCCCAGAACCAGAGATGCCGCCGGCCGGGATGCCGGCTGACGTCCTCGAGGAGGTCCATTTCCCTGGCAAGTGCCTCCGATGCATCCAGGAAATCAATCAATGGTCACCTTCTGCCCAGTCCGAACTCACATTGGATGAGTGCACCTAATCCAACCCGGCGGCAAATACAACAGCGCCGGGGGCAGGCTCCGGCCACAAGTGCGGTCCGCCTTTTCGTTCAGGACACCGTGTTCAGGCCCTCAACGGTCCGGACACGTTCCGCAACATGCCTTATGAAGCTTGAGATCCTGGCAGGAACGATGGCCGAGGGTTGCCGGACGGCATAGAGCGGAAGCTGTCTCTGAGCATAGTCTGGCAGGACCGGCACAACGTCGCCGCGTGCGATGTGACCGGAAAAGGCCCAAAGCGGGCCGGCATGAATTCCAAGCCCATCGACAACGGCCTTCACCGCCGATCGAACCGAGTTGATTGAAACGCCGCCGGGCGCGCGTTTGATGTGAACAACGGTTCCGTCGTGCCCGGTCAGTTCCAGCGGCTGCTGCCGGTTGCCCGGAGAGAAGAAGACGTGGTCATGATGGGCCAATTCGGCCGGCTCCGCTGGTGTCCCCTTGCGTCTGAGGTACTCCGGAGAGGCAACCAGGGTGCGCGGCACGTCTGCAAGTTTTTTCGCAATCAGGCTTGAGTCGGGCAGGTTTCCGACACGAAGCGCAACATCAATGCCGGATTGGGCGAGATCGACAAATCCGCTGGCCAATATCAGGTCAAATTCGACCGCCGGATACATGCGCCGGTAGTCGAGAAGCCAATCGGTGACAAATTCCTGGCCAAAATCAATCGCCGAGGTGACTCGCAACAATCCGCCCGGAACAAGATCCTCTCCGCTTACCTCCGCCTCCAATGCGTCGAGTTGATCGATGATCACCGACAGACGTTCATAGTAGAGCTGACCCTGGGCAGTTGCGGTCGTGACGTTCCCGCTCCGGTCCACGAGTTTCGTACCGAGCCGTTGTTCCAGCTGGGTTATACGCCGCGAAATGCCGGACGGGTCCTGGTTCAGAGCGCGCGCAGCGGCACGGATCGAGCCGAGTTCGACAACCTTCAGAAATGCCACTTCGCCCGCCTTTTTCATGAAGGTGTTGTTATTTTGTCTACATTGGAATGTCAATTCAACGACTGATGCCTGATTTTCCGATCACCTAGGTTTCTCTTCACGGCTGAAGCAGCCTGGAGCACGGCAGCGCCCCTGAACGGACAAACGGCGCTGGCCGCAGGCGGCAACCGGAAGACGCGCGCTTTAAGGCGCTCATCACAGGCACCTCCATCAGGACCGATGGCGGCCTCAACCCTTCTTCACAGGAGAAACTGACATGATCACCGAGAACCATTCCGTATCGCGCCGGTCCGTTCTGACCGGCGTGGGTGTTGCCGCGCTGGCTGGCGCAGCAGCGACAAGCACAGATGCCCAGGCGGCGACCGAGAAACCGCTTGCAGGCAAAGTGGCAATCGTTTCCGGCGCGCGCAACAACATGGGACGCGCATTCGCGGTCAGACTGGGAGCCATGGGCGCCGATGTCGTGGTGCATTACCACCGCGCCGAAACCCGCGATCAGGCGGAAGAGACCGTCCGTTTGATCGAGGCACAGGGGGCACGTGCGGCCCTGACAATGGGCGATCTCGGACAGGCCGACAATGTACGCGCCATGTACGATATCGCTGAACAGGCCTTTGGCGGCGTCGACATTGTTCTCAACAATGCCGGGGCAATCCTGAAAAAGCCGTTGGCCGACTTCACCGACGAAGAATTCGAGAGGCTGGACGCGATCAACAACAGGGGTCTGTTTTACAGCTTGCGGGAAGCTGCCCTTCGTGTGCGCGACGGTGGCCGCATCATCAACACGGGCACGTCGCTCCTTGCCGGCGCCGCGCCGGGCTACACGATCTATTCCGGGACCAAGGCACCGGTCGAGGAATATACGCGCATGCTGGCAAAGGAGCTGGGTGCGAAACGCATCACCGTGAATTCCTTTGCGCCCGGCCCGGTGGACACCCCTTTCTTCCATGCACAGGAGAGCGAACAGTCGGCGGCCTATGCCGCGCGCCTGTCAACCGAACAGCGCCTGGCTTTGGTCGAAGACATCGTGCCCATCGTCGCCTTCCTCGCAAGTGCCGAGTCGCAATGGGTCAACGGGCAAACGGTCTGGATCAACGGCGGCTATCTCACGCGATGATCTGAAGCCATCCGGAGGCCTGCGGGTCTCCGGAGTTTCGCGGGAGCGGGCAGCCCGATAATGAGAAACAACATCTACTTTTCCGGCAAATCAAATGCCCTTAATTGACGGCGCCGGCACCACGTCCCGAACGCCAACGATTAGCATGCCGTGGAAATCGCCAAGATACGGAGCGGGAGGCTGCCTGGCATTCACGGTGCGATAAGAACCTCTCCCTCGATTTCCATGGCGAACCCAAGTGGCAATCCTGAAACACCAATGGCCGAACGGGCATGGCGGCCCACGTCCTTTCCGAACACCTCGATGACAAGATCGCTGAACCCGTTGACGACAACGTGCTGGTCAGAATAACCGGGCGCGGACGTGACCATGCCAAAAACGCGGACCCATCCGACGATCCGCGACAGCTCGCCAAGCTCCGCCTTGAGATTGGCCAAGACGGCAAGGGCGACCTCCCGGGCTTCCTGATAACCCTGTTCTGTCGTGATCCTGTCCCCGACAACGCCAAAAGGC
>JBCBUA010000070.1:0-12979 GCA_039818365.1 Pseudomonadota bacterium
AATGTTGAGGTGACTGGGCTGTTGCGGTTGAGCGAAAAGCCGAACTGGACGACGCCTGAACCGAACGCGACGGACAGGTTATGGTTTGCGCGCGATACCGGTGCAATGGGTGAGGTACTGGGTCTCAGCCCTGCCAGCCTCGCGCCTTACAGCGTCGATCTGGGCGCGGCCGCAACACCGGCGACCGGCTTGCCGCAGGCGGGTGAAACCCTGGTCCGGTTCAAGAATGATCATCTTGGATACGCGCTGACCTGGTTCGGGCTCGCGGCGACACTTGTCGGTGTGTTTCTCGCCTACGCGGCCAGTGTTCTCTGGCCGCGCAAGCAGGATGCCGGAACTTAGGTACTTAGCCGAGCGCTTCCAGAATGGCGGCTGCGCCGGTTTTCGTTGCTTCGCCGGGCGCGTCTTCAACGGCCAGGAACGTGACCTCGCCGTCCTTTGCGATCAAGGCAAACCGCTGGGAGCGAAGATGACCGAAGATCGGTGCCGGTCCGAGACCGAGCCCGATTGCTTCGACAAAGTCTGCGCCCGTATCGGCCAGGAAAGTGATTTTCCCGCCGGTGTTGGACGCTTTTTCCCAGGCATCCATGACGAAGACATCGTTGACGGACAGTACGGCGATCGTGTCGACACCCTTGTTCTTGAGCGTTTCTGCATGCTCGACAAAACCGGGGAGGTGGTTCATGTGACACGTCGGCGTGAATGCCCCGGGCACGCCGAACAGCACAAGCGTCTTGCCGCCCGAAAGATCGGCAACCGACATCTCGCCGGGCCCGTCGCTGCCCATGATTTTGAATGTGGCGTCCGGAAGACGATCCCCAACCTTGATTGTCATCTCGAATATCCCTTTGCTGGATGGCTCTACGAAGAAATCGCTGACGCAGACATAGGGCGTCTGCCGTCAAACGTCGAGGGGAGACTTGCAGGCGAAGTTTGAAACGCAGACCTTGCGGCGCTTTATTTCAGCCATGCGGGCTGAATGCGTTGCAACTGCTCGATGCCCGATCCGCCCGCTGTCAGCACAAGCCTCAACTGGTCGTCATCCGGAGTGGTCGCCAGCCCCTTGGTTGAAAGGCGCCAGATGGCGATGCCATCGGTATGCGACACAAGCTTCGGAAGCCCGATGTACGAACCTTCCGGCCCCGCCGCGAACAGGTCGATGTCCTGACCATCGGCGGCCCGTGTCTCGATCATGATGTAGTCGGCGCCGTCGTGGGACACGGACGTGATGTCGAGGCCATCGGCAGGTCCGGCACCGGGCACTGCGGAAAGATCGCGCTGAACAAGTTTGCCTGCCAGCTTGTCGTCCCGGTCACCGGGGCGAAAGTTAAGAGACAGGGACGCTTCGCCCGGAACGCAGATGTCCTTGCAGATGCCGAAAAAGACTTCGATCTCAAGGTGGGCCGGGTCTTCTGCGCTGTCGGGGGTTATCAGGAATGGCAGAACGATGCCGTCATGATAGACGATCGATTCAGAGAACCCGTCATCGTAGCGCTCCGGCACAGGATAAAGGACGTCGAGTTCCGCAACATTTTTGGAGCGGGTGACGCTTATCTGCGGAGGTATGCCGGCTTCGCCGGCATAGCGCCAATAGGTGTGCCATCCAGGTTCCATCAGGAACTCCAGGCCTGCCTTGTACTGTCCGTCCTGCAGGGGCCCCGTGGAAATCAGGCGGACAGCTCCGCCATGAACTTCCACCCAGTCCGTCATGGCGGCCCGGGCGGTGGCGAGGGTGCACAGGAATGCAGCGAGAAAGGTCAGGACGGTTTTTGTCATGCGGCCAGTGCTACACCAGTTTGTCTGGTGCGTCATCGGCTGGCCGGGGCACGGTTGGTCATAAACGCGTGACGGCCGCGTTATGCCGAAGTGAAAATCAGGAAGTATCATAGGTAGAAACAGTCATTAACAAAGCCATCTAAAAACGCTATGCTTCTGGCCTATCGGCGAATGTCACAGAGTGTGTCGAGGTAAGATGACCGGAGCAGACGAAACGGACTCTCTTGAAGGACAGTTTCTGATTGCAATGCCGAGCATGGCAGACAGCCGGTTCGAACATTCTGTGATTTACCTGTGTTCGCACTCGGATCAGGGGGCCATGGGTCTTGTCGTCAATCAGATCGCGCGGCACCTCTCGCTCGAGGAACTGCTGATCCAGCTTGATATCCTCAATGATGAGAGCGCCATTCGCCTGCCGGACAGCGTCCGGGATATGAACGTGCACAAGGGAGGCCCCGTGGAGGTGGAGCGGGGGTTCGTCCTGCACAGCGATGATTTCATGCTCAATCAGTCGACGCTGACAATCGACAACGGGATCTGCCTGACGGCAACACTTGAGATCCTGCGCGCGCTCGCGCAGGGGGACGGACCCGAACAGGCGATCCTTGCGCTCGGTTACGCCGGCTGGGCTCCAGGTCAGCTGGAAAATGAAATCCAGGCGAATGGCTGGCTGACGGCGCCCGCCGATCCCGAGATCCTGTTCGACACGGACTTCGGCGCAAAGTGGCACCGGGCGCTCGGCTCCATGGGGATCGATCCGGCCATGCTCTACACCGATGCCGGGCACGCCTGATCCGCATGCCGGTCGCAGCCTTCCGATACTGTCCGCTGACGGTCATTGAATTCGCCAAAACCGACTTGCACTTGAATGTTATGGCGCGTAAGTCGCTTGAATGGCATGGTGATCGGCGCATGCCGGGTTGGACATGTGGTTTGGGTCGCGCCGCAGGAGGCAGCGGACGCGGCTTGCGAGACACGCGGAAGAGGGAAATGGCAGGGTGAAATACAGCAGTACGCGCGGTGAGGCGCCGGTCTTGGAATTTTCCGATGTCCTGCTGCAGGGGCTTGCCCGCGACGGTGGTCTCTATCTTCCCGAAAACTGGCCGCAGTTTGATGCCGGCACCATCGCTTCGTTTGCAGGCAAACCTTACAGCGACGTCGCATTGCAGATCATCGAGCCTTTTGTCGGCGATGCGATCCCGCCGGATGATCTGAAGAACATGATCGACGAGGCCTATGCCGGGTTCAGGCACCCTGCGGTTACGCCTCTCGTGCAAACGGCTCCGAACACCTTCATCCTCGAACTCTTTCACGGACCGACACTGGCCTTCAAGGACGTGGCGATGCAGCTCCTCGGCCGCATGATGGACTACGTGCTGGCGCAGAAGGGTCTGCGCGCGACCATCGTTGGCGCAACGTCGGGGGACACCGGCGGCGCGGCGATCGAAGCCTTTCGGGGCCGTGACCGGACCGACATCTTCATCCTGTTTCCCGATGGCCGCGTTTCCAATGTCCAGCGCCGGCAGATGACGACGCCCTCCGAGCACAATGTGCACGCGCTTGCGCTCACGGGAGACTTCGACGATTGCCAGGCGATCGTAAAGGGCATGTTCAACCACTTCTCGTTCCGCGACCGGGTCGCGCTTTCGGGCGTCAACTCGATCAACTGGGCGCGGATCCTGGCGCAGATCGTCTACTACTTCGTGGCAGGCGTCGCCCTTGGAGCTCCGTCGCGCAAAGTGTCCTTCACGGTGCCGACGGGCAATTTCGGCGATATCTTCGCAGGCTACGCGGCCATGAAAATGGGTCTGCCGGTGGACAAGCTGATCGTCGCCACCAACATGAACGACATTCTGGCGCGCACGCTTGAAACCGGCCGGTATGAAAAGCGGGGCGTCACTCCGACGATCTCGCCGTCGATGGATATACAGGTCTCGTCCAATTTCGAACGTCTTCTGGCCGAGGTGAGCGGCCGCGACGGCGCGGCAGTACGCCAGATGATGAACCAGTTGTCCCAGTCGGGCAGCTTTTCCATCGAGGAACAACCGCTTTCGGGGATCCGGGCGCATTTCGGGGCCGGACGCAGCAGCGAGACGCAAACATCTCAAACGATTGCAGAGGTCTGGAAAGAGGCCGGATATCTGCTGGACCCGCATACCGCGATCGGCGTTCACGTGGCGAAAGATCACGACGACGGTTCGGTGCCGATGGTGGTTCTGGGAACCGCACATCCGGCAAAGTTTCCGGATGCGGTTGAAAAAGCCTCGGGTAATCGTCCAGAATTGCCCGATGACCTGAAGAACATGATGACTGCGGAGGAGCGCCAGCAGGTATTGGCGGCAGAACAGGACGTGGTGGAGCGATACATCGAAAACCACGCCAGGGCCGTCACCGCCAGGGTGTAGCTATATGAAAGTACAAACAACGGTCCTGGACAACGGGATGACGGTCGTGACCGACCAGATGCCGTATCTGAAGACGGCGGCTCTCGGGGTTTGGGTACGGACCGGATCCCGTGCTGAAACCGTGCAGCAGAACGGCATCACCCATTTGCTTGAGCATATGGCGTTCAAGGGCACCAAGACCAGAACCGCGCGCAGCATCGCGGAGGAGATCGAAGCGGTCGGCGGCGAACTGAATGCCTCGACGAGCATAGAACACACGAACTACTACGCGCGGATCCTGTCGGAAGACACACCCCTGGCAGTCGATATCCTGTCGGACATCCTGCAGAACTCCACCTTCGATGAACAGGAACTCGCGCGCGAGCAGCATGTCATTTTGCAGGAGATCGGCGCGGCCAACGATTCACCGGAAGATCAGGCCTTCGATCTGTTTCAGGGAACGGCCTGGCCGGATCAGGCGATCGGCCGTCCCATTCTCGGGACACCCGAAACCGTGCAAGGTTTCAACAGGGACGCGCTCAACGCATATCTGGCGGACCGTTACCGGGCGCCCGACATGGTCCTGGCTGCCGCCGGCGCCGTCGACCATGACGAGCTGGTCGCGCTGGCGCGCGAGAAATTCAGCGGTTTCGACAACAAGGCTGCAGCAGGCGACACAACCGCGCAATATCGTGGCGGCGAAACCCTGCGCAGCAAGGACCTGATGGAAGCTCAGGTCCTTATTGGTTTTGAGGGTCTGCCGTACAAGTCCGACGACTACTACACGATCCAGATCCTGGCCTCCGTCCTTGGTGGCGGGATGTCCTCGCGGCTGTTCCAGGAAATCCGGGAAAAGCACGGGCTGTGTTATGCAATCTACAGCTTTCACTGGGCCTTTTCCGACACGGGACTGTTCGGTCTGCATGCCGCCACCAGCCATGACGACCTTGCCGCCCTCATGCCGATGATTGCCGATGAACTGGTTTCGGCGTCGCAGACGATCACCGACGAGGAAGTCGCACGGTCGCGTGCACAGATACGGGCCGGATTGATGATGGCCCTGGAAAGCCCTGCGGCACGGGCCGGACAGATCGCACGGCAGATCCTGGTCCATGGACGCGTGCTTGGTCCGGACGAAATTTCGAGTAAGATCGAGGCTGTCACTGCGGAGGACATGCGCCGGGTGGCACACGAGACCTTTGTCGGCACGGAGCCAACGCTGACGGCGATTGGCCCCGTGGATGGCATCATGACGGTCGATGACCTGACGGGAAGACTGGAGCAGGGGCCGGTATTGCGGGCCGCCGCCTCCTTGTAGACACGGAGTTCTGTGCATGGCGTTGCTACGGCCGGGATCTGCACCTGACGCCGAGCTGCTTATCGAAGCAGGGGGCTATTTCATGCGCCCGCCGCTCATGTGCGATTTCAAGGCCTGGGCGGAACTGCGCGAAGACAGCCGCGCATTCCTCAAGCCGTGGGAACCTCTCTGGCCGTCGGACGACCTGACAAAATCCGGGTTCAGACGGCGCTTGCGGCGCTATTCCAAAGACCGCAAGGAGGGCCGCAGCCTGACCTTCCTTTTGTTCCGGTCAAGAACGCAGGATATTCTCGGTGGACTGACGCTCAGCAACATCCGGCGTGGTGTCAGCCAGTCGGCGACGCTCGGCTACTGGATGGGTGAGCGTCATGCGGGCAAGGGGCACATGTCCGCCGCCGTTGCCATGATTTTGCCGTTTTGCTTCAACGTCCTGAACCTGCATCGCATCGAAGCGGCCTGTATTCCGGTCAACACACCGTCCATTCGCCTGCTCGAGAACGCCGGGTTTCGCCGCGAGGGGTATGCGCGCAACTATCTGTTAATAAACGGGACTTGGCAGGATCATCTGCTTTTTGCCTGTCTTGCGGAAGACCACGCAGCGTTTTCAGGGAAAATCACGCCCAGTGTAGAGGGTATGCTGAAAGAATTCTTGTGACATGAGCCACAACCCGGTAGTTCTTCGCTCCATGTCGATTTTTTCAGCCGATCAGATCCTCAATTTGATCAGACGTACATTTTTTGTCTTTTGTACTGTTGTTGCGGCGCTTGCTGGCGCCCCCGCAATTGCTCTTGAGCCGATCCCCGTTCCGATTGATGTCGAAGCGCTGGACGTCACAGATTCCATCGAGATGCACCGGGATGCCGGGACACGCCTTCAGGTGTCCACTGCGCCGGGCGCCGACGGCATCGTGCGCCGGATCGAGGTGCCGTCGCGCGACGGAAGCAATACCAACTGGGCCGTCTTTGCACTCGCCAACACCAGCGACGAACAGATCGACCGCCTGATCGTAGTGCCCAATTACAAACTGGACGGATCGGACCTGTTCTGGCCGGATCTGGGGTCGTCCCGCATTACAGCGATCACGCCGAGCCAGGGTATCGCGCCGGTCCGGCTCAAGAGTCTCGAGGCGGATGTCTTTCTGGTGACGCTCGACCCCGGGTCGATTGTCACCTTCGTGGCGGAACTGACGACACCGAACCTGCCTGAAGTCCGGATCTGGGAGCCGGACGTCTACAAGGAAACGATCAACGCCTACACGCTCTATCGCGGCATCATCCTCGGCATTTCGGGCCTGCTGGCGCTGTTCCTGACGATCCTCTTCGTGGTCAAGGGCACGGTGATGTTTCCGGCTACGGCCGCCCTTGCCTGGTCCGTTCTGGCTTACTTGTGTATCGACTTCGGCTTCTGGGGCCTCGTCTTCAATCTCGACGGTGGCAGCAGCCAGTTGGCGCGCGCCTGTGCCGAGGTCATGCTTGCAGCCAGTCTGCTGATCTTTCTCTATGCCTATCTCAACCTCAACCGCTGGAACATCCATTATTCCCATCTGGCGCTGACGACGCTGATCCTGATCCTCGGGCTGCTCGGAGTTGCGGTCTGGGATCCGTCGATCGCTGCAGGCATTGCGCGGCTTTCCCTCGCCGTGATTGGCGCACTCGGCTTTATCACCATCGCGGTGCTCGCGTTTCAGCACTATGACCGTGCAATCCTCCTGATCCCGACCTGGTGCCTTCTGATTGCCTGGCTGGTCGGGTCGGCGATGACCGTGACCGGCTACCTTTCCAACGACATCGTGCAGCCGGCTCTCGGCGGCGGTCTCGTGCTGATCGTTCTCCTGATCGGCTTCACGGTGATGCAGCATGCCTTCGCGGGCGGCGCCATTGCGCAGGGGCTCATCTCCGACGTCGAGCGCAAGGCGCTCGCCCTCACCGGCGCGGGTGACATCATCTGGGACTGGGACATTGACCGTGACAGGATCTACACCGGCAACGAGGTGGAGGAACTCCTCAACTTGAAGCGCGGGGCTCTGGAAGGTCCGGCAAGAGACTGGCTGGAAGTGTTGCATCCGCAGGATCGCGACCGGTTTCGCGCAACGTTGGACGCGGTCATTGACCAGCGCCGCGGCAAGGTCATGCAGACGTTCCGCCTGAGATCCGAAGACGGCCATTTTCGCTGGTTCCGCCTGCGCGCACGTCCGATCATCGGCGCGGACGGTGAAGTCATCAGATGCGTCGGCACGCTGCTGGACGTGACCGAGGAGCGCACGGCAGAGGAGCGCCTGCTGCACGATGCGGTGCACGACAATCTGACGGGCCTGCCCAACCGCGAGCTCTTCGTCGACCGGCTGAGCACGAGTGTCGTGCGCTCGAAGGCGGAGGAAACATCGAAGCCGACCCTTCTGGTGCTCAACCTGGACCGCTTCAAGCAGGTCAATGACAGCATCGGCCTGTCGGCCGGTGACAGCATATTGCTGACCGTCGCGCGCCGGCTTGGGCGCCTGATCGGCCAGCAGGACACGCTCGGACGCCTGTCTGGCGACCAGTACGGGCTGGTTCTGCTGTCGGAGCAGGAACCGGACAGGATCGTGGCTCTGGCCGATGCGTTGCGAAAGGCGGTGCGCGCGCCGATCACCTTCGGGGACCGTGAGATCTTCCTGACATGCTCGGTAGGCATCGCGTTTTTCGAAGGCGGCAAGCAGGCCGTCGAGGACATGCTGACCAACGCGGAGATCGCGCTCAACCATGCCAAGCGGCTTGGTGGGGACCGGCAGGAAGTGTTCCGCCCGATCCTGCGTCCGCTCGACAAGAACATCGTGGACCTGGAGGCGGATCTGCGCGATGCGATCAAGAAGGAGACGCTTGGTGTCTTCTTCCAGCCCATCGTTCGCCTGGAAGACCAGTCGATTGCCGGCTACGAGGTGCTGGCGCGCTGGAACCACCCCAAGCGCGGCAAGATCGCGCCGTCCGAGTTCATTCCGATTGCCGAACAGTCCGGGCTCATCAACGAGCTGGGGATGTATGTTCTGGACAAGGGCGCGCAGCAGCTTGCGTTCTGGCAGCGCGAATACCCGATGCAGCGGCCACTCTTCGTTTCCGTCAATCTGTCGTCGAGGCAGCTGTTGAAGCAGGACCTCATCAACGATGTGAAAGCGGTTCTGTCCCGAACATCGCTTGAGCCGGGAACTTTGAAACTGGAGCTGACGGAATCCCTTGTCATGTCCAACCCGGAATATTCGGCGAAGGTGCTGGAACGGCTGCGCGGCCTGGGCGCCGGTCTGTCGCTCGACGATTTTGGAACCGGCCACTCGTCGCTGTCCTACCTTCAGCGTTTCCCGTTCGACACGATCAAGATCGACCAGTCGTTCGTGAAGCCGAACAATTCGTCCGCACGGTCCGTTCTCCTCGGCACAATTGTCGCAATGGGACACGATCTGGGCATGTCGGTGGTTGCGGAAGGGGCGGAGAGCGAAGGCGATGCGCTTGAGCTCTATCAGCTCGGCTGTGAATATGCCCAGGGCTTCTTCTTCGGTGAAGCGATGTCCGCGTCGGAAGCCACCAAGATGCTGCGCAAGATGCCGGCAGAGGCCGAGAGCGCCTGATATCCAGGCCGGCGCAATTTCCGCGTCAGGGCACCAGGACGGGGACCGTCTTCTCGGTTTTGCGAATTTCGACTGGCGTTGCACCAAACGGATCGCCATCCACCTGGGTTGCAACAGGGCTCGCGGAGATGATCTTTGCGGTCGAAAACGGGCGCACGGCTGCCCCGTTCGCCTTGTGGATCCGGCCCATCACCAGTGCAATCCCATATTGCAGGGACGACCAGGGGTCGTCCCGTTCAAGCACGAGCATATGCAGACCGGGGTCTGTCGCACCACCAGGACAGATCACGAACGGTCCGCCATAGTGGCGTGCATTGCTGGCAACCGCGAATTTTCCTGAAAGCGGTTCGCCATCCAGCAGAATGTTCAGCTTCGTTGCCTTGCGTTTGAACGCGATCTTGAGCGCCGTGATCACATAGGCCAGTTTGCCGAGCTTTCTCTTGAGCGCGAGCGGAACCGCATGAACAACCTCTGCATCGAAACCGCTGGACGCCATCAGGACGAATGGCCTGCCATTGGCAAGACCGAAGTGCAGCGGTTTTGTCTTCTGCCGCCAGATCATCTCGGCAATCGCGCGCGGATTTCGCGGCAGGCCGAGTTCCAGGGCCAGAACGTTCGCGGTTCCGAATGGGATCACGGCGAGTTGTGGCGGGTTGGGGTGAGCCTGCAGGCCGGTCAGCGCTTCATTGATCGATCCGTCACCGCCTGCAATGACCAGTGTGCGGACGTTGAATGCGGGGTCGGCACAGGTCTCGCCGATCTCACCCGCGTGTTTCGTGAGCCTGATGATGGTCCGGAAACCCAGGTCTTCGAGACGGATGCGCACCTTGTCCAGAAAATCCGCATTGTATCCGCCGGACGTCGGGTTCGCCATGATGAGGACGGAACCGGGCATGTCCGGTGCCGAAGGGCGCTTGGAAATCGGGGCGGACCACCAGAATACTCGCACGTCTAGTCCCTTTCCGCCGGAACGTGAAATCAGGCACCGTTCTTGTAAGGAGCCATGCCGCCGCGCGCCAGTTCATCGGCACGTTCATTATCGGGATGGCCGGCATGTCCCTTGACCCAGTGCCAGGTCACGTCGTGGCGCTGTTGCGCCTCGTCGAGAGCCTGCCACAGGTCCGCGTTCTTGACCGGCTTGTTGGTGCTGGTGCGCCAGTTCTTGCGTTTCCAGCCCTCCAGCCATTCGCGGATCCCGCTGCGCACGTAGGTGCTGTCCGTATAAAGATCGATGGCGCAGGGCCGTTTCAGAGCCTTCAGGGCTTCGATGGCGGCCGTCAGTTCCATGCGGTTGTTGGTGGTCTCCGGTTCGCCGCCCTTCAGTTCCTTCTCGTGTTCTCCGAAACGCAGCAGCACGCCCCATCCGCCGGGCCCCGGATTGCCCGAGCACGCGCCATCGGTGAAAATCGTCACGCGGTTTTGAGCCGTCATCGTTCCAGCCCGTAAGCCTGGGTCCCTTCGATTGTCTGGTGAAATCGAAGTTTCTTCAAAAATTCCAATGGATCCTTGGGTGTGACGAGCGCGCCTTCCGGTACGCTCAGCCAGTCGTAGAGCCGCGTGAGCAGGAACCTCAGCGCGGCACCCCGGCACAACGTCGGCAAGGACGCATATTCGTCGGCCTCCAGTGGCCGGACGCTGGTGTAGCCCTTCAGGAGCGCCCGGGCCTTGGTCACATTGAACGAAAGGTCCTTCTCGAAGCACCAGGCGTTCAGGCAGATCGCTATGTCGTAGGCGAGCGCGTCATTGCAGGCGAAGTAGAAATCGATCAGCCCGGACAGTTCGTCGCCGAGAAAAAACACGTTGTCCGGAAAGAGATCGGCGTGAATGACACCGTTCGGCAGATTGTCCGGCCAGGCTTTTTCCAGATGGTCGAGTTCGCGCGCTATTTCAGCTCCGAGACCGGGAAGAACGTCATCGCTCCGGTCGCTGCATTGATCAAACAGCGGCCGCCAGCCGTCGACGTTGAGTGCATTGGTTCGAAAGCCTTCATAGTCCCTGCCGTCCAGATGCAGCTCGGCCATGGCCTTGCCGAGCCCGGCGCAGTGTTCGACCCGCGGTCTCTTGACCCACATCCCTTCCAGGAAGGTGACAAGCGCGGCCGGACGGCCGGCCAGTTCACCGAGCAGTTGGCCGTCTTTGGAGGGAACCGGTGTCGGGCACGACAGGCCCTTGCCGGCAAGGTGCTGCAGCAGGTTCAGGAAAAAGGGCAGGTCGTCCGGGTTCACGCGCTTTTCGTAGAGCGTGAGTATGTACGAGGCCTTGTCGGTGTGAACCAGGAAATTGCTGTTTTCAACGCCCTCGGCAATGCCCTTGAAGGAGAGCAGGCGCCCGACATCGTAAGAGCCGATGAAGGCCTGCAGCTCCTCATCGGTCACTTCGGTATATACGGCCATGGTGTTATCCGGTCGCTGTGCGCGGGGGCGAGGCCACGTCTCTGAGTTCGCGCGGCAGATTGAAGGAAATGGTTTCTTCGGCCGTTCGCACGGTCTCGACGATGACGCTGAAGCGCTGCGCAAACGCGTCGATGATCTCCTCGACCAGGGTTTCCGGGGCCGACGCGCCGGCGGTCAGGCCGAGCGAGCTAACGCCGTCAAAGTCGGGCCAGTTGATATCGCTTGCACGCTGTATCAGAACGGAAACCCGGCAGCCGGCCCGTTCGGCGACTTCCCTGAGCCGTTGTGAATTCGACGAATTCGGGGCACCGACAACAACCATCGCATCCACGCTTGGCGCAACGTGTTTCACCGCTTCCTGGCGATTCGTGGTCGCGTAGCAGATGTCTTCCTTGTGCGGTGCGACGATGTCGGGAAAGCGGTCCTTCAGGACCGCGACGATTCCCGCCGTGTCGTCAACCGAAAGGGTTGTCTGCGTGATGTAGGCAAGGTTCTTGTCGGATTTCGGCTCGAACTTGCGCGCGTCTTCCTCGGTTTCGATGAGCGCCACCGTGCCCTCGGGCAACTGGCCCATGGTGCCGATCACTTCCGGATGGCCGGCATGCCCGATCAAGAGCACTTCGCGGTCGCGGCGGTCGTGGATCTGTGCTTCCTTGTGAACCTTGGAAACCAGCGGGCAGGTCGCATCCAGGAAGAACATCTTGCGGGCTTTGGCATCCTCGGGAACGGATTTCGGAACGCCGTGCGCCGAAAAAATTACCGGCTTGTCGACGTCATTGGCGGGGATCTCGTCAAGCTCTTCGACAAACACCGCGCCTTTCGCCTTCAACCCGTCCACGACGAATTTGTTATGCACGATTTCGTGACGCACGTAGACCGGGCGGCCGTACTTTTCCAGTGCCAGTTCGACGATCTGGATCGCCCTGTCGACGCCAGCACAAAACCCGCGTGGTGCGCAAAGGCGGATGGAAAGCGGCGGTTTGTTCTGCTCGGGGATGCTCATAGTGCCCTTTCAGCAAATCCTGATAGCCGCAATAAGGGGTTCAAGCCGTTTCCTGTCAAGTCGGGTGTGCGGAACTGCGCACTATTTCAGCCACATTGTGCTGCTTGAAGCTTTCCTGTGAAGTGATCTCGCCAAGGATGGGTCTTCCTGCTATGACACTCCGCCATGTTGCTGTTCGATCCAATGGAAAGATGATGATCACTGCGTTTCAGGCTCTTGCAAATGTGAAACTGAAAACCTGTCTGTCGGCCGGTATCTGCGCGGCGGTGCTCGCCGGGTGCGGCGGCGGAACGGACAGCGTTGCGGGCAAGATCATCAGCGGCGGCCAGGAACCGATCGAGGTGTCGCCGGCGACGTTTGCGCCTCCGGTTCCTTGTCCCCCCATGGAGCTCAAGTCGAATACCTTCCTGATCCGGAACTACGAACGCGGCAAGCAGGACGAGTCCGAAGGCCTGCTTTACCAGGCGACGGTTGAGGATTGGGCGAACAGCTGTACGCAGGAAGCGGAT
>JBCBUA010000070.1:13077-20543 GCA_039818365.1 Pseudomonadota bacterium
AAACTTGCAGATTCTCCCGTATTGACAAGGGCATGTCGCCCTCTCACAATCCGTTTCCACTCAGGGTCGTGCCCTGGTGGGCGCGTCTTTGCGCGCTTGTCCCATGCGGGAGAAACCGGGTGGAAAAGCCCGGTGCCGAAGGAGCAACCGCCCCGGAAACTCTCAGGCAAAAGGACCGCAGGGGAAAAAACGCTCTGGAAAGCAGTGCTCCGCCGAACCTGTTGCGGACTGCTCACCGACGGAGTAGCTGCCGGATGCCTTTTCGCGTCCTGTGGGAAATCTCTCAGGTTCTCGGACAGAGGGGGCGCCGGCTGGCGGGGATGGAGACACCCGGCCTGACGGCTGCGCTCTGAACACGGGGACGGTAGATGACCAGCGACGCCGATGTGCCTTTATTGAAGCAGTTGGGATGTCAAAGACTGCGCCTGGATGTTCCGGCTCTCGAACCGCTGGATTCCGGGCGTACCTTTTTGCACATTCCCACGGCTCAATCCCCGCAGTTTTCCCGGACAACCCTGACTTAGGATCATGACATGACGACCTATTACTCAAAAGATCACGAATGGATTTCTGTCGAGGCGGGTGTGGCAACCGTCGGCATCACCGCCTACGCGCAAGAGCAGCTTGGCGATGTGGTTTACGTCGAACTGCCCGAGGTCGGCGCCGAGATTGCACAGGGTGACGAGGCCGGGGTTGTCGAATCGGTCAAGGCCGCGAGTGAAGTCTACGCACCGATCGACGGAGAGGTCGTTGAGGTCAACGACGCACTTGCGGACGAGCCCGGAAAAGTGAACGAGGATCCGGAGGGTGCTGCCTGGTTTCTGAAGATGAAGGTCGGCAATGAAAGCCAGCTTTCAGAACTGCTCGACGCGGCAGCCTACAAGGCGTTTCTGGAGACATTGTGAGCCATGGCGGGGCATTTCTACAAGGCTCTGGTGGAGTGGGCCTGCGACGGCGACTACGCGGCAAATGCGTATTCGCGCGGTCATATCTGGCGATTTGACGGGGGTCTTGAAGTTCCCGCCAGTGCCTCGCCGACCGTGGTTCCCCTGCCGCATTCGGTGGAGGCGGCCGTCGATCCGGAAGAGGCATTTGTTGCGGCGATCTCGTCTTGCCATATGCTCTGGTTCCTCGACCTCGCAAGGCGCGCGAATTTCAATGTCGCCAGCTATCGCGACCACGCGGAAGGCGAAATGAGCCGTGTCGCGCGCGGCAAGATGGCGATCACCAAGGTCGCTCTTAGGCCCGAGATCACCTTGATCGGCACCGACAAGCCGGATCAGGAATGGCTGACGGCGATCCATGAAAAAGCGCATGACGTCTGCTTCATTGCCAACTCGGTCAAGTGTGAGATCGTCGTGGAACCGGAACCGGTGAAGCTGATCGCGCCTTGATCTCGATGCGTTTCGAGGATCTGCAGTGCATGGAATTTGCCCCGGCGACGCGCCGGGGTTTTTCGTTTCGGGACAGTTTGGACTTCTGAGCGGGGCACGGCAATTCTTATATTGACAATATTATTGTCATTATGGCAATTAAGTTGTCAAAGAGGCGAGCAATGAAGAAATCTGTCGAGCTCTATGAAATCATCCGGTTGATCCGGCCCGTTCATCGCCGGCTGGCCCGCGCCGTGGAGGCCAAGTTGACCGGCTCCGGCGTCACCGTCGGCATGCGCGCGGTGATGGAGGTTCTCAACGAAGCCGGACCGCTTTCCGTTCCCGATACCGCACGTACGCTGTTTCTCGCGCGTCAGCAGATTCAGCTTTTGATGAATGCGCTTGAGGAAGGACAATTTGTCGAGCGCCGGCCGAACCCCGCGCATAAACGCTCCCCTCTCTTCGCTTTGAGCGAACACGGCCGGTCGGTCTTCGCCGACATCCGGGCAGCGGAAAACGACGAGATCGAGATGGTCTGCGAACTGTTCACCGAACAGGATCTCCGGTCTTCCCAACAGGTGCTTTGCGCCATGCTCGATCATTTTGCGGAATACGAGGACGATCCCGATCGTCCGCGGCCTTTCTGACAACGGCACATCAGGAGTGAAACGATGGGTGGATTTTGGAGCGCGATCGCATTGTTTGCCGTCGTTCTGGCAGGTCTGGGTATCTACACATTCAAAATCATGCGCAAGATCGGCACGCCGACCAAGGGAGGCAGGATCGATCCCGGCAAACGTCCGAACGCGGCGCTGGTGGTGATTGACGTTCAGGAGGATTTCACGCGCAGCACCGGTGCAAACGCATTCGAACCCGGTTACCGGGATGCCGCCATTTCCGAGATCAACCGGTCTGTTGAGGCGGCGCGCGCTGACGGGACGCAAGTGGCTTTCGTGAAACATGTGTTCCGCGACAAGCTGGCGATCCTCATCATGAAACTGGTTGCCAAAGGCGCTGGAACGCCGGGCCGGGAAGGGTTACGCATCGATCCAGCCCTCGATACGGCGGATGCTCCCGTTTTCGAAAAGTCGATCGGGGACACATTCTCCAGCCCGGAATTCGAGGAATGGCTTGCCGCGAAGAATGTGGGACGGCTGACACTCGTTGGACTGGATTCCTGCCATTGCGTGCAACTGACGGCGAAAGGCGCGCTTGCACGCGGTTATCGGGTCGAGATCAGGGAGCCGGGAACTCTGACGGCAACGCCCAAGAAATGGGAACCTCTGAAACGGGAACTCTCCGATGCCGGTGCCGTGTTCTGCTGAGGTAATGTGAAAACCGACAATGTGTGATCCCTGACCCTAGGCGACGGACAGGACATGTGGCACGGTTACGCTACGACACGTCGTTGGACACATTTGTCGGGGGAACCATGTTTCGACCATTTGTTTTGGCAATAACCGCATTTTCCGTTTTTTCTTCCGTTTCGCAGGCCGCCGACAGGGTCGCCATCGTCTTTGACGGCTCCGGCTCCATGTGGGGGCAGATCGAGGGCCGCACCAAGATCGAAATCGCACGGGATGCGATGTCCGGTGTGCTTGGAAACCTGCCGGGCGATCTGGAACTCGGCCTGTTTGCCTACGGCCACCGGGAAAAGGGCAACTGTTCCGATATTGAACTTGTCGTGCCGCCGGGCGCCGGCACGGCAGCAGCCATTAAGCAGGCGACCAACGCGATCACGCCGAAAGGAAAGACCCCCTTGTCGGCTGCAGTGCGGCAAGCCGCCGAGACCTTGCGCTTCACCGAGGACAAGGCAACCGTCGTTCTCGTGACCGACGGAATTGAAACCTGCAACGCGGATCCCTGTGCCCTTGGCAACGAACTTGCCAGACTGGGCGTGAACTTCACCGCCCATGTCATTGGCTTCGGACTGAGCGAAGAGGAGGGACGGCAGGTTGCCTGCCTCGCGGAAAACACCGGAGGTCTCTACATTCAGGCCGGCAGCACCGAGGAACTGTCCGACGCCCTGACCGCGACGGTTGAGACAGCCCCTGTGAAGGAAGCCGCTGCCGTTCCGGCACAATTGCCGGAAGCATCGCTTGAGGCACCGGACCAGGCGGAAATCGGGTCCAGGATCGACGTCGCCTGGCAGGGCCCGGGCGGACGTTACGACCAGGTCGAATTCCATGATCCCGCTGCACGCGGCGGCGAGGGCAAGCGCCTGCGTTCCAAGTCGGTCGTCAACGGCGACTTCGGCAACAACCGGGTGTCGATGACGGTTGTGACCGAACCGGGCACCTATGAACTCCGCTACTGGGATGGTTCCGGCCGCCAGGTTCTGGCGACCCGCATGATCGAGGTGACGCCGGCCGAGGTGGCTTTGTTCGCCCCCGACGAGATTGCAATGGCCCGTCCGGTGACCGTGGAATGGATCGGTCCGGGTGGGCGCTACGATGCCATCGAGCTCTATGATGCCAGCGCCCGTGGTGGCGAAGGCAAGGTTCTGCACAACAAGCGGCTTCGCAACGATGATTTCGACAACAACAAGGTGACGATGCCGACACCGGCAAAACCGGGCACCTATGAGCTTCGCTACTATGCAGGCGAGGACAAGATGGTGCTTGTCACGCGTCCGCTCCAGATAACGGACGCGGTGGTCGTGCTTGAGACCGAAGAAGCGGCAGAAGCCGGAAAGCCGATCGTCGTTGACTGGGTCGGTCCCGGTGCCCGCTACGACAGCGTCAAGCTGGTTGATCCGGCAACCGGCAAGAAACTGCACGAGAAACGCCTGAGGAACGATGACTTTGAAAACCAGAGGGTGACCTTGCCCGGCCCGGTAAAGGCCGGCCCCTATGAGCTCCAGTATTACAACGGAGACAACAAGGCGGTGCTGGCATCGTTTCCGATCGAGGTGACCGCAACCATTGTCGAACTTGCAGCACCGGACGAAATCGGTCAGGGCCGTCACCTGACGGTGACTTGGACCGGCCCGGGCGCGCGCTATGACAGTGTGCAGTTCTTTGATCCCAGGGCACGGGCCGGCGATGGCCGTGTCGTGCATCAAAAACGTCTGCGAAACGACGATTTCGACAACAGCAAGGTCACCCTGCCAAGTGCGGCAAAACCGGGCGACTACGAGCTGCGGTATTTCAACGGCGACAACAAGACCGTGCTGCTGACCCGTCCGATCACGGTCGTTCCGCTCGAACTGTCCATCGACGGGCCGCAAAGCGTTGAAACGGAAACCAAGTTCTCGGTGTCCTGGAAAGGACCTGGCGCGCGCTACGATTCGGTGCAGATCTGGGATCCTGCCGGGCGCGGCGGCAATGGCCGTGCGGTATTCGAAAGGCGCGTCTGGTCGGGAGACATCGATGCACAGACCGTCAGTCTGACCGCGCCAAAGGAAGCAGGAAGCTACGAGCTGCGTTACTTTAACGGAGACAACAAGGCCGTGCTCTTCACCCGCCCGCTTTCGGTACAGTGACCTCGGCTTGTTCGCGCCGGTTTGGGCACTCCGGCCGGCGCCTCAGATCCGAACGTCCATCCGTTACGCTTTCTGACTGGATGAAAACATATGATACCTCCTTTGCAACTCGGCAGACGGCAGCCCTGCGAAATGACCTTCCAGCTGATGCGGAAGCCAAGGCCGGATGCAGGCCCCTCCCGCGAATTCCTGCTGGACTTCCGCCAGGGCCTGCCGCGTGAATGGCTTCTGTTTCAGGATATTTCCCGCGGTGACTGGCTGACCCACGAGAATTACGGGCCGGTGTCGGAGCTCTGGCTGAACCGCCATGACGGCTTTCGCAACATGGGCAATATCCTGATCACGCTGCTGAAGCAGTATCGGGAGAACCAGCTTGGCGCAGAGCGTTTCGCCGCCATGCTTGCGCCTCAGCTGCAGCGCTTCCTGTCGGAACTGCACAGCCACAACATGGTGGAAGACCAGCAGTACTTTCCCGCTCTGCTAAAGGTCGAGCCTGATCTCCTGCAAGGCATGGAACTTCTGGAATCCGATCACGCGCAGCTGCACCAGCGGATGGAAGCGGTTGTTCAGAACGCTGCGCAGCTTTTCACTGCGATACGCAACGGTGATCAGGATGCCATTCAACCTGCAGCCGACACATATGAACGCGCGAGCACCGCAATGCTGATGGGGCTCAAGCGCCATCTCACGGACGAAGAAGACCTGATCATGCCGGTCATTCTGGGACGGGGCGAAGCGGGTATTGATCTGTCTTGAAAAAATGCAACACCGTCTCTGCCCTGCATGCGGACGGCAATTTGCGTCTTGACTCCAAACGCGGCGTGTCGCATCTAGACTGACATGACCAAGATGACCGCCACCTTCGTGTATTTTTATTACGTCACCGACATACCGGCGGCTGCGTAGGATCTTGCTCATCTCATAGAAACCTCAAAAGCCGCCGCGTCAGGCGGCTTTTTGGTTTCAAGGGCTCCTGGCGGGGAAACCAGGAAGCTCAAAATGACCAAGCATATGATTGAAGCCGGAAAGCCGGCGACCAAGCTCAGATCGGAGGCGCTTGCCGTGCTTCTGGAACGCGGCCTTGTGCACCAGTGCACGGATGTGGAAGCCCTCGACAAGAGACTTTCCGAAGGGCCGGTTACCGCCTACGCCGGTTTCGATGCCACCGCCGCCAGCCTGCATGTTGGCCACCTGATGCCGCTGATGACCATGCGCTGGCTGCAGAAGCTCGGCCATCGTCCGATCGTCGTTCTGGGCGGTGGCACCAGCCAGATCGGAGACCCGAGTTTCCGCAACGATGCGCGTCCGTTGCTGGAACAGCGCCAGATCTCTGCCAACATCGCCACCATCCGCCGGTCGGTCGAGCGGCTGGTCGATATGGACGGCCCGGACGGAGCCCTTCTGGTCGACAACGCGGAGTGGCTCAACGAGTTCCGCTTCCTGGAATTTCTCCGCGATTATGGATCCCAGTTCACCGTCAACCGCATGATGACCTTCGACAGTGTCAGGTCCCGTCTGGATGCACAGATGCCGCTGACGGTTCTGGAGTTCTGCTACATGATGCTTCAGGCCGTCGATTTTCTGGAACTGGCCAAGCGCCACGACTGCGTCCTGCAGGTCGGTGGTTCCGACCAGTGGGGAAACATCGTCAACGGGGTTGAACTTGGCCGGCGTGATGGCCGCAAGCTTCATGGACTGACGGTCCCGCTGCTGACGACCGCGAGCGGCGCCAAGATGGGCAAGACCGCTGCGGGTGCCGTCTGGCTGCATCCTGAACATCTGTCCCCCTTCGGCTTCTGGCAGTTCTGGCGCAACACGGCGGACGCCGACGTCGGCAAATGCCTGCGCCTGTTCACGGAATTGCCGATCAGCGAAGTGGAAAGGTTGTCGGCGCTTGAGGGCGCGGAACTGAACGAGGCAAAGAAAGTCCTCGCAACCCAGGTCACCACCATTGTTCACGGACCCGAGGAGGCCCGCGCAGCCCTGCAGCAGGGAGACGCCCTGTTTGCCGGCGAAGGTGAGATACTGGAGCCGACGCACATGTTGCCCCTTTCCCGCCTTGCGGAAGGCCTTGGACTTCTGGAACTCGTGGTCAGCATTGGCTTCGCTGCATCCAACGGCGAGGCGCGGCGTCTTGTTGAGGGCGGAGGCGTCCGTCTCAACAGCCGGATCGTCGACGATCCGAGACGGCGCATCGGCACCGGCGACCTGAAGGCCAACGACAGGCTGGCCGTATCGGTCGGCAAGCGGCGCAAGGCCCTGGTCGGGTTTGCATGAGTTGGAGAGGCTGGCATGGCGAAGGCGCAGGCCCTTGTCAGTCATTCCGGACAAGGGAGGCCATGCCGACTGCCGATCCGGAATCCAAAGATCAGAGTGAGTGCAGCGAACGCGATAGCGCCTTGTGCTGGCTCAGGCCGCGCCTCCGGCGCGTGCATATATCTGGATTCCGGATCAGCGCACAGCTTTCGCTGTGCTTGTCCGGAATGACGGGTGGGGGCATCGGTTCAACCTTCAGGTCATGCCATGTCTTGAACCACTGCTGTCCGGTTTATCGCTAAATAGGTTCCATAGGCGCGCCCGCATCTGCAGACTTGTCATCCCTGCTGAAG
>JBCBUA010000071.1:0-20507 GCA_039818365.1 Pseudomonadota bacterium
TATACGGACGGGACATCTGCCCTGGACGGCTTGCAGAGCGATCCGCCGCAGTTGGCAATTTTCGATATCAAGATGCCGCGTATGGACGGTATGGAACTGCTGCGCCGGCTGCGCCAGAACTCGGATCTGCCTGTCATCTTTCTGACATCCAAGGATGACGAGATCGACGAGCTTTTCGGACTGAAGATGGGTGCGGACGATTTCATCCGGAAACCGTTTTCACAGCGCCTTCTGGTCGAACGCGTGCGCGCGGTCCTGCGCCGGGCGCAGCCCAAGGACGCAAGCGCACCCAGGGAAGATGCGGACAAGCTGCTCGAACGCGGCCAGCTTGTCATGGACCAGGAGCGCCACACCTGCACCTGGAACAACAAGCCCGTCACCCTTACGGTCACCGAATTCCTGATCCTGTCCGCGCTCGCACAGCGTCCGGGGGTCGTCAAGAGCCGGAATGCGCTGATGGACGCGGCTTATGACGATCAGGTTTATGTTGACGACAGAACCATCGACAGTCACATCAAGCGCCTGCGGAAAAAATTCAAGGTGGTTGACGACGACTTCGACATGATCGAAACACTCTATGGCGTAGGGTATCGTTTCCGGGAAGTCTGAAACAGCCATTGAGACAAGACGTGAATGGCGGTTGAAAGCGAGAGTGCTGAGAACATTGTCCAGCCTGATCCGTCGAGCGGATCGGAGCGCTCGCGCTTGCGCCGCCTCGGCAACAAGCGCATCCGCCGGAGGCTGTTCAGCCAGATAGGCCGCATCTTCGGGACCTATGTCCTGTCCTCCCTGACACGCCGGATCATCGCGATCAACCTTGTCGGCCTGCTCGCGCTCGTGATCGGCATTCTTTATCTCAACCAGTTTCGTGCCGGCCTGATCGATGCACGGGTGCAGAGCCTCTTGACCCAGGGCGAGATCATCGCCGGAGCGATTGCGGCTTCCGCAACGGTTGACACAGGCACCATCACCGTCGATCCGGAGCGCCTATTGCAATTGCAGGCGGGCGAGAGCATCACGCCGACGGTGGATGATCTGGACAGTCTTGATTTCCCCATCAATCCGGAACGCGTCGGGCCGGTCCTGCGCCGCCTGATTTCGCCGACCAAGACCCGGGCGCGCATCTACGATCCCGAAGGCATTCTCATCCTCGACTCCCGGCACCTTTATTCAAGCGCCCAGATCCTCCGCTTCGATCTGCCGCCGCCGACAGCCGAGGAAACCGGCTTCTGGGATTCGGCCTGGCAGTGGACCAAGCGCTGGCTCTCTCAAGGGGATCTGCCGCTTTACCAGGAAGTGGGCGGCGGAGACGGACGCGCCTATCCGGAAGTGGAGGCTGCGCTTGCCGGATCGCCGGCCAGCGTGACCCGCATCTCCCAGCGCGGCGAACTGATCGTTTCCGTTGCCGTGCCGATCCAGCGGTTCAGGGCCGTCCTCGGAGCGCTGCTTCTGTCGACCCAGGGCGGAGACATCGACGCCATCGTGCGCGCCGAAAGAATAGCCATCATTCGCGTCTTTCTGTTCGCCGCGACCGTGACGATCCTCCTGTCGATCCTGCTGGCCGGGGCCATCGCCGGACCCGTAAGGCGCCTGGCCGCCGCCGCGGACCGTGTGCGCCGCGGGTCGAATTCGCGCGAAGAAATTCCCGACTTCTCGGATCGCCAGGATGAAATCGGTCACCTTGCGCGCGCGTTCAGGGAGATGACCAACGCGCTCTACAACAAGATCGACGCGATCGAGAAATTCGCCGCCGACGTGGCGCATGAACTCAAGAACCCGCTGACCTCGCTCAGGAGTGCCGTCGAGACATTGCCGCTGGCCAAGACAAAGGCGTCGCAGGACCGGCTCATGGAAGTCATCCAGCACGACGTCCGCCGTCTCGACCGACTGATCAGCGATATCTCCGATGCGTCGCGCCTGGATGCCGAACTTGCCCGCATTCAGTCCGAAACGATCGATCTTGCCGAATTGCTGCGCAACATGGCCGATGCCGTTAACCAGAGGACCGGGCCTGAGGAAACCAAGGTCAAACTGACGGTTGCCGATGCGCCGGGCCAGAAACCCTACCAGGTGCAGGGACACGATATCCGTCTCGGCCAGGTCATCAGCAACCTGCTGGACAATGCGCGTTCCTTCTCGCCGGAGGAAGGAACCGTCCGTGTGGATCTTGCGCGTGAAGGCCGCAGTATCCGGATTACGGTCGACGATGACGGACCGGGCATCCGGGCGGAAAACACCGAGCGCATTTTCGAAAGGTTCTACACCGACCGTCCCGACGGAGAGGGGTTCGGCAACAATTCCGGCCTCGGATTGTCGATTTCAAGACAGATCATAGAGGCGCATGGCGGGTCGATTTCCGCGACCAACCGGAAAGAACTGGATGGCGGCGGCGACGCGGTGATTGTCGGAGCCCGCTTCACCATCTACCTGCCTGCCGGAACCGGTAAGTGACGGCGCAGACGATCCATGCCAACTGCCTTGTTGTCGGCACGCGGGGCATCGTCATTCGTGGCAGATCGGGCAGCGGCAAGTCGGAACTGACCGACACCCTGATTGAAGCGGCGAGAAACAAGGGCAACCTCGGCCTGCTGGTGGCCGACGATCGCGTGTATCTGTCATCGTGCCGCGGTCGCATTGCCGCGCGGGTCCCGGACACAATCTCCGGACTGCTTGAAGTCCGCGGCAACGGGCTGGTCCGGACCGCTTTCCAGCCTGTTGCCAGGGTCCATATGCTCGTTGACCTGAAACCTGCCGAGGCAATTGTACGCGTTCCTGACGACCACATCGGGTCTGAAACACTGGACGGTCTGCCTGTCCCCCTGTGCACATGCCCCGAGAACCGGCCGTGGGAAAGCGTACGGCGCATCCGCTGGTGCTTGAGGGAGCTGTTTCCGGGCGCGCCGGATTACATTTAGCGCAAGCGCCGCGTTTTTTGCTTGCAACTGGTTAACCGGTTGAAGAGAGTGCATCAGACTGATAGAGCCATGGTCCGCCCAGGGCATAGGAAAACGATAGTCAGGCTGAAGACCGAATGATCGGACTAGTACTCGTTACGCACGGACGTCTCGCTGAAGAATTCAAGGCGGCGCTGGAGCATGTCGTCGGTCCCCAGGAGCAGATCGAGACCATTTCCATCGGGCCCGACGATGACATGGAACAAAGACGGCAGGACATCCTGTCCGCTGTCGAAGCCGCCAATTCCGGGGATGGCGTTGTTCTGTTGACCGACATGTTCGGTGGCACGCCGTCAAACCTTGCGATTTCGGTCATGGACAGCAAGTCCGTCGAGGTGGTGGCCGGCGTTAATCTGCCCATGCTTATCAAGCTTGCCAGCGTGCGCGCCGACAGGGAACTTGCCGATGCCGTCGACGAGGCCCGCCAGGCGGGCCAGAAGTATATTTCAGTCGCGAGTCAGGTGCTGTCGGGACAGAACTGAAACGAATAGGACAGCATTGGATTTGATTGAAAAAGACCTGACAATCGTCAACCGCCGCGGACTTCACGCACGCGCCTCAGCCAAACTGGTCAAACTCGTTGAAACCTTCGAAGCCGACGTTCAGGTGTCGAAGGACGGTCAGACCGTTGGCGGAACGTCGATCATGGGGCTGATGATGCTCGCCGCAAGCCCCGGATGTTGCATCAGGGTCTGTGTCAGCGGCAGTGACGCGGAGGCCGCCCTGACGGCGATTTCTGAACTTGTTGAAAGCGGGTTCGGCGAGACAGACTGACTTTTTGGAGGCCGTTCCTGTTTCGAGCGGAAGAGGGCGCTCGGAGACGGTCGGGGATATCGAAACCGGGCCTCCCACTGCATTTTTGAAGGACGATCATGGCAAGCCAATCCGGTGACCGAACCATTGCCGCAGCCCGTGCTGCACTTGGCCACATTCATGAAGCGCTGGATCTGGAATTCGGGTTCGAACTGTGGGACGGCAGCCGGATACCGGAAGACATGGCGGCTGACGCTCTGCGGATCGCCATCGCGCCGGCAGCATTGACCAAACTGCTGCGCAGCCCGCGGATCAAGACCGTGGTAGACCTCTATTCGACGGGCGAAATCGATCCGCGCGGCGGAACGATCTTCGAATTCGCGGAAAAAAGACCGAAGCTGAAGAGCCGGGAGCTGCGCAAGCGGCTGAACAAGTTTCTCCTGATGAAAAACGCCGCGTCGCTGTTCCTTGGAGCGGGCAAGTCGGCGGCGCAGGCGCAGGAAGATGGCCTTGATGCGGGCGCGGCTGCCGACAGAGGATCGGGCAGCCGCAAGGACGACATTGCGTTTCACTACGACGTGTCGAACGATTTCTACAAACTCTTTCTCGACCCGGAGATGGTCTATACCTGCGCCTATTTCAGAGACTGGTCCAACGATCTGGCAACGGCCCAGAAAGACAAGCTGGACATGATCTGCCGCAAGCTGCGCCTGAAACCCGGCGACCGGATGCTCGATATCGGCTGCGGCTGGGGCGCTCTCATCTGCCATGCGGCCGAACATTACGGTGTGACCGCCGTCGGCGTGACGCTGGCCGAAGAACAGCTCAAGCTTGCGCGCGAACGGATCGAGGCGCGGGGGCTCCAGGACAAGGTATCCGTGGAACTGATCGACTATCGCGACATGAAGGGGGAGAGGTTCGACAAGATTTCCTCGATCGGCATGTTCGAGGCTGTCGGTCTGGACAATTACGACAACTACTTTCAAAGCGTGCACCGGCTGCTGAAACCGCGCGGGATCTATCTGCACCATGCGATCACGCGGCGCGGCAAGAAGGATCTGAAGAAGTTCCGCCGCAAGAAGCCGGAATACCAAGCGCTGGTCCGTTACATATTCCCCGGAGGTGAGGTGGATCACATCGGCTGGACCCTCACCAATCTGGAATCGCACGGGTTCGAGGTTCACGACGTGGAAGCGTGGCGGGAGCACTACGCGAGGACAACCCGGCTCTGGGCGGAAAACCTGATGGCGGTCAGGGAAGCCGCGATCGCGGACATAGGCGAGCAGAAATACCGGCTTTGGCTGGCCTACCTGTGCGGCGTCTCGCTCGGCTTCGAACGTGGCTCGATCGGTATTTTCCAGACGGTGGCGTCGCGCCGGACCAAGGGTCCGTCCGGCCTGCCGCCGTCCCGCGAGGACCTTTATCGCTAGTCGTTCACCTTTCTGGAGAATGATATAAAGAATTCTTTATATCTTTATTGCATGAAGTGGTTCCGGGCGCTATAACCCCGCCAACGGCTTCCGGCTTGCTCCGGAAACCGGCTTTCGGCTGCCGTCTCCGTCGATCCTTCGCGAAGGACGCGAAAAGCGGCTGCCTACACCAGGCCGGCCCAATCAGCTGGGTTCAATTGCAGGACATTTTCATGACCGACTACATCGTCAAAGACATAGGGCTCGCAGACTGGGGCCGTACCGAAATCGAAATCGCCGAACACGAAATGCCGGGTCTCATGGCCTGCCGCGAGGAATTCGGTGACGCCAAGCCGCTCAAGGGCGCGCGCATCGCAGGCTCCCTGCACATGACAATCCAGACGGCTGTTCTGATCGAAACGCTGGTGGCGCTGGGAGCGGAAGTGCGCTGGGCGTCCTGTAACATCTTCTCTACGCAGGACCAGGCAGCCGCCGCAATTGCCGCAGCCGGCATTCCGGTTTTCGCCGTCAAGGGTGAGACGCTGGAAGAATACTGGGACTATGCCGACAAGATCTTCGACTTCGCGGACGGTGCGAACATGATCCTGGACGACGGCGGAGATGCAACGCTCTACATCCTCATGGGCGCACGGGTCGAGGCAGGCGAAACCGGCCTGATCGAAAACCCCCAGTCCGAGGAAGAGGAATGCCTGTTCGCCCAGATCAAGAAGCGCATGGCGTCGCATCCGGGCTGGTTCACCAAGCAGCGCGACCTGATCCAGGGCGTTTCGGAAGAAACCACGACCGGCGTTCTGCGCCTTTACGAAATGCAGAAAAACGGTCAGCTGCCTTTCCCGGCGATCAACGTGAACGACAGCGTCACCAAGTCCAAGTTCGACAACCGCTATGGCTGTCGTGAATCCCTCGTCGACGGCATCCGCCGCGGCACCGATGTCATGATGTCCGGCAAGGTTGCCGTTGTCTGCGGCTACGGCGATGTCGGCAAGGGCTCCGCCCAGTCTCTGGCCGGGTCCGGCGCGCGCGTGATCGTCACCGAAATCGACCCGATCTGTGCGCTGCAGGCGTCCATGGACGGCTACGAGGTGAAAACCATCGAGCAGGCTCTGCCGGAAGGCGACATCTATGTCACCGCAACGGGCAACAAGGACATCATCACCCTGGACCACATGCGCGGCATGAAGGACATGGCGATCGTGTGCAACATCGGTCACTTCGACAACGAGATTCAGGTTGCCGCGTTGAAGAACTTCAAATGGCGTCCGGTCAAGGACCAGGTCGACATGGTCGAGTTCCCGGACGGCAAGCGGATGATCCTCTTGTCGCAGGGCCGCCTGGTCAATCTCGGCAACGCGACGGGTCACCCGAGCTTCGTCATGTCCGCGAGCTTTACCAACCAGGTTCTGGCTCAGATCGAACTCTACACCAAGGGCGATCAGTACGAGAACGAGGTCTACGTTCTGCCGAAGCATCTGGACGAAAAAGTCGCCCGGCTTCACCTTGAGAAACTCGGTGTCACGTTAACTGAATTGACGGACAATCAATCCGATTATCTGGGGATTAATAAGGCCGGTCCGTTCAAGTCAGAGCACTACAAGTACTGATTTCCGTGGTCACGGCTACTAGATGTAGTGATCGCCGTGATTCGACCATGTGAACAAAAAAATGCAGAACCCTTCAATTTGAAGGGTTCTGTTAACTTTCTGGTTACGGACTCTTCTGCGTGATTCTCAAAAAGGTTATGGTTGAAACGAATCAGAGGCCAGGAGGCAAATGTCTCTGATTTGCTCCCAGAAACCGGGGGCTGCACCCGCATAGCGGGATTGGCGGCGTAAGGGGATCAGGAAATGCCGAAAGGCGGCAGGGACGACGTGCGTATTGGCGCGTCGTGGCGAGATCGGAGTCTGAAAACTGTTAAGCTCGGCAGCACTGCGCTTGCCGGCTACGGTCTCCTGACGGGTCCGGTCTCCGCGGACATGCTCGCCGACACCTCGGCTGCCATCAATCCTGGTGCCATGATCCTGGTCGGTGCGGTCGGAGGCATGTGTGCCTTTGCCGTCACGGCCGCAATCTCCCTTGTCCGTCATCGCAAGCAATCCGCTCTTGTCACCGCTGCGCTCGAGAAGGAAAAGGCGGATCTCAAGTTCCGGGTCGACCGGCTGGAAGCCATGCTCAATACGGACGAGCAGCGCGTGATTGTCTGGACGGGCAACGGCGCCGTTCCGCAGATCTGGGGTGTTCTGCCTGAAAAATCCGGCGTGCCGCGGCCTCCGGCTCAGTTGCTGGCATTCGGCAGCTGGCTTACCACCAAATGCGCGGGTGATCTCGAGCGTCACCTCGATATGCTGTTTCGGGTCGGCGAGGCCTTCACCGCCACATTGAAGACGCGGGCGGGCACATATGTGGAAGCGCTGGGCCGCACGACCGGAGGGGCCGTGGTCCTCAGACTGCGCGACCTGACCGGCGAACGGCAGATGCAGGCTGAACTTGCCGCCCGCAATGCAAAGATTTCCGGCGAACTGCACATGCTGCACGCCTTGCTGGACGCCATGCCGGCACCCGCGTGGCAACGCGATTCGGAGGGCAAGCTCAGCTGGGCGAATGCCGCTTACGCCGAAGCGGTTGAAGTTCCGGACGCGGAGAGCGCAGTAAGGGACGGCGTGACCTTCCTGGATGCCGCCGCACGCACGGCAATGGCTGTCCAGCGCACCGAAGACGGCTGTTTCAGTGCGCGCATACCGATTGTCGCATCCGGAGCGCGGCGGGTCTTCGAAGTGACCGATGTCAACGCGAGTGTCGGCGGAGCCGGCATTGCCGTGGACATCAGTGAACTTGAACAGGCGCGCAAGGAGCTTGGCCGCGCCGAGGAGTATCACGGTCGCACGCTCGATCAGCTTGCCGCTGCCGTCGCGATCTTCGGCAGCGACAGGAAACTCCAGTTTTACAATGCCGCTTTCCGGCAATTGTGGGACCTGGACGACGCCTTTCTGGAGAGCAAGCCCGAGGACGGCACGGTGCTCGATTCGCTGCGCGCCTCGCGCAAGCTGCCCGAACAGGCCGATTACCGCGTCTGGCGCAACAAGATGCTGGAAAGCTATCAGTCACTTGAGGCGCGCGAGAACTGGTGGCACCTGCCGGACGGGCGCACATTGCGCGTGATCGCCAATCCGCATCCGCAGGGCGGCGTGACCTATATCTATGAGAATTTTACCGAGCGGCTGGACCTGGAAAGCAAGTACAACGCCTTGACGCGCGTTCAGGGTGAAACGCTCGACAACCTGTCCGAAGCCGTCGCGGTGTTCGGATCGGACGGCAAGCTGAGGCTCTGGAATCCGGCCTTCGGACGGATCTGGCAGATCGACGAAAACCGGCTTGCCGAACTGCCGCATGTCAATGAAGTCGTCTCCGCCTGCACGCTCAATGAAACGGAAGAGGCCGCCTGGCAGCAGCTTGCCAGAAACGTCACCGGCCTCCTGGACAACAGGACGCACAAGGTCAGCCGTCTGGAGCGCCACAATGGCGATGTTCTCGATTATGCCACGGTGCCCCTGCCGGATGGCGGCACGCTCGTCACGTTCGTTGATGTGACCGACAGCGTGAATGTGGAGCGGGCGCTTCTGGAGAAGAACGAAGCGCTGCAGCAGGCCGACCAGATCAAGAATGCCTTCATCCAGCATGTCTCCTACGAACTCCGCTCGCCGCTGACCAATATCATCGGCTTCGCCCAGCTCCTGTCCGATCCGAAATTCGGCGAGCTGAGCGAAAAGCAGGGCGAATATGCCGAGTACATCCAGTCGTCTTCGTCCGCATTGCTTGCGATCATCAACGACATTCTCGATCTGGCGACGCTCGATGCCGGCATCATGGAACTCGATCTCGGCGAGGTCGATGTCGCTTCCACCGTGTCGGCCGCCGTCGAAGGGCTCAAGGACAGGATCGCGGAAGCCCAGATCTCGCTGCGCATGGATGTTCCGGAGAATATCGGGGTGATGGTCGCTGACGAGAAACGCCTGCGGCAGGTCCTGTTCAATCTGATCGCCAACGCCGTCCGCTACTCGGAAGAGAACGGCGTTGTCGATGTCAGCTGCAATCGCGACGAGGAATCGGTCACTTTTGTTGTGCAGGACCATGGCTACGGTATCCCGGCCGAGGTTCTGAAACAGGTGTTCAACCGGTTTGTCGGCCACGATACGGGCAGCCGCCGGCAAGGTGCCGGCCTTGGCCTCGCGATTGTGAAGAGCTTCGTCGAGCTTCACGGCGGCAGCGTCGATATCCAGTCGGCGGAAGGCAAGGGAACCACGGTCACCTGCGTGTTCCCGTCGCAGCCCGAATTGACAGATCAGGTCGCTGCCGAATAGCAACAGGACGGCCCATGGCAGAGCATCGGCTGCGGGAGCTCCCAGCGTCATTTCTCAAAGTGGAGACGAAGGACGAGGCGGAAACGCGGTCGTTTGCCGAGGACGTCGCCATGATCTTGAGGCCGGGCGACGTTGTCTGCCTCTCCGGAGATCTGGGTGCTGGAAAATCCACATTCGCCCGCGCCCTGATCAGGACACTCGCCGATGACGATGCCCTGGAGGTTCCCAGCCCGACATTCACGCTCGTCCAGTCCTATGAGCTGCTAAGGTTCGACCTTGCGCATCTGGACCTTTACCGGCTGGAGGAGCCGGAAGAGATCGAGGAACTCGGCCTTGCGGATCTTCTCCAGACCGGTGCCGCGCTGATCGAGTGGCCCGAAATGGCCGCAGATCTCCTGCCGCAGGACGCATTGTGGGTCCGGATCAGTCAACCGGATGACGACGGCGGGTGGCGGCGGTTTGATCTCTATTCGCCGCAGCAGGCCTGGAAGGACCGGATCGGGCAGACGCGGGACACGCGCGCTTTTCTGCAAGGAGCGGGTAAGGGGAGCGCCGCGCGCCACTTCCTGGCCGGCGATGCCTCCTTGCGCACGTTTGAGCGTATTTCGGAAGAGGACTGCAACCTGGTCCTGATGCGCTGGCCGTTTCGTGATGGCGGCGTGCCTGAGAACGTGCGCGCCTACATGCAGAGCGTTCATCTGGCCCAAGACTGCCGCGCTGTTCTCGCCATCGCTCTGGAATTGCGCAAGCGGGGCATCCGGGCGCCGGAGACGATCGCCGCCGATCTGGACAAGGGGCTTCTGCTTCTGGAGGATCTCGGCCGGGATACGATTGTCGTTCAGGGTGCGCCCGACCCGCAGCGCTACGCCGCCGCAGTCGAGGTCCTTGCCAGGATGCACAGCCAGACCTTTCCCGGCACGGTCGAGTTGCCGGGAGGTGGCCAATACGAGTTGCAGGCCTATTCGGACAGGGCCCTGATTGCCGAGGCCTCGCTCTTTCTCGACTGGTACGTGCCGGAAACGGCCAAGACCCCCGTCGACGCGGCAATGCGGCACGATTTCGAGACGCTCTGGCAAGACACGCTGAACAGCATTGCCGGTGCGCAAACAGGGTGGGTCCTGCGTGATTTCCATTCTCCGAATCTGCTCTGGCAGGAAAGCGCAAGCGGAACCGACCGTATCGGGCTGATCGACCTGCAGGACACGGTAATCGGACCGGTCGCCTACGACGTTGCCTCGCTTCTGCTCGACGCGCGCACGGATATCAGCGCCGAGCTGGAAACACGCCTCTACGATGCCTATGTCGGGAAGATGGAAACGCTTTTGCCGGAGTTCGACAGGCAGAGCTTTTCAAGGGCGTATTCTGTCATGGCGGCACAGCGCATCACCAAGATCCTCGGGATCTTCGTCAGATTGGCTCGACGGGACGCCAAGCCGTCATATTTAAGCCATCTGCCGCGTATGATAGGTTATCTGGACCGGGTGTTCGAACGTCCGGGCATGTCCGATTTGAAAGACTGGTATGGGCAATTCCGGCAGTGAAAGATCGCAGCCTGGCCGGAACAAGCGGTTGAGAGACACGATGAAACAACAGCGGTTTCGACCAACACGGGCAATGATCCTCGCAGCCGGTCTCGGCAAGAGGATGCGGCCCCTGACCGCGACAACGCCCAAGCCGCTGATCGAGGTCAACGGGCAGGCGCTTATCGACCATGGCATGGACCGTCTCGTGGAGGCGGGTGTGAAAACCTGTGTCGTCAACGTCCATTATCTTGCCGACCTGGTCGAAGTGCATGTTCGCCGCCGCAAGGACATGGAAATTCTGATTTCCGATGAGCGCGACGAGTTGCTTGAGACGGGAGGCGGTATCAGGAAAGCGCTGCCGCTCCTGGGCGACGATCCGTTCTTACAGTTGAATGCAGACACGTGTTACTGGATCGAGGGCGTCAAACCGAACCTGGAACACCTGATCGACGCCTGGGACGAGGACCGGATGGACGCCTTGCTGCTGGTGGCCGAAACCGTGAAATCGGTCGGATACTCGGGACGGGGCGATTTTGAACTCGCCCGGGACGGCAGTCTGACGAGGCGGCTGGAAAAGGGGGTCACACCCTTTGCCTATGCCGGCGCGGCCATCTTGCATCCAAGGTTGTTCGAAGGCGCGCCGGACGGGCCGTTCTCGATCAATATCCTGTTCGACCAGGCGATCGAGGCCGGGCGTCTGTTCGGCGTACAGATGGAAGGCCTCTGGCTTCATATCGGCACACCGGATGCGATCCGTGCAGCGGAATACGCGGTTCGCGAGAGCGCGGCCTAGGCTCAGGACTCATTTGCAGCGGGCTTCGAACGAACTTCAGATTCAAGAAGGTGACGAGCTAGTCTATGTTTCCAGTGCGGTTTGCGAATTTGAAGCTCGCTTCGGAGGCCGCAGGAGCAATGTTGCGAACTTCAAATTCACCGCACTAGGAGACAGATGTCCGAGCGACCGCGCCTATTTTCCGTTCCGCCGTCCGTTCCGTTTCTAGAGACGCTGGTCGATACCCTTGTCGACGGCACCCTTGTTCCGGGCTTTCGCCCGCTGGATGATCCACACCTGCTGCCGTCCGCGACGATCTATCTTCCGACGCGGCGGTCTGCGCGGTTGCTGCCGGCGATCTTTCAGAAGAAATTCGGTACGAGACCGGTGCTGCTGCCCAGGATCAGGCCTGTCGGCGATGCGGACGAAGATGTGCAAAGTCTTGGTGCATCGGCGGATCTGGTCCCTTTGCCTCCGGCAATCCCCCTTGCAGAGCGTCATCTGACGATGACCCGGCTGGTCATGGCCTGGAAAGGAGCGCTACGGCGCGAAGTCCTGAACCTGCGTCTTGATGAACCGCTTGGCGTTCCGGCATCGACAGCCGATGCGGCCTGGCTCGCGGCAGACCTTCTGGCTCTCATGGACGAGATCGAAACGGAAGAAGCGGATTGGTCGGAGCTGGGAACCCTCGTGCCCGAGGATTTTGCCCGGTATTGGCAGATCACCCTCGATTTTCTCAAGATCGTGCAGCAGGCCTGGCCGGCGCATCTGGCGGAACGGGGACAGATGGACCCCAAGGCGCGCAGGTCCGCCCTGATCCGGCGCGAGGCAAAACGGCTTGCCGGTGAAGCCTCTGTCGCCCCCGTCGTCGTGGCTGGTGTCACCGGTTCGGTTCCGGCGACGGCGGAGCTGTTGAAGGTCGTTGCCGGACTTGAACGCGGTGCCATTGTTCTGCCCGGACTGGACCCTCATCTCGACGATCGGTCCTGGTCTCTTCTCAAGCAGGATGAGCCGTCTTCCGGGTCAGGCCGCGTTGGCGGGCGGCAACGATCCGCGACACTGCCCTCCCATCCGCAGTTCTCTTTCAAGCAGTTGCTGGACCGGCTCGGCGCTGACAGGCCGGATGTCGTGCCGTTGAAACACCGGACCAGTCCTGAACAGTCGCTTCGGGAAAAACTCGTTTCCGAAGCGCTGAGGCCCGCCGACACCTCTGATCGGTGGACGGCCTACCTGGAAGAGACGGATGCCTCGGAGCGGGCGGCCGCGCTTGCAGGTGTTTCCATCCTCTCCGCGCGAAACGAGGCGGACGAGGCCTTGAGCCTCGCCATCGCCCTGCGCGAAGCCATTGAACGGGGCGAGAGCGCGGCGCTCATTTCACCCGACAGGATGCTGACCCGCCGGGTTGCGGCAGAGCTGACACGCTGGAACATCCAGGTTGACGACAGTGCGGGCCGCCCGCTCGATCAGACGGCCCCTGCCGTCTTGCTGCTCCTGTCTGCGAAACTGGCGCTGAACGGTTGCGAGCCGATTGACCTGCTCGCCTTGTTGAAGCATCCGCTTGCGCGTCTCGGACTTGCATTCAAGGATATCCGGTCCGCTGCGCGCGCGCTGGAGCGCGGAGTGCTGCGCGGCCCGAGGGCGAGAGCGGGAACGCATGGCTTGCGCGCGGCGGTGGAGGCCAGCCGACGGGTGGCGGACACCGCCCACATTCCGCGTTGGAAGAAGGTTCACGAGGGCGACTGGGACGTCATCGCCGACCTGGTTGATAGACTGGAAACCGCGCTGGCCCCGCTGGAGACGCTGGCGGAGCGGTCCGGCCCAGTTCCGGTGACGCAGCTGGCGAGCCTGCAGGTGGATGTCGTCCAGTCCCTGGCCGGCGACGAGACCGGCTCTTTCGACGAGCTTTATGCCGGCGAAGCCGGCGAAGCACTGGCTCAGTTCCTGAACGGGCTGCTGGAATCCGAGGCAAGCGGTTTGGCGATCGCGCCATCGGAATGGCCCTCCGTCCTGCCCGCCTTCATGGCCGGCCAAGCCGTCCGGCGGCGTTTGCCCGGAGATCAGAGGGTCCAGATCCTCGGTCCGATGGAAGCGCGGCTGCAGAGCTTTGACTTTGTCGTTCTGGGCGGACTGAACGAGGGCGTCTGGCCGCAGCGCACGCGCAACGATCCCTGGCTCAGCCGTCCGATGAAACGGGATATCGGTCTGGAACCGCCGGAAAGACGGCTTGGTGCATCCGCCCATGATTTTGCGCAGGGAATGGGTGCTGCGCGCGTTCTGCTTTCGCGCAGCACGCGAACCGACGGAGCGCCAACGGTCGCATCAAGATGGCTGCAACGCCTGAGCACCCTGGCTGGACCGGAAGTAACAAGCGCGATGGAACTCCGGGGCGGCGTCTATTCGCGTTTGGCCGCCCTTATCGACCAGCCGTCGGGACCTGTCAGACCGGCATCCCGGCCAAGTCCCGCACCCTCGCTCGCCGCGCGGCCGCATTCGCTGTCGATCACCGAAATCGAACGGCTGATCCGCGACCCTTACGCGATTTTCGCGCGGCACGTTCTGGACCTTCAGCCGGTCGATCCGATCGGCGGCGAGCCAGGTGCGGCGGACAAGGGCAACCTGATCCACGATGCGCTGGCCCGGTTTCTAACGACGTGGTCCGGCCCGCTGGACGAAAGCGCAGTGACGGCGCTGACGCAGATCGGCGAAGAGCTTTTCGAACCGCTGGATGCCTTTCCAGCCATTCGGGCCATGTGGTGGCCGAGGTTCCAGAAAATTGCCGCGGGTTTCATTGCCTTTGAAAACCGGCGTGAACAGGAGATCGACACCCGGTTTCTGGAAATCGGAGGCGGTGTCGAACTCAGGCTCCCCGGGTTCGAGTTCCGTCTGCGCGGGCGGGCGGACCGGATCGATGTGCTGACGTCGGGCGGCCTCTCGGTGATTGACTACAAGACCGGGCAGGTTCCCTCGCAGAAACAGGTCGACGCCTTGCTGTCGCCGCAGCTCTCGCTCGAGGCTGCCATGGTCCGCCGGGCCGGCTTCAAGGGCGTGCCCTCTGACCGGCCCATTTCGGAGCTGCTCTATCTCCAGCTCAAGGGTGGCGATGAGCCCGTCCAAGAATGTCTGCGCAACCCCAAGGAGAGGGACCTGGAGGAGCTGGTCGAGGATGCCTGGACCCGTCTTGAGCAGTTGATCGCCCATTATTGCAAACCGGACACCGGCTATCTTTCCCGTGCCCGTGTGATGCGCGGACGCGCGCTCGACGGGGACTACGATCATCTGGCCCGGGCGCAGGAATGGGCGCTCGGCGGCGAGGAGACGCAATGAGCGGGTTCCAGATCCCGGAGTTGACGCGGCAACGCCAGGACCTTGCGTCCCGTCCGCGCGCATCTGCCTGGGTGAGCGCCAATGCCGGCTCCGGCAAGACATTCGTCCTGTCGCGCCGCGTGGTCCGGTTGCTGCTGGACGGCACCGATCCCGGCCGGATTCTGGCGCTGACCTTCACCAAGGCCGCAGCGGCGGAAATGGCGACCCGCGTCTTCAGGATCCTGGGCGACTGGGTAACCATGTCCGATGACGCGCTCGGCGCCGAACTCCGGGCGATTGAAGGCCGCAGCCCCGATGCTTCCAGGCTTGCCATGGCACGGCGGCAATTCGCGCGCGCGCTCGAAACGCCCGGCGGCCTCAAGATCCAGACCATTCACGGCTTTTGCGAGGCCCTTCTGCATCAGTTTCCGCTCGAGGCCAATGTCGCCGGGCATTTCTCCGTGCTCGATGATCGCGTCGCCGCGGAATTGATGGCCGAGGCGCTTGGCGGTGTGCTGCACACGGCGGAAATGGATCCCCAGAGCCCCCTTGGCCGGGCGCTTGCATCGGTGATCGATCTCATGAGCGACGGCGGCGTGCAAAAGGCGCTGGAAGAGGTGATACGCGACCGCGACAGCTTCCGCCGCTGGACGGTCGATGCCGGCGGCTTTGAAGAAGCGCTCGCGGAACTGGCCGGTTTGCTGGACGTGTCAGCGTCGGACCGGCTTTCCGATTTTGATAAACGGTTCATGGAAACGTGCCCGCTGGACCTGACCATGTGCTTGAGCTTCAGCGAAGCGCTGATGACCGGCGGCAAGACGGACCAGAAACGCGGTGAAGATCTCGTCGGTACGCGGCGTCTGACGGACCCGGCCCTGTTCCGGGAGGCGTGGCAATCGATTTTCCTGACCTCCAAACTGGAACCGCGAAAGTCCCTGGCGACCAAGAAGATCTTGTCGGATTTCCCGGACCTGGTCGACGCGCTGCTGGCCGAGCAGGGCCGGGTTCTGGCGCAGCTGGACGCGCGCCGGAAAATCGTGGCCTACCAGGGCACCGCGTCGCTGTTGCGTCTCGCCGACGCGGTCATTTCCCGCTACGAGCGTGCCAAGACCGGGCGTGGATTTCTGGACTTTGAAGATCTCGTCGTGAAATCCGCGACCCTGCTTCAAAGATCCGATGCAGCGCTCTGGGTGCAATATAAGCTGGATCAGGGGCTGGATCATATTCTCGTCGACGAGGCCCAGGACACGAGCCCGCGCCAATGGGACGTCGTGACCGCGCTTGCCTCGGAGTTCTTTGCCGGAACCGGGGCGCAGGAACGCACCAGGACCCTCTTTGCCGTCGGCGACGAGAAGCAGTCGATCTATTCCTTTCAAGGCGCGGTCCCGGCCTATTTCGATGCGATGCGGCGGGCCTTCTCAGGCAAGGCGGAGGCCGCGGAACAGGAGTTTCACTCCGTCAACCTGCAGCTTTCCTTCCGCTCCACGCCGGACGTCCTGGGAGCGGTCGACAAGGTCTTTCAGGACGAAGCCGCCCATCGCGGCCTGTCTCAGGACGTCAGCGCTCCGGTGCATGAAGCGATCCGGCGCGATCCGGGGATCGTCGATCTGTGGCCTCTCGAAGTCGACGCGGACACGGAAGAACCTGAAGACTGGCGGCTGCCGATCGACCACATCGGGTCGGGCAGTCCCATGCTCAAGGTTGCCCGCAAGATTGCTTCGCAGATCAGCGCCTGGATGCGCGGCGGTGAGGCCGACCCGGGCGACGTGATGATCCTCGTCCGCAAGCGGGGTCCCTTCGTCGATGCGCTCAATCGGGAACTCAAGGCACTCGATATTCCGACGGCAGGCAGTGACCGGCTTGTCCTGACGGAGCATATCGCTGTCCAGGACCTGACCGCACTCGGGCGGTTCATGCTGCTGCCGGAGGACGACCTGTCGCTCGCGGCCATCCTGAAGAGCCCGATCTTCGGGCTCTCGGACGGCGATCTTGTCGAGATCGCACGCGAAACGGACGAAAAGGTGCGCCCGGGCACGCTCTGGCAGATGCTGGTGAAGCGTTCGGAAACCGACAGCAAGTGGCAGACGGTCCGTGCCCGCCTGGAAGACTGGCGCGCAAGGGCCGACTTTGTTCCGCCTTACGAATTCTTTGCCCGGCTGCTCGGGCCGGATGGCGGGCGAAAGGCCTTCCGGGCACGCCTTGGGGTCGAGGTGGATGACGTTCTGGACGAGTTCCTGGCACTGACTACAGCCTATGAGCAGGCAGGGACACCCGGGCTAGAAGGGTTTCTGGCCTGGCTGGCCGCCGCACCGACGGAAATCAAGCGGGAGCTCACCAATACCAAGGGCATGGTCCGGATCATGACCGTTCACGGGTCCAAGGGACTTGAGGCGCGGATCGTGGTGCTTGTCGATCCGGGCGCTGCGCCCGTCAGCGCCATTCATGATCCGGCCTTCCTGCCGCGAAAGCGAATGGACAATGACCTGCTGCCGCCCGCGCTTGTCTGGTTGCCGCCCAAGGTCGACCGCACGCCTTGGCACGAGGCAGCCGTTGAAGAGCTGCGGGCGGCTCAGGCCGAAGAGTACAGGCGGCTTCTGTACGTTGCGCTGACACGGGCGGAAGATCGGCTGATCGTCTGCGGCTGGGAACCAAGGCGAGGACAGCACGAGGAGTGCTGGTACGCGCTTGTCGAGCGGGCGCTGAGGCCCGGCGCGGTGGAATTAAAAGACGAAAACGGCGATGTTGCCGGCTGGCGCTGGCAGATGAAGCCTGCCACCCAACACGCATCTGGCGCCGCAGCGGAACCGTCGCAAGCGCGGCAGAAAGAGGTTCCGGCGGAATTACCGGACTGGTTGCGTACACCGGTCGTGCCTCTTCCCAGGAAGAAACGGCTACAGCCTTCAAAGGCCTTCGAGGACCTGGAGATCAAGGACGGGATCGAGCCGGTTCCCGCGCCCGCCAGGCTATTGGGCAACACCCGGCCTGCGAACTGGCCCTTGGAGCGCGGCCGTCTGGTGCACCGGCTCCTGGAACTCTTGCCTGCGATAAACGAGGAAGACCGCCTTGCGTCGGCGGAACGGTTTCTGCAACAGGAACTGAAGCCTGAATTTGCCGGGTATGCCGGCCGGCTTCTGAGCGAGGTTGAATCAATCCTGCAATCGGAGGATTTCGCACCCTTGTTCAGGGGGGCATCGCAGGCGGAAGTGCCGATCGTCGGCTCGATTCGGGCCAGCGACGGCACGGAAGTGGACGTGTCGGGGCAAATCGACCGGTTGCTTGTTGAGGATAACCGGGTTGTGATTGTGGATTACAAGACCAACTTCAATCCACCTGAAACCGTTGACGCGATTCCGCTCGAATACCGCGCGCAGCTCAGTGTTTACAGGGAATTGCTGCGCCAGATCTATCCGGGTCGGGAGGTTTCGGCCTGCCTCTTGTGGACGTCCACACCGTCATTGATGGAAATTCCATCCGAGATTCTCGATCGCACGCTGAACTCGCTCAAGCCGGATGGCACTTCGGCTTGACGACCGGCCTGACGGTACCTACGTTCGGGCCAACAGACACGCTTACATCGGGTAGGCGTGCGACATCGAACCACGAGATCTTGAAATGGCAACCACCCAAGTTACCGATGCTTCCTTTGAAGCCGAAGTTCTGAAATCCGATGGCCCTGTCGTCGTCGACTTCTGGGCCGAATGGTGCGGTCCGTGTAAAATGATCGCGCCCGCTCTTGAGGAAATCTCCGACGAGATGGATGGCGCGGTGAAGATCACCAAGCTCAACATCGACGAGAACCAGGACATGGCCATGAAATACGGCGTCCGTTCCATCCCGATGCTGATCCTGTTCAAGGATGGTGAGCCGATGGCAACCCAGGTGGGTGCAGCGCCGAAAGGCAAGCTCGCCGACTGGATCAAGAGCGCCATCTAATCCCATCTTCTGGCGGCTGCCCGGCTGCGGATCATAAGGACGCATCCGGCGGATAAGCGATGGCTTGTCCGCCGATTTGCTTTGAAATCTCCGCGACCGGTCTTATAAGCATCCGCAAACAGATTGAGCCGAACGGAACATCTATGAGTGACGAGAACAAAAACCCGGAAGAACAGCCGACAGATCCGGCGCAGGAAGCTGAAGCCGCCGCAGCGCAGGCGGAAGCTTCCGAGGCTGCAGCCGATCCGGTCGACGTGCTGAAGACCGAAAACGCGGAGCTCAAGGACCGGGCCCTGCGCGCGATGGCGGAAATGGAAAATCTGCGCCGGCGCACTGAAAAGGAAGTCAAGGACGCGCGCCAATATGCCGTGTCCGGCTTTGCACGCGACATGCTGACCGTATCCGACAATCTGCGCCGGGCGCTGGAAGCCCTGCCGGAGGAAGACCGCAAGAACGCCGACGCGGGCGTGGCGGCGCTTGTCGACGGTGTTGAGATGATCGAGCGCGACCTGCTCAACCAGCTCGAAAAGAACGGCGTGCGCAAGCTGGAACCGGAAGGTCAGAAATTCGACCCGAATTTTCATCAGGCCATGTTCGAGGTTCCCAACACCGAAGTTCCCAACAACACGGTCGTTCAGGTCGTACAGGCGGGCTATGTCATAGGCGAGCGTGTGCTGCGCCCGGCCATGGTCGGCGTTTCAAAAGGCGGGCCTAAGGAGGCGCCCCAGGCGGGTGCCAACGGCGAAGCGGGTCAGACGGTCGACAAGAACGCTTGACGCTTGGTTGATTGAACACTTTTCTTGAAAGCCGCTCCCGAAAGCTTCCGGAGCGGCTTTTTGTTGGAGACTGCGATGCTGCTTCAGCTGCTCGATTATCTGGGCGTCGCCGTATTTGCGGTCACAGGCGGCATTGTTGCCTCCCGCAAGCGGCTTGACTTCATTGCACTGCTCTTCTTCGCGACCGTGACCGGCATCGGCGGAGGCACCTTGCGTGACCTGTTGCTGGGGGTGCCGGTCTTCTGGGTCGAGAACGAGGCCTACCTGCTCGTCTGTCTCTTCGTCAGTGGTTTCGTCTGGTTCTTTGCGCACCTGATCGAAAAGCTGAACAAGCCGCTGAGGTGGGCTGATGCGGTCGGCATATCGGCCTATTCCGTCATGGGCGCGGCCAAGGCGATGTCCGTTGGCGACACGGTGCTGGTTGCCGTTCTGATGGGCGTTGCCACCGCCACGTTCGGCGGGGTGATCCGAGACACCATCGCGGGCGAAGCGTCCTCAATCGTCAAGCCGGAGATTTATGTCAGCGCTGCCTTCGCCGGCGCCGGAAGCTATGTGCTTCTCACCATGCTCGCGGTACCGCAACTTGCCGCAGCCGGGTTTGCGGCTCTTGTCGCGCTGTTGCTGCGCGGGGGTGCCATCCAGAAAGGCTGGACCCTGCCGGGCTACGGGCGGACAGATTCGTGAAGCTGCTTGTGGTTCGGTCAAACG
>JBCBUA010000072.1:0-20362 GCA_039818365.1 Pseudomonadota bacterium
TCCTCATTGCGGTAGACCCGCGGTTCCCCGTTCGGCCACACGGCGTTGATGAACCGGACGTCGCGTGTCCAGTTCGGGTTCGTTCCCGCATCCGGCGCGGCCCAGAAGAGTGACGATGACCCGATATCCATGCGTTTGACGTCCGTTCCGACGATGCGCACGACATCGCGGCCCGGAAGCGTGTAATGCGCGAACAGGACGATGACCAGCACCAGAGGAATGCCGACGATCCATTTAATGTATGCCATCAGTCGTCGTCGTCCTCGTCGTCGTCATCATCATCATCATCGTCGTCCTCGTCGCGATACCTCGGGACGGCCCCCCAGGGTCCCATGTTCTTGCCGAAACCGTAGTCCGATGGATCAGTGTCTTCGTCCATGCCGGGTTCGGGGCCGAACAGTTCGGTTCGGGTTCCGACCTTGTCGACGACATATTCCTCGGCGAGAAACTGTGCTGCATAGGTTTTCTTCGCCTCGCTCCAGCTTTGATAGTGAGCATAGAACGCATCCTTGTGGCAGATAAAGAGCTGCCGGAAGTCGAGAGGCGTCAGCTGGGCCAGCAGCATGTTGACGAGTTGCTTGTCGCCGTGGCCGGCCGAGCGCAGCTGGTAGAAATAGGCAGGATCGTCGTAGCTGAGACGCGGTGGTTTTCCGCCCTTCGACAAGGCACGGACATACCGTTCAAGGGCGTGATAGGCGTCGGGAAGATCCCTGTGATACTTGCGCTTCAGGGTGCGCAGGTCGCGCCGCGAGACATCGGCGAGATCCTCGCCCTTGTTCGCGGCCGTGTCGATGACGAGAAAATCGAGCTTCTGCCGCAAGATGCCCTGTGCGTGCGCCTTGCCTGCACGGGCGATCGGTTCCACCAGTTTGTTCCTGGACAGGAAAGAAGCGATTTCGCGCCGGTCTTCAAGGGTGAGCACACTCTTGACCGGCAGGTCGGCAACAATGTCGAGTTTTCTTGCCGAGATGCAGGCCGTTCGTTTGACGGACCGGAAAATATAGAGACCGCCATAGTGGCTGGTGTAGAAGTTGCCTTGTTCAAAGCTTTGCGGTTCAAGCGAAATCGGCGTGCGAATAATGTCGCCCGTGTGCTTTGAGAGTTCGACCATCTCGGCAATCAGGACGTCATCCCACCACCCGTCCGGTTCGCTCATGAACCGGTCGATCTTGTCCGTGAGTTCGTCGCCCGCCTCGACATGCCCCCCAACGGTGTCGGCTTCCACGTCAATCGAGCGGATATCGAACAGATCAAGCGGGGAACTGATGGAAAACACCGTATTGACGAGTTCGCCGACAACCGCATCGCGAATGGAAAGCGCGAACAGCTGGTCTTCATTGTCGTCAATGAACCGCCTGAGGATCGACCGGGATGTCGAAAAATGGGCGTTGAGAAGCGGGGCGGTTTTCTGGGCAACATTCAGAAGAATGAACTGGCGATTGCATCCGTTCGGGTTGAGGTAAAGCGGATCGCCGAGTTCCTCCCCGATTTCGGGCGAGAAACCCGATATGTCGACATGGAATTCCTGCAGGGCTGTCCGCTTGCCGGTCAGATGTTCCAGCGCGCGATTGTAGCGGGTCACCAGGGAGGGGGAGGACACCTCCACAAGATTGCCGTACATCAGCCCGTGTTTCACAAGCCTCATCATGTGCGTGACTGTTCCATGTAACGGCGTTTGGCCTCTTCCATGCGCTGCATGTCGCGGACCGCGTTGTCGATCGCGACCTCGTCCGATTTGTCGGCGTAGCGGAATTCACTGTCGGCGTAGCGGTTGATTTCCTGGATCACCATGTCGACCGTGATCGGCTGCGCCAGGTCGGCGATCATGTTCTTCTTGGTCTCATAGGTCTTGAACAGGAACAGGTCCGGGTTTTCCATCCATTCATCGGGCAGCTCAAAGTCCATCGCCCGGACCTTGACGGCGTCGGTGATGTTCTTGATCGCCCGTCCAGTGAAACGCTCGTCGGCTTCCTGGATCGCTTTCAGATAGGCACCGATCTTCGCGATCGTGTCGAGGTCGCCGATGCCGCTGCTGATCTTTTCAAAAACCCTGACGAGTGCCTCTTCCTTCGGCCGTGAATGGCTCTCATAGGAAGCGGCGACGGCCTTCTGGATAACCTGGGCTTCGAAAAGATCATGATTGCCAACGGGGATCGAATGGTTCTTGCCCATCAGCAGGTAGAGGATATCAATATAGTCCTCGCGCGTTTGCGGGCCGTCGACGAGGAACCTGGCACCTGCGCGCTGGCGCAAGGCGTCATCCACGTTTTCAGGGTAGTTGGAAAACATGCCGAAGGTGCAGTTGCCGCGCACGACCGTGTTGGCACCGGCGAAACTTTCCATCAGCACCGCCGTGATTTCCAGCTGCCCGGCAGAGGATTGCCGGTCACCGCGCTTGCCGGCGAGCTGATCGATATCGTCGATGGTGCCGAAGCCGATGACATTCGGATCCGTCACATTCCTGATGAAGGATTTCGCATTCTGCGCGGACTTGCCCTGATAGCTGTCAATGCTGTCGGTCGACAGGTTCTGGTAACGGAACGCGTATCCCGCGTTGTTGCAGTAGTCGTTGATCAGGCCCGCCATCATCTGGATGAGGGTGGTCTTGCCGGTGCCCGGCTTGCCGTCGCCCATGAAGGTGAAGATGAAGCCGCCGAGTTCCGCGAACGGATTGAGCTTGCGGTCGAAGTCGTAGGCCATCAGCATTTTTGCAAGTTTCATGGCCTGATACTTGGCAATGTGGTTGCCGACGACTTCTTCCGGCTTCTTGAAGGCCATGGCCAGGGTCGTGGACCGGGCGCGCGCGGCCGGCGTAAACCCGGTGATTTCGAAATTGTCGGCTTCCACCCGGTAACGGGCTTCGGAAAAGACCTGCAGCAGCTCCACACCCTCGGCGCGGAGCGTGACCTTCTCCATCAGCTGTTCGCAGTACGACATGATCAGGCTGACCAGCTGCGCGTCGGTTTCGATGGATGCGGACGCAATCTCCTGATCGAGTTCCCACAGGGCGCCGTGGAGTGCGAGCTGGTCGTTGTCGAGCAGGATTTCCTCGACCTCGCCGCACTGGATTTCGCTCGCCTCCGTGTCGGCCGCAATGCCGGACATGAGGAAATCCATCATGTTGGCGAAGACATGCAGTGAAATCAGAGCCGATGCTGACAAAAGCTGCTGGAATCTGTCCTTCTGGGTTGCGTCCAGCGTGCCGGCGAGATTGGCCCGCTTTAGGTCGGAAAGGCCGGTCTGTTCGCCATACTGGTCGGACATCACCTGGGCGACGGACAAGGCCCGGCGCAGTGCGCGCAGGACACTTGCCTGCAAGGGTGTGGTCAGCGCGTCATCGTCGCTTTCCAGAACGCGCTCGGCAAGTTGCACGCCTTCAGGACGGGCGGTGGACCGTGTCACAAGACCGGGTGTTGTCGAGCGGAACCGCCGACGCGTGCCGAGGCCCGGCGAGCGTTCACGCACGACATCCGGTTCCCGTTTTGCGGCAATGCGCGGTGTGTGGTCGAATCCCGAGATCAGCGCTTCTGCAGCGGTATATTTCTCGAGGATCTTGTCTTCCTTCAGTTCCATAAGGTCGTTGGAAACGGTCACGATGGAAACCTATTTGTAGCTGAGAATTTTGCCGCTTGGCGTGACGGCATACTTGCGAATATTGCTGAAACCTGCGGGGTTCAACTCTTCCAGAACCTGGTAGGGGCGCTGGGGCAGGATCAGGGAACGGCGCCTGCTGGTGTGACCGGCGGCATCCTGAGCGCCGTCCCCACCGGCCGCAAACGGATCCAGGTCGTAGACCTGGCGTTCGACCGAGGAAAAGAAGCCGGTGGATTCCATTTCAGTCCCGGAGGCGATCAGCGTTTCGGTGGTCCAGGCAAGCGCCCAGTCCTCACCCGGTTTCTGGCCCGCCTGTGCCAGAACGTCCCGGAGCGGACCTGATTGCTGTGTAAATGTGTGGCTGTACATCGGCCCGACATAAAATCGGCGCAGCCTCTTGGGATGCAGATCGTCGAAGTCGTGGTCGAAACCGCGCGCGATCGTCAGCAGTTTCAGGCCAGCCGACGACTGGGACGTCAAGTGTCCCTGGACGCGCGGCCAGCGCCGTTCGTCCTTTGCCAACGGGCGTCTGCCGCTGTCCTCCAGATCCATGACGTAGATCAGCGGTATGTTCTGCTGACTGTCATAAACACCCCAGTGGAGGCGGTATTTGCGGCGCTTTTCGCTGATGTTGCCGGTCCAGGCGATGCGTGGATCGTTCCTCGCCCAGAACAGGGGCGCTCCGGTCAGTTGCTCATAGTATTGGCGCTCTGAGGCGGCGTACTGGAGATTGACGGGCGACGACTGCTCCCGAAGGATGTGATTCACCATCGCGATCTTGAGATCGCGCATGGCGGGCAGGGACCTGAGATGGTTGTCCGCCTGCATGGCGTCGTTGGCCATCTCAAGCAGCTCCTGGTAAATCGGGAAGCCGCTGTCCTGGCGGTCGATACTCAGGAGATTGGGCAGCTTGTCCGAAACACGGCCCGCAAGCAGATACTTGTAGGAGAGCGCCGTGAAGGTGCCCGAGAGCGCCCGAAGATACTCCTGCAGGATCGGGATTTCGGAATAGAGCGCCGTGTCCTCCGACACGATGCTGTCCGCAACGCCCTGGACGTGCGAGATGATGCGCTCGAACTTGGCGAAGTAGCGCCGTGTTTCATGCGCTTCTTCCAGGGTTCTGTGATCGAGGGTCAGATCCAACGTTCAGCCCTCAGGCTCCGTAGGCGTTCTTGTCGTGCTTGTCGACAATCTGCTGGAACCGGCGCGCGAAACGTTCGTCCGACTTCGCTTTTTCTTCCAGTACCTTGCGCGCAAAGACCATGTGATCTTCGTGCGCTTCCATCATGTCGGCCATGCGCTGGTTCGTCGCCGAACCGATAGCCGCCATCGCGGATTGCGCTTCCTTGTCCGTAGCGACACCGATCTCGTTGATCTTGTGTGCAACGTCCTGCTGCTGCGCCGTCTTCAGCGATTTCACGAGGGCATCATAGAGCACGACACGCTGTTTGGTGTCGGTCTGCAGCTTGTTGATCAGCACCATCTGGGTTGCGGCCTGGTTCTGAAGGCTGTCGACCCAGGTCTTGCCCTTTTCGATATAACGTTCCAGGGTCTGGCTCTCGGCGAGCTTGACCTGTTCTTCCTGTGCGAGCCGGTTGTACTCGGAGTTCAGCTCCGCAAGCTCGGACTCGAGCTTGGTGCGCGCCGCGGCATCCGCTTCAACGGAGATCTTGTTCTCAAGGGCGATGATCTTCGGATCCATCGCCAGGAGTTCGGTCTTGATACCCTCCAGACCGGCAACCGTCTGTTCGCGCTGGCTCAGCGTTTCGCTGAGATTGCCCTCAACGCGTTTGCTGTGTTCGTTCAGCGTGTTGAGCTGATCCTGCAGAAGCTGGCCGATCACGTTCGATTTCGAAATCAGGTCCTGCAGCTTGTCGTCGATGCTGGCGCTGCGCATGCGTTCCTGGCGAATGCTGTCGGACCGCGCCTTGGAAAAGATGCCGATGAAACTCTCCCAGCCGGTCTTTGAGCGCATGGCGTCGAAGTCCTTGGAAAAATTCGCGGTGACGTCATCGAGACCCATGATGAGCTCGGCGATATTGGCACCCATGAGTTCGGTGTGAGCGTGCACATCGTCCAGCGTCGCGTTCTCGATGTCGATAGAGATATCCTCGCCGGAGTCGAGCTTGGATCTTGCCGTTTCGATCTTGGAAGTCAGTTCGCTGATTTTTGCCTGTGCGGCCGCAACTTCCTGCTTGGATTTTTCAATTTGCGCGCTGAAATCCGCCATGTGCCCCTTCCCCAATATCGGTCAATCTAGCGTTGCTTATGTAGCGACTGTTTATAGAAATACAATTACAAAGCATGGTGTAATGGCAAGTACACGCGGAAGATATTGTTTACCAAATCTGCCGTTTTTCGGCGGAACTCCGGGAAAATCAGACCCTATGGCGCGCATGTGCCGGACTTGCGAAAACTAACAGGTGCCAAGAGGCTGGTCCAGCCGGCGAGGCGCAATATGGGGTATTGACCCCATACCGTTTGAAAACGGCTTCCGCCACCTTTCCTGCGTCGATCAAACGACGACTGCCTGCGGGCGAAACACCGCACAGGAAAGGAAGGTCCAGGACACTATCTGATCAAGCGGCACCTTGCATCTCCGGAGCCTTGTCGGCTGCGGGAAGCAACTTGCAATGAAAAACGGCGCACCTGTTGTGCCGGTATCGCCAAATCCATGGTGTTCATGGGCTGGGGGGCGGTGCATCCGTCAATTCTGTTTTCTCCATTCAACCGGCAGCGGGGCTGCGTCCCTTCGCCTGCCTGAGGAACTGCTCCCATGACACGTAACAGACATCTCCCCAAGGCCGTCCTGATCGGATCGGCGTCGATCGTGACGCTGGCTCTGGTCGCACTGGCCGCGCAATCCGTCGACGTGACCGGATTTTTTGCCGAGCGCACAAAACCTGTTGTGACCGGGCTGAACCCGGCTGAAACGGTTCGGCCGGGCACCAAGCGATCCGAAGCAGCCGCAGAGTTGACCGACAGCGAAAACAGAGTACCTGCACCGGAGCCTGCGCCTCTCCCGGCGCAGACGTCCAAACCTGACGAGATCAGGACGATTATCGCCCGACCAAGCGGGAAACTGCCGACACCGGCCCCTTCCGGCCAGGACAGGGTTCGCATGAGCCAGCAGGCTGCGGTTGCACATGAAACGCTCGGTCAGCATGCTCTCCTGTCTCACGATCCGTCCCGGCCCATCTTGCAGCGGCCTGACAGGGAACGGTTTGCAAGTGCGGACCAGAACCCGTTGAAACAGGTCGCAAATGACCCGGTTTCGACGTTTTCGATCGACGTGGACACAGCCTCCTATTCCTTCGTCAGGGCCAGTCTGAATGGCGGCCGCCTGCCGAACCGGGACGCGGTTCGTGTCGAGGAAATGATCAACTACTTCAACTACGACTATGCTGTCCCCGAAAGCCGGGAGGTTCCCTTCCAGACGAGCGTCTCCGTCGTTGCAACACCCTGGAACGAACACACGCGGCTGATGCAGATCGGCATTCAGGGATACAAGGTGCCCCTCGCTGACCTTCCGCCGCAGAACCTGGTGTTTCTGATCGATACATCCGGCTCCATGGCGGACGCCAACAAGCTGCCGCTGCTGCAACAGTCCTTCCGGCTCCTGCTGTCGTCCCTGAGGGACCAGGACGAGGTTGCGATCGTCACCTATGCGGGAAGTGCGGGCGTCCTGCTTGAGCCAACCAAGGCCTCCAACAAGTCGCTCATCCTGCAAAAGATCAATGCCCTGACGTCCCGCGGCTCGACCGCCGGTCATGCGGGGCTCAAAGGCGCCTACGCACTCGCGGAACAGATGAGCGGTGAGGGGGAGCAGACTCGCGTGATCCTGGCCACCGACGGCGATTTCAACGTCGGGCTTGCTGATACGCAGAGCCTCATGCGTTACATTTCAGACCAACGCAAGAACGGAACAGCGCTCTCGGTGCTCGGCTTCGGACGCGGCAACTACAATGACGAGCTGATGCAGGCGCTTGCACAGAACGGCCAGGGCGTGGCCGCCTATATCGACACGCTGTCGGAAGCCCGCAAAGTGCTCGTGGATCAGGTGGTCAGTTCCATCTCGATGATTGCGCAGGACGTGAAGATCCAGGTCGAGTTCAATCCTGCGACCGTCAGTGAATACCGGCTGATCGGCTATGAGACCAGGGCTCTGAACACGGAAGACTTCAGGAATGACAAGGTGGATGCCGGCGACATCGGAGCCGGGCATCGGGTGACTGCGCTTTACGAGGTCACGCCGGTTGGTTCGCCCGCACGCAAGTTCGCGGACCGGCGCTACGGTAGTGACGTGCCCCCGGCGAAACCGATAGCGCAGTCCTTCGAAGAAGAACTCGCCTTTGTTAAGTTGCGCTACAAGACCCCGGGGGCGGAGAAAAGCAAGCTGGTCACGACGCCTGTGACCGCCCAGACGCAGGACATCCCGGAAGCCGAAACGCTGTTTGCCGCCTCGGTCGCCGGTTTTGCCCAGTTGCTCAAGGGCAGCGATTATCTGGAAGACTGGACATTCGGCGATGTCGAACAGCTGGCACGCAACAATCGCGGGGCCGATCCGTTTGGCTACCGGTCCGAATTCCTGAGCCTTGTCCGGCTTGCGGATGTGGCGCAACGCTAATCCTGGCGCGCGAGATTGCCTGACGGATCATCCGATCCGCCGGGCTTTTCCGCACCTTACCGGTCCCGCAGCCAGTCCAGGGTCACCTGGGTCCCGTCCTCGCCATTCAGATCCAGCCTGTTGGAAACGATCAGCGATAGCGCCCCGATGTCATTTGTCTTCCAGAGATAGAGCGTGTGCCGCGTCGGCTCAAACCGCGCGCAGGCGGCGCCTCCGATGTCGGCGACGTAACGCGGAGGCCCCTCGCGGCGGATGTCGAAAGCCTTGGCGCCGTTGGCACCCTCTGGATTGTTCAGACAAACCGTTACAAGGCGCGCGTTGACTTCTTCGGACAAGACCGGTTGTGGTTCCGCCACCTCCTGAGGTGCCGCGCGGACCGCGTTTGCGAAAACCCTGCTCTCCGCTTCCCGGTCGCTCGAAAGCGCCAGTCCCGACACATCCGGTGCAGTGCTGTCGAAAAGCGCGGAGGACGATCCCCCGTCGACAGAATTCTGCCGGGCGCGGCCGGGTGCCGCCGGCGGTTTTGGCTTCGGCGCTGCCGGCTTGTCCGCTGCCGCCGGTGAGCCGATGAGACCGGGAGGTGGCACCACTGCAAATGTCCTGACGGGCTTTGAAGGTGTTCCGTCCGCGCGTTTTGCCAACTCGGTGCGGCGCATGGCCGGAGCCTGCGCTATGCGGTCGGCGGCGCCTTCCTCTTTCAAGGCCTCCGGGGCAGTTGCCGGGCTGATCACGGGAACAGCCTCGTTCACTGGGGTTGAAAGCGCGCGGGCGTTGCCAAGCGGCGCGGTCGGTACGCCGCCCATCTGGAAGCGGATGAGGTCGTTATCACCACTTTCCAGAAAAGTTGGTTTGGGCGCGTCCTGTGCGAAGGCAATACATGCGGAAACAAACACCACAAGGCTTCCGGCCAGAAGGCCTGGAGAAAAAATACCGGTCGATTGGGAGCCTTGTACGGACATCGGGTGGACTGTCGTTCTTCTCACGTTGCGTTCAGATAATGCTCCGCGGCACCATAGACTAGGTGATGGATCCATAAATGAGGCCGAAATGGTTTGAGGCGGCTTGCTTCTCATCAAGGCGCGGAAGCGCAGGAAATGTGGCCCATTTTCAAGCCTTTCGCAACGCGGAGGAGGCGCAAGCCGGTCAAATCCGAAGGACATGGAAATGGCTTCACCCCGTGGCGTCAGTGTGTTTAACCGGGCAGGAAGCCCGCTCCGCACACCCTTCCTAACGGGATTTCGCCATTTCGCATGCCATTTCACCCTCATTTATGGGGCCATCACCTAGTCAGGAGCGCCAAGATAACGGGTATTTGTCCATCCGGACACCTGGCCCCACCGCACCTGGCACCAGTTGCCCTCGCAGATGTCGAAGAGTTCAACCGAGCAATTGCCGCTCGCAAGTGCGCCCACGACACGGTGGCGCGAGCCGGGCCCCGACCGCAGATTGAGCGTGTCATCCTTGGCGACCTTCACGCACTTTGCCGGTCCGACCGGGGAGACGTCCGGTGCCAGGATGCGTTCGTTGGCAGGTGTGCTGCCGCAATAGCCGTCTATGATCTGGCCGCGCGCGCACAGCGGTTTCACGGACATCGCCGCAAGTTCCCAGCGGTCGTCGGAAAGGGGGATGATGAAGCCGCGATAGTGTTCGCCATAGAGACTGTCATCGAGGTAGCCCGTCAGCACGACATTGACGAGATAGCCGCCCTCTTCCTTGCGGATGCCGAGCTGCATGCCTGCGCTCCCCTCATCGCGTTCCGGGTGTCCCTTCAAGAACGGCAGGATCACATCGATCATGTCGTCGGCAACGGCAACACCCGGCGCGACCCGAATTTCGCGAAAGCCGTCACCTCCTTCTGCGTGCGTCTTTTCCGTCAACGGAAGGGCAAAGAGAAATGCGAGGACCGCTATGCGTCCCGCAATCGACAAGGTCTTCCGGTTCGTGCGCAGCATGGGGATTGTCCTTTGTCCGGCTGTTTCAAGCATGATCCTGCGTTGCAGCTTCCGGGACCATGGGGTCGATGCCCCAGTCTCGGACAGGCAGTCAAAGCTCTTTCGACGGGTCGATCAGACCCTCCTTGAGCGCCCGGGCGATCAGTTGCGGAACGGAATGGACCTTCAGCTTCTGCATCAGGCTTGTGCGGTGCTTGTCGACGGTCTTGATGCTGATGCCGAAGCCTTCGGCGATTTCCTTGTTCGATCTACCGGCGAGGATCATGTTCAGCGTCTGGCGCTCCCGGTCGGTCAGGACAGGCGGCTTCGGCGTTTCCTGAAGCACTTGCAGAAAGTACTCCGATATGTGCCTTTGACCGCGCAGAATTCCCGGGAGTTTTTCATAAAACTCGGTGTTGTCGGATGCCTTGGAAAACAGGCCGTCGACACCGGCTTCGACAAGGTCGGAGACCAGCCCGACGGCGGAGATGCCGGTCAGCACGACGACCCGGGTCTCCTTCGACCAGCGCCGCGCTTCGACCAGAACCTCCACACCCCCGGCCATGGGCATGGATACGTCCAGCAGCAGCAGATCGGGCCTGTGTTTGCGGACTTCCGCGATCGCACTTAATCCGTCCGCCGCCTCCGCAACGACACGAATGCCGTCCGGTTCGATCAATCCCGGTTTTTCAAGAGCATCTTTAAGTCCGGCCCGAACAATTGCATGATCATCCGCGATGATAGCGTTGTATTTTTGTTCGTTCACGGCCCAATATCCTTTTTGTAATACGGATAACCCTGACATGCCTTTTGGGAAATGACCAGTTTGCTCCGCATTGTTTTGTCACTGTTTTTTGCGATAGTCGCTCTGGTTGGCGCGCGGGCGGAGACTGTTTTTCTCGCGCCGGGACAGGGCGTTGCGGATCTCAAGGAACAGCTCACCTATTTTAGCGATCCGTCGAAATCGCTCGGCGATGTCCTGACACTTTACCGTGCGGGCGCGTTCGGCCCGGATTTGCAGACAACCATGCTGGAATGGAACTACGCGCCGGAGGCCTGGGCGGGTGTGGAAATCCTGAACGACACGATTGACGATGGCCGCGGTGCCGACCCGTTCGTGCTCGTGGTCGACCTTCCGCTTGTCAGCGAAGTCGATGTCTACCTGATCCGGGAGAGCGGTTTTACCGAAGCTCTGATCGACTATTCGATCTTCGAACCATTCAGGGCGGATGATCATTCGGTGACCCGGCTGCGGACACCGGTCTTCGAGATCGCGCCGCAGGAGCAGGTGATCCTGCTGGTCAATTTCAAGTTCGGTCCGTTCCAGTCGTTCCGGATGGCGCTCGAAACGCCGTCCGAGCTGGAAGCGTCCGCCTTTGCTTCGGGGATCAGCCATACGGCGTTTTATGCCTTCTGTATTTCCAGTCTGGTGTTCTTTTTCGGCTTTCATCTGGCCATGAAGAACGGGATCGGGATGCTCTATGCCATCCAGTTCACTGTTGGTCTTGCCCTGATCGCCTATATCGACGGTCTTTGGTTCCGCTTCTTCTATCCCGGCCGGCCGGACCTCCAGTCCGCGATCGGCTTCTTCCTTCTTTTTGCGCTGTCCGGGACAGGTTTCCTGATATCGGGACGGTCCGTTAAGGGCGTAGACGGCGGCGAAACGCGTCTGTCCGTGGGGCTCTCCGCGCTCAGTCTCCTGTCGGTCGCCGGGTTCATCGTCTCGCTCTATTCGCCGGGTCCCTATTCGGCGCTGTTCAGTTATGCGCTGCTGGTTCTGATGTTTGTGGCGATGGTTGTTTCAAGCGGTGTCTGGCGCAGGACACACGGAGAGATCCATCTGGCCGGCACCCTGATTGCGGTTCTCGGGATTGTACTCGGCGCCGGGCTTGTCGCGCTGCTGGTGGCCGGCAGCCGCGCGGAGATCATACCGGTGTCAACGGCGGTAAAGGGTGTGTTCTCGGTTCTGCTCATTGCGACGATGACAGGGCTCACCGCGCATATCATCAATCTGCGCAGGCAGCACTCCAAGGCAGTGCAGGCGGAACTGTCGGCGCTGGAAGCGGAGGCGCGGCGCAGCCAGGAACTGCTTGTCGCCGAACGCAACTACTCGCGGGCGCGCGAACTCGCCAGCCTGAGGCAACGGCAGCTGGCAACCGCGTCCCACGATCTGAAGCAGCCGATCATGTCCTTGCGGATGAATGTGGACAGTCTGGCCGCCGACCTGGAGCCGGAGGTCAGAAGCCGCCTGAAGGAAGCCTTCGACTATATCGAGGCACTTTCAAACGACTATTTGCGGCAGACGACACCCGGCGAGTCCTCTGCGGGGCCGTCGCAAGCCCCCATTGACACTCCAGAGGCAAGCGACGATCCGGCGTCCGAACCCGAGGCGGAAATCTACGAATTGTCGCTCGTGCTCGACACGGTCTACCAGATGTTTCGCGAGGAGGCCGTTTCCAAGGGCATCGAGCTCAGGCGGGTTCTGTCGAGCAAGCGCGTCTCGATCCCGCCCCTGATCGTCATGCGGATCGTCAGCAATCTCGTTTCAAATGCGGTCAAATACACCGATGAAGGAAAGGTGCTGTTCGGCGTGGTGTCACGCGGGGACCAGCTCAGGCTGTGCGTGCTTGATACAGGAGCAGGCATGAGCGCGGAGGAAATCGCCGATTTTGCCGGGGCGTATCGAAAGGGCGCACAATCGGAGGGGCACGGCCTCGGGCTTTCGGTCTGCTATGAGCTTGCCCAGGACAACGGCATGCAACTTTCCTGCGCGTCGAAACGGAATGAAGGCACGGTTTTCATGCTCGCCATTCCCGTGCTGGAGCACCTTGAAGCGGCGTGAGGTTTTCGGACAAGGCGGACGCCGGATGCAGGCATGCTCTTGGCCGCATGCATCCGGCAATGGGCTCCCTATACGGTCCCTCCGAGGGATCCTTCGAGTTGTGCCATTTCCTGTCCGCCGGCCATGAGGTCCTGGAGCTGTTCCGGTGTGATCTCGCCGCGTTTTGCGGTTCCGAGTGTCTTGCCGCGGTTGAGGACGGTGAAGCGGTCGCCGACGGCGAGGGCATGGCGGACGTTGTGGCTGATGAAGACGACGCCGACGCCCTGCTTGCGCACCTTGTCGATGGTGGCGAGCACGTTGGAGGTCTGGCGCACGCCGAGGGCGGATGTCGGCTCGTCGAGGATCAGGACCCTTGCCCCGAAATAGACCGCGCGGGCAATGGCGACCGTCTGGCGTTCGCCGCCCGACAGGGTGCCGACCGCCTGGTCCGGGCCGCGCAGGTTGATGCCCATCTTGCGCATCTCCTCCATCGTGACCTCGTTGGCACGGGTGACGTCGAAGCGCTTGGCCAGGCCGCGGCCCTTGGTCGGCTCGCGCCCCATGAAGAAGTTGCGGGTCACGCTCATCAGCGGGATCATCGCCAGATCCTGGAACACGGTCGCAATGCCGGCCTCCATGGCATCGCGCGGGGTGGCGAAGCTGAGCGGCTTGCCCTCAAAGAAGATCTCGCCCTTGGTCGGCCGGTGCACGCCCGACATGGTCTTGATGAAGGTCGACTTGCCCGCGCCGTTGTCGCCGAGCAGGCAGTGGCACTCGCCGGGCCTGACGTCGAAGCTGACACCGGCCAGGGCAATGATGTTGCCGAAGTGCTTCTCGATGTCGACCATGTGAATGATGGGTTCGAACTCCGGCGCATCGCCGTGATGGAACTTGGTGTCCTGGGTCATGTTACCGCTCCCCCGTCACGCGCTTGCGGATCGCGTTGTTGAACAGAACGGCGATCAGCAGCATGGAACCGAGGAAGACCTGGAACCAGTCCTGGTCGAAATTGGTGTAGGTCAGTCCGATGACGACCATGCCGAAGATGATGGAGCCGAAGAAGGCGCCGATGGCCGAGCCGTAGCCCCCTGTCAGGAGACAGCCGCCGATCACGGCCGCGATGATGGCCTCGAACTCCTTCTGGAAGCCGCGGCGGGCATCGGTGGAACCGGCGTCCATGACGGTGATGATGGCCACCAGGGCGGCGCAGCAGGCGGTCAGCATGAACAGGGAGATCTTGACCCGGTTGACCGGAACGCCGGAATTGGAGGCGGCGGTCTTGTCGCCGCCGGCGGCGAAGATCCAGTTGCCGACAGGGGTGCGCAAGAGGATGTAGGTCGCAATCAGCGCGATGAGGATGAACCAGAGGATCTCGACCGGAATGCCGGGAACCTTGGGCGCGCCGCTCTTGAAGGTGTCGACGAAGCCGTTGGTGGCGAGCCAGTTGAAGAGGCCGCCAAAGGCATCGCCGGAGAAGAACGGGGCGAGCCAGTCGCCCTCGACCGCATCACGGACACCGCGCAGCTGGGTGGCGCCGCCGGTGGCCCACTTCAGGCCGACCAGGGACAGGCCGCGCAGGATGAACAGGAAGGCGAGGGTGACGATGAAGGAGGGCAGGCCCGAGCGGATCACGATGGTGCCGTTGATGGCGCCGACACAGGCGGAAAAGACAAAGGTGAGAGGAATGGCCAGAACCAGGGGCAGCCCCCAGGTGACGACGCAGGCGGCAAAGAACAGGCCGGCAAAGGCGACCATGGAGCCGATCGAGAGGTCGAACTCGCCGCCGATCATCAGCATGGCGGCGCCGATGGCCAGAATGCCGAGCTGGGCCGCGGGCGTCATGAAGTTCATGATGCCGGACAGGCTGAACATGGCCTCGTCCGCGGTCGCCAGGAAAAACAGGGTGACGAGGATCACGCCCGCAATCGCGCCGAGTTCCGGCTTCTTCATGAGTTTGGAGAAGAACGATTCCTTCTTGACCCGTTCGTCTGCATCTATCGGAGCGGCATCGCTCATTCTGGCCTCCCTTTTATGGAGGGACGGCGCATGGGCGCGCCGCCCCCTTGTTCGGTGGTGTTATGGATCGTGCGGCAGGCGCCTAGTGCGGTGAATTTGAAATTCGCCTCATTGTTTCAGCGACTTCCAAAGCGATTTTCAAATTCGTAAACCGCACTAGAAACATAGACCTGCCCGTCACCTTGTTGAATCTGAAGTTCGTTCGGAGCAAGCTGCAAAATGAGACGAACTTCAGTTTCAGGTGACTAGCGGATGCCCTTGGCGGACAGATCGATCACCTGGGCCGCCTTGTCCTTGGTGACAAGGTTCGGACCGGAGGGAACGTTGCCGCCCGGCATCAGGCCGTAGGCCGCGTTGTTGGCCAGGAACACAACCGGGAGATAGCCCTGCAGGAACTGCTGCTGGTCAATCGCAAAGGCGGCATCGCCGTCAACGATGGACTGCAGGAAGTTCGCGGACAGGTCGAAGGAAGCCACGTTGACGTCCCGGCCCGAAGCCTTGGCAGCGGCAACGGTCGGCTCGCCGGCGGTGCTGGCTCCCAGCGCCATGACCGTGTCGACATCTTCATCAGACGACAGGGCCGCAGACACCTTGGCTTCGATCTCTGCCGGATCGTTGGAGGTCGGCAGGACGGACACTTCACCGCCAAAGCCCTTGGTGAAGCCTTCGCAGCGCAGGTCAAGGGCGACGTTGCCGACTTCGTGGTTCACGCATACGGCCTTCTTGCCGCCCATCTCGGCGAGCTTCTTGCCGGCCGCCTCGCCCGCGTCATACTCGGACTGGCCGACGTGAAGCGTCACACCAAGACCCGGAGCGACATCGGAGCCGGAGTTCATCGAGATCACCGGAATGCCGGCTTCAACGGCACGCTGGATCGACGGCCCAAGCGCATCGCCATCGGGAATGGAAACCACCAGCCCGTCCGGCTCCTGGTTCACCGCCGCGTCGATCAGCTGGCTCATGGCAACCATGTCAAAGGTCTCCGGAGCGCGGTAATCCACATTCGCTCCCGTGTGCTCGGCCGCAAGCGACACACCGTTCTTCACAACAGACCAGAACGCATCATTCGCCTGACCATGCGACACAACAATAATGTCCGTCGCAAATGCGGGGGTTGTCAGAGCCATCGCACTGGCAACGACCACGCCTTTTACAAAGTTCTTCATTTACTCACTCCTCCCGAGCGTCTTTCAAAAAAACCAACCGCAGTATTGCGGTTCACGTATCGGCCATCGGCCGAATTTCATGCTGCCAGCCTCCTGAGTTCGGTGCCGGAAGCCGACAGCTGCCCTTCGACAACGTCTCGGAATCCGCGGCTCTTTTCCGGTGTGAACGGGTTGGGGCCAGGCGCATTTGTCTCCAGGATGATCGGTCCGCTGTAACCGATCTCGCGCAAGGCACCGAGCTGGGCAGCGAAATCGGTGTGTCCCTGACCGATGCCGCAGCGGTTGCTGTCGGCAGCGTGGTAGAGGCCGATCCGGCCGGCACCTTTTCTGAGGGCGGCAGCGGGATCATCCTCCTCGATGTTCATGTGATAGGCGTCGGGCAGAAGCTTGAGATTATCGGCGCCGACGGCGTCCAGCAGCGACAGTCCTTCGGAAACCGTGCGAACCTGATGGGTCTCATACCTGTTGAGGATCTCGTAGACGACCTTCAGGCCGCGGGACCGTGCCATTGCGCAGATGCGGTCGACAGATGCGATCAAATGCGCGTCCTCTTCCTGCTGACCCGCAACCGGTTTGATGCGGCCGACCTGCCCGTGACAGGAAATCAGCGGGTTGCCGAGTTCGCAGGCCCAGTCCATCAGCCGGTCATAGTAGCCGATGCCGGCATTGCGGATGGCGGCGTCCGGATGGGAAATATCAGCGTCGCCGGGTGTGATCGAGAAGACTTCGAGACCTTCGCCTTCCAGAACCTTCCTGGCACCGGAGGATTCGAGACCGTCAACATCACCAAAAAGCTCAACCCCGTCGAGCCCGCTGCGCCTGACGCGCTGCGCGATATCCTGAAGCGGGGCATCGCCAAAAATCCAGGTGCAGCAACCGATCCTTGCGGTCATCGGTCGTCCCTCATCGGGGCCCGGCTCCGTGTTGCGGCCTTTTCGATCATCTGAACCAACACTCCCAGAAATCGTCGACGCGCTCGTGCATTTTCAATCCGCCGGCGTGTTCTGATCTTTTATTTTGGAATTAATATTCTGTTTTGGCTTATTTGCAATAGATTTTTTCTGAAAAAATCACTTTCCATTTCGTTGCGCCCCGACCGAAACGGCCAGTGCGATTGCAAGGCAGAGGCTGGCCGACAAGGCGCGGAAGGCGCCGACATCAAGTTCGGCGACCAGCAACTGGATAGCTTTCAACCGGGCCAGGGGACTGGTGACCACGTCGGTAATCGCAACGATGTCGGCCCCGGTTTCCCGGGCCTTCGCGGCAATGTCCAGCGTCAGCTGCGTGTAGGGTGCGAACGTCGCGGCAATGACCGCGTCGTTGGGCCGGATCAGATGATCCATGTTCATGTTGGCAAGCCCGGAATGCAAAACGGCGGGCACTTCCATCTTTTCAAAGGCATAGGCGAGATAGGATGTGACTGGAAAGGCGCGGCGAAAGCCGACAAGGTGGATCGTTTCCGCCCGCGCCAACACATCGACAGCCTGCTGAAGCGCCTTTGGGTCCACGGTAATCATCAGGTTTTCCAGGGAAGACCGGCCAACGTCGACAAATTCGGCCAGAAGTGCCGATGGCGTTTCGGAGCCGTGTTCGCGCAGCTGTTCCAGCCGTGTTGCATAGTCGGGCCATTTGTCGGAATAATTGGCCCGGAAAAGTTTCTGCATGTGGGAGAAGCCGGAAAAGCCCATTTCCTGGCAAAAGCGCATCACCGCAGACGGCTGTACGGCCGCCCCTTCGGCGAGTTCTGCGATTGTCGAGACGGCGACCTTGTCCGGGTTGGCTGCGATGTATTCCGCGAATTGCTTCAACCGCTTGGGAAGCGTTTCGGTGGCGCTCCCCAAGCGCCGGAAAAAGGCATCCATCGACTCCGGTGTTGGGCTGGCGGATCCCTGATCGGGACTTGGCTCACTCATGTCGATCTTCTTTTCTTACTTGACACATTCCGATGAAAGTGATTTTGGAATTTTTATTCTAAAATGGCAAGGTGGCGGTTGAGGCCATGCAAGCACCGGACCTTCGGGAGGAAATCATGACTGTCAGAACAGGGCTGCTTGGAGCCGGTCGTATCGGCAAGGCGCATGCCAAGGCACTTTCCGCCGTTGATGGTGCGGAACTGGTCGCCGTTGCCGATGTGTTTGCGGAAGCCGCCGAAGCGCTTGCCGGTGCCTATGGTGCGCGGGTGAACACGATTGACGAGATCGCTGCGGCGGACGATATCGATGCGGTCGTGATCTGCACGCCCACCGACACGCATGCGGATCTGATCGAACAGTTTGCCAGGGTCGGCAAGGCGGTGTTCTGCGAGAAGCCGATCGACCTTTCCGTGGAACGGGTCAAGGCCTGCCTCGCGACGGTGGAAGAACTGGGCGCGACGCTGATGATCGGCTTCAACCGGCGCTTCGATCCGCACTTCCGGGCGGTGCGCGATGCAATCGACGACGGTCTCGTCGGCGATGTCGAGATGGTGCATATCACGTCGCGCGATCCGGGACCGCCTCCTGGAACCTATATCCAGGTTTCCGGCGGCATTTTCCGGGACATGACCATTCATGATTTCGACATGGCGCGGTTTCTGCTCGGCGAGGAAGTCTCCACGGTCTACGCAACCGGCTCGGTTCTGGTGGACCCGGAAATCGGCAAGCTCGGCGACTATGACAGCGCGACGGTGGTCGTGACGACCGGATCCGGCAAGCAGTGTTCCATCTCGAATTCGCGCCGGGCGACCTATGGATACGACCAGCGGATCGAGGTGCATGGCTCCAAGGGCGCTGTTGCGGCCGAAAACCAGCGGCCGGTCGGCATCGAGGTTGCGACGGAGGCAGGATTTGTCCGCCCGCCGCTGCATGATTTCTTCATGACCCGCTATACCGATGCCTACGCCGCCGAGATTGCGGCTTTCGTCAAGGCGATCGGCAACAAGACACCGCCGCACCCGTCCGGCGACGACGGGTTGAAAGCGCTGCTGCTCGCCGAGGCCGCGCTCAAATCTGTAGCGGAACGCCGATCCGTGGGTGTCGACGAAATCTGAGCCCTGGGGCGTGCCGCCGGTTCTGCAAGAAGGACCGGCGACTGTTCCCGAAATGACTGTGCAGATCTCCCGGATCGCAAAAGGATTGCAGCAAATGGACAGCCTCGGCATTGGACTGATCGGCACGGGCTTCATGGGAAAGTGCCACGCACTGGCCTATGGCTCGGTGCGGGCGGTTTTCGGGAATGTGCCCGAAACGCGCCTGGAAGTCCTGTGCGATGTTCCCGCCGACAAGGCGGCGAGCTTTGCCGACCAGTTCGGTTTTGCACGCGGAACCGACGACTGGCAGGATCTCGTTGCCGATCCGAATGTCGACATCGTCTGCATCACGACGCCGAACAAGGTGCACAAGGACATGGCCATGGCGGCCCTTGCCGCCGGCAAGCACGTGCATCTTGAAAAGCCGATGGCGCTGACGCTTGCGGATGCCAGATCGATGCTGGCGCTGGCGGAGCAGACAGGTGCCAGGACGATCGTGGGCTACAACTATCTCCACAATCCCGCCTTCCGGCACGCGCAGAAACTCATTGCGGATGGCGCGATCGGGCGGATCGTTCATTTTCGAGGGATGGTGGACGAAGATTATCAGGCAGACCCGGAGCTTGCCTGGACCTGGCGGGCGACAAAAGCCGACGCGGGCCTTGGCACGCTTGGCGACCTCGGCTGCCATCTGATTTCCCTGGCAACGGCGCTGGTCGGTCCGATCGAGAGCCTGATCGCGGAAACCAGAACCGTCCATGCCACGCGGCCGTTGGGGGAAGGGTCGAGCGAACGCCGTGACGTCGAAAACGAGGACATTGCGTCTGCGCTGCTGACGTTTGAAAACGGTGTGCACGGCGTTGTCTCGACGTCGCGCAGCGCGTGGGGGCGCAAGAGCTATATCGGTTTCGAAGTGCACGGAACCGAAGGCATGATCACCTTCGATCAGGAGCGGATGAACGAACTGCGCCTTTACCAGAACCGTGGTCCGCTTTCGGAGCAGGGGTTCAAGACGCTGCTGAGCGGACCGGCCCACCCGCCCTACGGCCAGTTCGTGCCGGCGGCAGGGCATCAGCTTGGCTTCAATGATCTCAAGGTCATCGAGGTGCACGAATTCCTGCGGGCAATCACCGAAGACCGGGATGCGCTGCCTTCCTTCCGGGAGGCCTTGCATTTCGAGGCCGTCATTCATGCGATTGC
>JBCBUA010000073.1:0-20306 GCA_039818365.1 Pseudomonadota bacterium
CCGCATAAGAGCCGATGTTTGCACCCACGTCGACGAAGACCGTTCCCTCGTGCAGGTGCGGTTCCAGCAGACCGTGTTCGGCGCGCTCCGGAAGCCGTCCCTTGGCAAGGATCTTGCGATCGTCGTAATTCTCGCTTGGATAGATGCGAAACTTCAGACCATCCGCTTCCATATCGTAGGGGCCCTTGAAAACCCGCGCGACAAGGGCGCGGATGCGCTTGCGCAAGCCCCGTGACAGATCATGCCGGTCGGCCAGACGCCAGGCAGCCCGGACCAGCCGTTCGGCCGGATAGGTTCCGAAAGGGCTTCTTGTGTCCAGAAGAGTCGCCGACTGGCTCACGCAGCACGCTCCCTAGTAGACACGCGCTTTCGGCGCGATCTTCTTCGGGTCGATACCGCCGCTCTGGAAGGGTGTCAGAGGATCGAGAACCACCGGGCGGTAGTCGAGCCTGACCCGCCCGTTCTCGTCGACCCAAGAGAGAGTGTGCTTGCGCCACTCCTCATCATTGCGTCCGGCGAACGGTCCGTCCTTGTAGTCCTCGCGGGCGTGCGCTCCACGGCTTTCCTGGCGCGCCTCTGCGCCATAGACCGTCGTGATTGCATTCGCCATAAGATTTTCCAATTCAAGCGTTTCCACAAGATCGGAATTCCAGATCAAGGACTTGTCGGTGACACTGAGATCCTTGAGTTCGTCCCAGATCTCGCTCAGGCGTTTGCAGCCTGCCCTCAGACTTTCGTCCGTCCGGAATACAGCTGCATCTTCCTGCATCGCACGTTGCATCTTATCGCGCAGATCGGCTGTCGGTGTGTGCCCGTCGGCATGTCGAAGCTTGTCGAACCGCGTCATGATCTTGTCGCAGGACACTTCGTTTGGAGTCGGCACCGCTTCTTTCGGATCGACGACTTCGCCGGCCTTGATGGCCGCTGCGCGGCCGAAGACAACAAGATCGATCAGGGAATTCGATCCGAGACGGTTGGCACCATGAACGGATGCACAGCCGGCCTCGCCGACCGCCATCAGGCCGGGCTGAATGCGGTTCGGGTGATCGCCGCTCGCGTCCAGAACCTCGCCCCAGTAATTGGTCGGGATACCGCCCATATTGTAGTGAACCGTCGGCAGGACCGGGATCGGATCCTTGGTCACATCGACGCCCGCAAAGATCCGGGCACTCTCCGAAATGCCGGGGAGCCGCTCGGCCAACAGGGCCGGGTCGAGGTGATCAAGGTGCAGGAAGATGTGATCGCCGTTCTTGCCGACGCCGCGTCCTTCGCGGATTTCCATCGTCATGCAGCGCGAGACAACATCGCGGGAGGCCAGATCCTTTGCCGACGGTGCGTAGCGTTCCATGAAACGCTCGCCCTCGGAGTTGACGAGATAACCGCCCTCGCCGCGCGCACCCTCGGTGATCAGACAGCCGGAGCCGTAGATGCCGGTCGGGTGAAACTGGACAAATTCCATATCCTGGAGCGGCAGTCCGGCCCGGGCGACCATGCCGCCGCCGTCACCGGTGCAGGTATGGGCGGATGTCGCGGAGAAATAGGCCCGGCCGTAGCCACCGGTTGCCAGAACCACCATCTTGGCGGCGAAGCGGTGCATCGTGCCGTCATCGAGGTTCCAGGCAATCACACCCTGGCACACGCCATCTTCGGACATGATCAGGTCGAGCGCAAAATACTCGATATAGAATTCAGCATTGTGGCGCAGGGACTGGCCGTAAAGCGTGTGCAGGATGGCGTGGCCGGTCCGGTCTGCCGCCGCGCAGGTGCGCTGCACGGGAGGGCCCTCGCCGTAGTTCTGCATGTGACCGCCGAAGGGACGCTGATAGATCTTGCCTTCTTCGGTGCGCGAAAACGGCACACCGTAGTGCTCAAGCTCATAAACCGCCTTGGGGGCCTCGCGGGCAAGGTATTCCATGGCGTCGGTGTCACCGAGCCAGTCGGACCCCTTGACTGTATCGTACATGTGCCATTCCCAGCAATCGGGCGTCATGTTCTTCAACGACGCAGCGATGCCGCCCTGGGCAGCGACTGTATGCGACCGGGTCGGGAAGACCTTGGTGATACAGGCCGTGCGCAAGCCCTGTTCGGCCATGCCGAGCGTTGCGCGCAGGCCCGCGCCGCCGGCGCCGACAACGACCACGTCATAGGTATGGTCCACGAATTCGTAGGTTTTGGACATTCAGGTCAGCCTCCAAAGCCGATCTTGAGAACTGCAAAAATGCAGCCGAAGCCGATAAAGGCACAGAAAAAAGTGTTTGCCATCAACGTGAGAAACTTGATTCCCTCGCCATGTACATAGTCTTCAATGATTACCTGCATACCGAGCTTCATGTGATAAACGCCCGACAGGATCACCAAGAGCAGAACAATCGAAACGAGAGGATTTCTGAGCGTTTCCAGAACCTCGCCATGGGTAGACCCCTGCATTGCGATCACCAGGATCACGAAGAACGAAATAAGAAAGACATTCGCCACAGCCGTGACGCGCTGTTTCCAGAAATGATCGGTGCCCTCTTTCGCGGAGCCGAGGCCGCGGACCCTGTTCAGGGGAGTTCGCATATCGTCCATGATCTTTTCCCTATCCCACCATGTAGCCGATGATCCACAGGATCAGCGTGAGCGTGACGGAACCAATGATCGTGGCCTTGGCAAGCCATTCGCGGGCTTCCTTGCCGAAGCCTGCCCCCATGTCCCAGATGAAGTGACGCAGGCCACCAAGCATGTGATGCACCAGAGCCCAGGTGAACCCGAACAGGATCAGTCTTCCGAAGATGGAACCGTATATCTCGTTGACGAAGTCAAAGTAGGACGGACCGGCTGCCGCGGCGATCAGCCACCACGCCAGGAGGATTGTCCCGAAATAGAGCGCCGCACCCGTGATGCGGTGCAGGATTGACATGACCATCGTCAGGATCGGCTTGTAGATCTGAAGATGGGGTGACAGCGGGCGATTGCCACGCATATCAGCGTTCGACATGGAATTCCTCTCCCGTACGACGCCACCTTACGTTTACGCAAACGTAAGGAAATCAGTGCGTTGTCTAGAAAGGTTCTAGCGCCAAGAAGCCGTCGCGTCAAAACATCAAAAAGGAGAATCTGGAAAGTTACTTTGCCCTTTGTGGACTTAAATCGATCTGATCCCGGATTTTACGTTCTGCGTCGCACAAAATTCTGCACTTCCCAACGGATCAAAATTGCGTAACTCTCCCTACGTCATCGCAATTTTGATGACATGGGGCCGCTGGCCGGCGGTTAAAGGAGCCAAATTTCATGAAGAAAGCAATCGCAGAATTTGTTGGAACATTCACCCTTGTCCTGTTCGGGTGCGGCGCAGCCGTCATTGCCGGAATGGGAACCGGATCAACTGCCATCGATGTTTTGGGAATCGCCTTTGCGTTCGGCCTGTCCATTGTCGCCATGGCCTACGGTATCGGCATGATTTCGGGATGTCACATCAACCCGGCCGTCAGCCTCGGCGTCTTCATGGCGGGAAGGATGCCCGCGAATGAACTCATCACCTACTGGATCGCACAGGTTCTCGGTGCGCTGGCAGGCGCGGCGGTCCTGGCGATCATCCTGAGCGGCAAGGCCGAAGGCTGGGACGGCGGCCTCGGGCAGAACGGCTGGGGCGTGGACAATTTTGGCGGCTACAACATGCTGTCGGCCCTCATTTTTGAAATCGTCGCAACCTTCCTCTTCCTGGTGTGCATTCTGGGTGTCACGCAAAAAGGTGCACCTGCGCATCTTGCCGGTCTTGCAATCGGTCTGACGCTGGTGGTCATCCACATCGTCGGGATCAACGTCACTGGCGTGTCCGTCAACCCGGCACGGTCCCTCGGACCGGCGATCGTCGGTGTTGCCAGCAATCCCGGGGCCCTGGGACAGGTGTGGCTGTTCATTGTGGCGCCGCTGATCGGGGGTGCTGCGGCCGGTCTTTTGTTCAAGTCCGGCCTGCTTGCCGCAGAAGAAGAAAGCTAAATACAGGGACGGCGGCCGGAGCTGCTCCGGCCGCCAGTCTTTTCGGTCAAACTTACCCGAAGACGGACCAGCCCGTCCGTTTTGCGAAGGTCTCCATGGCTTCCGTGCCGAGCTTGGAATTGCCATACCGGTTGAGACCCGGAGACCAGACAGCAATCGAAGCACGGCCCGGCGATATCACCAGTATCCCGCCGCCGACGCCGCTCTTTCCGGGAAGCCCGACGCGAAAGGCAAAGTCACCGGAGCCGTCATAGTGACCGCATGTCATCATGAGGGCGTTGATCCGGCGGCGGCGCTGGACGGCGACGAGTGCCGGCACGGTTTCCGCCTCGATCAGGAACCGACCTGCGAGCGCCAGCTGGCGGCAACTCATTTCAATCGCGCACTGGTGGCAGTAGGTGCCCAGCACCTTGTCGACATCGGAACGCATGTTGCCGTGCGAGGCCAGGTAATGCGCCAGCGAAAAATTGCGGTGCCCGGTCGCCAGTTCGGACTGGGCCACCTTTTCGTTGATGTGAATGCTGTCATCATCGGCGGCTGCGCGAATGAAACGAATGAGTTCGCCCAACGCCTCGCGCGGGCTCGACCCGGCCAGATAGGTGTCGGTCGTGACCAGGGCGCCTGCATTGATGAACGGATTGCGCGGGATGCCGTCTTCCCGTTCCAAGAGCAGGATGGAATCGAAAGAAAGGCCGGAGGGTTCGCGCCCGACCCGGTACCAAAGCTGGTCTCCGACCCGGCCGAGTGCCAAGGCGAGGGCGAAGACCTTAGACACGGACTGGATGGAAAACGGGACATCCGCATCCCCGGCGGTGATCAGGCTGCCGTCTTCGAGCGCCACGGCCATGCCGAATTGATCGGGGTCCACGCCGGCCAGCTCGGGAATGTAGGTCGCCACCTTGCCCTTGTCCGGACTGCCTGCGGCTGCGTCCGCGATTTCCAGCAACAATTCCTGCATTGTCTTCCTCCGGCGGGTTTTCGCGCAGACTTGCTCACCCAGCGGCAGCACTTCGTCAGATCGCAGCTCCGGATGCAAGTCTCTTGTAGAGATGAAGCATGAAGATGGTCGCGAAGATCGGCGTCACCAGATTGAGGATCGGCACGGCCAGCAGACACGCAATGATCAGGCCGGCGAGGAACACCGTGCCACCCCGGGCGCGCCGGAAGGCCCTGGCATCGGCCGGCGGCATGTAGCGCATGGCGGCGAATTCGAAGAATTCACGCCCCAGCAGGTAGCCGTTGACGACAAAGAAGGCGACAAGATTGACGCCCGGGACCAGCAGCAGCAACAGCGCAAACAGGTTGCCGATAACGACGACACCGGTGAACTTGATGGTCTGGACCAGGGATTTGGAGAGCGGCAGCGCGCTTCCGGGCGGGTCTGCGGGATAATCGCGCGCATCGACGATATCGGCGATGTCGTCCTGAAACAGACCCGCGAGCAGCGCCGATATCGGCGCAATCAGAAATCCGAGCACAAAGACCGCACCGATCCCCGTCAGGATCGAAATCGACCATTCCGTCCAGCTGATCCAGGCACTGCCGTCGCCCCATTCCGTGGCAGCAACACCCAGAAGATGGCTGACGATCCCCTGCAGGGCGAACCAGATCACGATCAGGATCGCGAGCGTAAAGCCCAGCATTTTCCAGAAAATTGCACGAAACGGCTGCTCGAATACCTGCGACATGGCGCGGGAAGCTGCTTGGAACATAAAACCTTCAAGTCTTTGTGAGCGACAGCACCGACATAGGTGCGGCTGCGGGAAGGTGCAAGTGTCTGCTCCCCGGCGAAGCCCGAAGGCCTTGTTGACCAACAGGTCCGAGTTCTCAGGACCGGCGCGGCCCGGTTTCCACCATCCCCTGGCTGACGTTTTTCGTTGTGCTCCCGGTTTCCTGATCCAGTCGGAGCGAATTCAATCTGGCGAAGAACCAAATGGACGCAATCCCGAAAAGCAACCAAGGCAACACAATCACCGCGACATACGCAATGAGAGATCCGACCCCGTGGCGACCGACATCGTTTCCGATCCCGAAATATCCAAGCAGTACGAACACCAGGATGAGCAAACCCGAAACGAGGTAGTCGTTGGCAATCGTCGATCGCGTGATTTTCTTGGATTTCCGAAACATCCTCGCACATGCTTCGTGATAGTTGCCAATCTGCCAGAACATTGCGGGCAAGGAAGCAGCGAAAACCAGCAAACTGAGAAGATGAAGCAAGGTTATGCGGATGAAGGCCAAAGGGATCGTATCCAAATCCGCAATCGTTCTCTGGAATGGCGTTTTCAGCAAAGCCAGATCCGAAAACACCGCAATGTATCCGGCCAGAAGCGATTGGTTCACCCCGGAAAGCAACGCGTAGATTGTCAAAACGATGCATATGTTGAAGAACACCAACCGACCGGTGCTCAAATACATCGCTCCTGCCTGATCGCCACCGATCTTCGAGAAAACCTTGTAGTTCAAGATCATCACCGGAATGATGGCCAAGTAATTCAAAAACAGAAGCGATCCTGCGCCGAGCGCCGCACAAATGACGGCCGCGGCAATCTTGTACCCGGTCACGCTTTCCTGCCAAGCCTCTTAACGTTCACGTCGGCTCCATTCGTCGCACGGCCCAGTGATTGCAGAAAAGCCTTTCTCAATAATGACGTGCAGAGACCAAGATTTAAGTACTTGAAGAAGTCCCGGCATACCCCAGAAAGTCGGGACAACGACACGGTTCTCAGAACCGCGTTCGCGCCTTCAGGGCCTGGGCCAGCGTTCCCTCGTCGAGATAGTCGAGTTCACCGCCGACAGGTACGCCGTGGGCGAGCTTGGTGACATTGACACCGAGCGGCGCCAGCTGATCCATGATGTAGTGTGCCGTCGTCTGTCCCTCGACCGTCGCGCTGATGGCGAGGATGACTTCACTGAAACCTTCAGACCCGCAGCGATCGATCAGGGAGGCCAGGTTCAGGTCATCCGGGCCGACGCCGTCGAGCGGTGACAGGGTGCCGCCAAGAACATGATAGCGCGCCTTGACGGCACCGGCGCGCTCCAAGGCCCAGAGATCCGCGACATCCTCGACAACGACAAGAACCGTTTCATCGCGTTTGGGATCGGAGCAGATAGTGCAGGGGTCCGATGTGTCGACGGTGCCGCAGATCGAACAAATGCCGATTTCACTGACTGCAACACCCATCGCCTCGGCGAGCGGGACCAGGAGCTGATCCTTCTTCTTGATGAGATGCAAAGCGGCACGGCGCGCGGACCGCGGCCCGAGCCCGGGCAGCTTTGCCAGGAGCTGGATCAGACGCTCGATTTCCGGTCCCGCTACGCTCTTTTGTGCCATGTTCTCATCTTTTTCGAGAGGCTAGGGTCAGGGCCAAGTGTCGAGGCGGCTCTCACCAGCTTCGTTCCCGAAGGATAAGCCTCAGAACGGAAGTTTCATGCCGGCAGGCAATCCGAGACCACCCATGAGTTCCTGGGTTTTTTCCTGAATGGCCATCTCCACCTTGGCGCGGGCATCGGTATGCGCTGCCATGATCAGATCTTCGAGAATTTCGCCTTCATCCTCTTTCAGAAGCGAGGGATCGATCTTCAGACCCTTCAGGTCACTCTTACCGTTGAGAGTCACTTTCACAAGACCGGCGCCTGCGACGCCCTCGACCTCGATATCAATGATCTGCTCCTGCAGCGAGCCCATCTGCTCCTGCATTTCCTTGGCCTGCTTCATCATCTTGAGGAAGTCCATGGGATCTCTCCTTGCAATCTCCCGGGCGGCGTCCGCCCGACATCCAATATCTGGGGTCAGCATTTAGAAGAACAACGGCATCCGATCAATCGTCTTCGTTATCTCCGAGGGCTTCATTGAGCAACGGATCGCTCACCATCGGGTCTGCAAGGGCCGCCTCGTCTTCCTCTGTGACCTGCACCTTCACGTCGACAACCTTCGCACCCGGAAACTGGCTGAGCAGTGCTGCGACGGTCGGGTGCGACTTTGCGTCAGAAAGGAGCTGCTGCTGATTGGCTTCTTGTTCTTCATGGATGGTCGGCCGGCCATGCTCGCGCGACACCACCACGAACCAGCGCTGGCCGGTCCATTCGGTCAACTTGCGGCCGAACTCCCCGGCAATATCGGCAGGCGCGTCTTCGGTCGGCTGGATTTCGATCTTGCCTGGCTCGAATTTCACCAGCCGCATCTGCCGCTGAATGGCAACCTTCATGGGGATGTCGCGCTTTTCCGATGCAAGCGCGGCACAGTCATAGAGTGTCTTCAGCGCGGACTGCGCCGGTTCAGGCGCGTGTTGCGGCTGCGTCTCGGCCTTGCCGGCAACCGGAGCCTGGTCAGGCAGCCCCCCGCTGATCGCGGCAAGCTGCGGCCTTCCTGCCGCCTGCATCGACGGAGCGCCACCGCCATCCCCGGGGCCGTTCATTCCGGAGTGCGGCGGCATGCCGACTGCCATTGCCTGGGCGCCGCCGCCGGACGGGCCGGCGCCGTGACCGCCTTGCCCGGCGGCACCGGAGGCACCCGCCATGGGGTTCTGGCCGTTTTTCACCTGGGACAGCAATTCACCCGGATCCGGCAGCTCGATCGCGTAGGCGAGACGCACCAGCACCATGTCGGCTGCCTGCAGCGGTTTCGACGCTGTCTGGACCTCCTGCACGCCCTTCAGGAGGATCTGCCACGCCCGCGACAGAAGGCGTACGGAGATCTTTTCGGCAAATTCCTTGCCGCGCGCCCGCTCGGCTTCCGTGACCGTGGCTTCGTCCGCGGATTTCGGCGCGACCTTCATGCGGGTGACCAGATGGGTAAAGTCCGCCAGATCGGTCAGGACGATCGCCGGATCGGCACCGACTTCGTACTGGGCCTGAAGTTCTGCCAATGCGTCTTCGATCCGGCCCGACATGAGGTGTCCGAAAAGGTCGATCACACGCGCCCTGTCGGCAAGACCCAGCATCTGCCGCAGATCATCGGCTTCAATCGCACCGGTTTCGTGCGCCATGGCCTGATCGAGCAGGGACAGCGAATCGCGCGCGGAGCCCTCGCCGGCACGGGCGATCAGCAACAGCGCTTCATCGGAAATCCGGATGTTTTCCGCGTCGGAGATCCGCCGCAGCAATCCGATCATCTTGGACTGGTCGATGCGTCTGAGATCAAATCGCTGACAGCGCGACAGGACCGTGATCGGTACTTTGCGGATCTCGGTCGTCGCAAAAATGAACTTCACATGCTCGGGCGGCTCCTCGAGCGTCTTCAGCAACCCGTTGAAGGCCGCGTTGGACAGCATGTGGACCTCATCGATGATATAGACCTTGTAGCGTGCCGTTGCCGGACGGTACCGCGCCGCATCGATGATCTCGCGAATGTCGTTGATGCCCGTGTGGGAGGCCGCGTCCATCTCGATGACGTCGACGTGACGGCCTTCCATGATGGCCTTGCAGTGGGTGCCTTCCCGCTCGAGCTTCACCGTCGGTTTTTCTGCTTCTCCGGGAACCTCGTAGTTGAGACCCCGCGCCAGGATCCGCGCCGTGGTCGTCTTGCCGACACCGCGCACGCCTGTCAGCATCCAGGCCTGGGCAATCCGTCCGGTCTCAAACGCGTTTTCCAGCGTCTGCACCATCGGCTCCTGACCGACCAGATCCTCAAAGGTCTTCGGACGATATTTGCGTGCCAAGACACGATATGCGCCATCCTGGCCGCCACCGCCAGAATCGGAATTGCTGTTCATCGCCGGTGCGGGCGCACCGTCCTGCGGAAAACCTGACTCGTCCATGAGCGGCACCATACCGTCTTTTTCGAAGATGGGGACGGCAAGATTGCGATTTTCTGTGAAATGCGGATCAGCACAGGCCGTGACCTGCCGCGGCTGATTGCGGCAGGCAAAAACAAACACGCCGCCCGGGGGCGGCTGCTGCGCACGATAACATGGTTGAAGAGGGTGGGAGGCTGGCACGGCGACCCGTGCCGAGGCTCGTTAGGGCTGCTTCCTTCCGGACCTGACCCGGTTGGCGAGTGGCTCGTCCACCACCAACCTCCCGAGCGCCTTATATCAGATGCCCCCTGGGGTTTGGCAAGGGGCAGCCAAAGGTTTTTTGTTCACCTAATCTGCAGCACCGTCAGGACCGCGATGTCAGGGCCGCAACGTCGCGAGCTTCAGCCCAAATCCCATGAAGACCAGACCGGTCACGCCTTTCAGCCAGCGCTGGAATGCCGGGCTTCCGGCAGCCTTCGAGACCCGCGCAAGCAGCAGCACCATCGCACCGAACCAAATGACATTGATCAGCGCGTGGGCGGCCACCAGCGAAAACGCGGCCGCGACGGCTCCTGTGCCCTCGGGGATGAACTGCGGAAAGGCGGCGAGATAGAACATCGAGACCTTCGGGTTCAGCGCATTTGTCAAGAACCCCTCGCCAAAGGCCCGGACCAGGGTCCGCCGGCGCCGCGCAGGTGCAACGGCACCCGTTGCCAGCACCCTTCCGGTCAGGGCATCGCGCAGCGCTTTCAGCCCGATCCACACCAGATAGGCCGCGCCGATCATCTTGACGACGAAGAATGCCTCGGCCGAATGCACAAGGATGACCGAGATGCCCAGGATCGACAGCGTTCCATGCAGGAAGAACGCGCCAACGAAACCGGCAATGTTGAAGACGGCAGCGCTTTTGCCGGATGTCGGCACCGTTTTCGCGATCAGAACACCGTTCGGCCCGGGCGACATGACCAGAAGTGCGGCGACGAGTGCAAAACTGAGGAGTGTCTCAAGTGGCATGGCGATACCCGGAAATGGGAAGTGGCGGGAAATTTTGCGAAAACAGCTTCGCTTCAGATGCAATCTACCCATATGCTGAGCAAATGCAATTTCCGCGGGCCCTTCAATTTCGTGCGTCCGCAGCCCAAGCAATCGGACACCCCGTCATGACTTCCTTTGCCCTTAACCCACGCCTTGAAGGTGACAGTGTTTTCGTCACCGACCTGCCGCTGTCATCGGTCCGGCTGATGAAGGATGCCAACTATCCCTGGCTGCTGCTCGTGCCGCGCAAGTCCGATCTCGTTGAAATCATCGACCTTGACGACAATGACCAGGTGCAGCTGATGCGGGAAATCTCGCTTGCCAGCACCGCCCTGCGAAATGCCACGGAGTGCGAGAAACTGAATGTCGGCGCGCTTGGCAACCAGGTTTCGCAGCTTCACGTGCATGTCATTGCCCGGTTCCGGGACGACAGCGCGTGGCCCGGTCCGGTCTGGGGTGTCGTTCCGCCGAAGGATTATGAGCCGGATCATGCCGACAGGCTGATCGGGGATCTCAGGGACGCTCTCGCAGACGTGCAATAGGCCCGCTGGACACACCAACTGTGCGGCCCTAAAGTCCGCGAGATCTTTTTCCCTTCCAAAAAATTTTCAGGGACACGACCATGCGACCAGCTGCCGCCAGTCTCCAGGCAATGGAGATGAGCTTTATCGACAACACGCTCGACCGGCAGTCGGAACGGCGCGGTGAAAGCGCCTATCTGAAAGACCTGCTGACCCACCCGAAAACACGGATCGTGCTGTCCACCGACAGGACGCTCGTCTTTCAGACCGGGCCGGGAAAAGACATCGGGCACGATCTGGATGCGGCCCTTGCGCTCGGTGCAAGCGCCGAGGAGATGGTGTTCCTGGGCCTTCGGCCGGAAGACGGCCAGGCCCTGTTTGCAACGACTTTGCCCTGCAGCGACGAGGACCTGGAAGCCAACGAAAACCTGCTGGTTCAGGACCTGCGCAACCTTGCTCTTGAGAACGCGTTCTTGGCCGGGGATCTGAGTGTTCTGGCTCAGGCACGTGCGCTGATTCACTGGCACCGGACGCATCCGCATTGCTCGCGGTGCGGCGCGAAAACGCACATGGCGGAGGGAGGCTACCGGCGCGACTGCCCGTCCTGCGGCGCGCCCCACTTTCCGCGCACCGACCCCTGCGTGATCATGCTGATCACGCATGAGGACCGCGCCCTGCTCGGACGGCCCGCACGTTTGCCGGAAGGTGTCTACACCACGCTGGCCGGCTTCATGGAACCGGGCGAAACGATCGAGGCCGCCGTCAGACGGGAAGTGTTCGAGGAAAGCAGGATCCGCGTTGGCGAGGTGTCGCTGGTCTCCAACCAGCCCTGGCCGTTTCCGGCCAATCTCATGCTCGGCTGCATCGGCACGGCAACTTCGTTCGATATCGAGATCGCCGATGATGAACTTGAGGCCTGCAAATGGTGCGACCGGGACGAAGTGCGCCAGATGATTGACGGAACCCACCCGGAGGAACACCGGATACCGCCGTCCATCTCGATCGCCTATGAACTGATCGTCGGCTGGCTCGAGGATCGTCTCTGATGACCTGGTGCATTTACCTGACCCATCCTGAAGTTGCGATCGACCCAAAGGTCCCCGTGCCGAAATGGGGTCTTTCGGAGGTCGGCCGCGAGCGCGCACAACAGGCGACCGGGCTTGCTTTCGCTTCAAAGATCGGAGCGGTTGTTTCCAGCGGCGAGACAAAGGCCATCGAGACGGCGCAGTATTTCGCCGCGCTGCATGACGTACCGCCGCTTGTGCGCGAGGATCTGCACGAAAACGACAGATCGGCGACAGGGTTTCTGCCTCCGGCCGAATTCGAAGCGGTCGCGGACCGGTTCTTCGCCGACCCGGTGACCTCCGTCCGCGGCTGGGAACGCGCGGTGGACGCACAGGCGCGTATCGTGGACGGTGTGAAGGATGTGTTGACCGGTATTGCGCCTGAAACGCCGGTTCTCTTTGCCGGTCACGGTGCGGCGGGCACACTGTTGATGTGCCATCTCATGGGTGCGGCGATATCGAGATCGCATGACCAGAAACGCGGAGGCAGCTGGTACCGGTTCGAAAAAGACTGGCTCACGACACAGGCCGCCCGCGATTTGATCTGGACTGAGGTCTGAACCCGGTCAAACTTCGCCGCGCAACGTGCTAAGCTTGGCGCCGAGACATCAATGCTGGAGCCCGCCGTGATCCGAGGTCTGCCGTTTGCCCTTGCCGCGCTGTTGATATCGCTTCTTGCCCTTCAGGGCACCGCCCATGCCGGAAAGTACGACGCACAGTTTCGCCAGTTCCTGAACGATACAGTCATCCCGGAGGCACGGCGTGCAGGTGTTTCGCAGGCGACGCTCGACAGGGAACTGGCAGGGCTCACGCCCGATACGTCGCTGCCCGGCCTGGTCGGCCCGGGCGGCAAGGGGGCGCCGCCCAAGATCAATTTCCAGGCAGAGTTCCGCGCGCCGCAGCGCTACTTCCGGGACAGCCAGTTCAATTCGCTCGTGCCCGGTGGCCGCCGCCTGATGCAGAAGCACGCCGCGACTCTTCAGAGAATCGAGGCGAAATACGGCGTGCCCAAACGCATCATCCTGGCGATCTGGGCGCGCGAGTCCGGCTATGGCGGCGCAAAGATCCCGCATGACGCCCTAAGGGTGCTGGCAACCCAGGCCTTCATGGGACAGCGCGCCGATTTCTTCAAAGGCGAACTGATTGCCGCCCTCAAAATCCTGCAGAACGGGGACGTGTCGCGCGGTGCCATGCGCAGTTCCTGGGGTGGCGCGATGGGGCAACCGCAATTCCTTCCGTCGTCCTACCTGAAATATGCCGTCGACTTCGACGGCGACGGCAAGCGCAACATCTGGACCTCCCAGGTCGACACGATGGCGTCCATCGCCAATTACCTTGCCGCGCACGGATGGCAGAAAGGACGCGACTGGGGCTATGAAGTCCTGCTTCCGGAGAGCGTTTCGTGTACCCGGGAGGGACCCGACAACCGCCAGAAAATCTCCAGGTTCGTCGGCGAGGGTGTCAAACGTGTCAGCGGAAAGCCTTTCCCCGACCATGAGCTCAACCGGCCCGGCAACATCCTGCTGCCGGCGGGCCGCTACGGTCCGGCCTTCATCGCAACGGAAAATTTCTATGTGCTGAAGGAATACAACGAGAGCGACACCTATGCCCTTTTTGTCGGCCACCTCGCGGACCGGTACGGAAACAACAAGCCGTTCATCGCCAGCTGGAAGCCGATGAAAGACACAACGCGTGGAGCCGTGCGCAATCTTCAGGTCCGGCTTGAAGGTCTCGGGCATGATGTCGGCGGTGCCGACGGCCTGATCGGCTTCAAGACACGCCGGTCCATCGGCAAGGATCAGGAAAAGAACGGGTTCTTCGCGACCTGCTGGGTTGGATGAAAATAGTCTTAAGTAGACGCTTTCAATCCGAAATAAAATCTGTTTTACGCTCAATCATTCAGTAATGAGATCCATGTAAAATCAGCCAAAATACTGGTAGCATCGGTAATATTGGCTAGTATGGGACCGTTTCGGCATCAATCTCATGGATCTGCGTCGCTGGTTTTCACCGGCGCACTGGTGCTTGCGCTTTCCTTCTTTTCCGTTTCCCTTTGGGAATTCAGCCGCACCGAAGCGGATGACAGGGCCCGTATTGTCCAGCTGGCCGAAGCCTTTGTCGGTCAGTACGCAGAAGAACACTCAGACGGGATGCCCTTGCCGGCCGCGTTCCGGCGCATGGGTCTTGAGACCTTTCTCCAGGCACGTCTTGGCAACACAAGCCACGCGCCGGTAACGGTCAGGGTCCCGGGCCGCCCGGGTGCCGAACTCGGGCTTACGGAACCCCTTCCGCATGTTGCCGAAGAGATCAACCGGATTGCCGGAAACAGGGATGCGAGCATTCATGAAGAGCTGCGCGTCGAAGACTGGCGCGTGATCGGACGCTCGATCTTTCCGACATTCGCCAGGTCAGAGGTCTGCGTTTCCTGCCACAACCGGGAACTCGGCACCAATCTTTACGCGGTCGGGGACGTAATGGGCGCCTTCGTCGTGGAATCGGATCTGACGGCCTATGTGGTGCGCGGGCTTTGCTATGCCGGGGTCGCCTTCGGGCTCCTGCTGTTCGGGTATCAATTGCTGGCAAACCGCGAGCATCGCCGGACAAGAGCGATTGTCGAGCTCGAGGGCCAGGTCAAGCTGGAACGGCAGCAAAGGGAAGCCGAAGCCCATTCCAATTTCGTTCTTTCGCACGATTCCCTGACCGGTCTTGCACGCCGCTCGGTGTTCATGGACAGACTGAAGGAATTGTGTGCCGGAGACCTTGAAACGGCTTTCTTCATCGCGCTGATCGATCTGGATGAATTCAAGACTGTCAACGACACCATGGGCCACGATGCCGGTGATGCGCTGCTGGTGGCCGTCGGAACGCGGCTCAAGCAGATCGCCGTCGAAGGCGGCGGGCTGGCCGCCCGGCTGGGCGGCGATGAGTTTGCCATGATCATTCCGCAGTCGTCGACATATCCGTCCATGCATGCACTCGGGTCGAGGCTTGTTGCGTTCATCGGTTGCCAGGTCACGCACAACGGCTGTGCCATTCAACCTAGCTCTTCCGTCGGCCTGTGCGTCTGTGTGCCCGGAAACATCCATGACATTTCAGGGCTGTTGAAACACACCGATGCAGCGCTTTATGCCGCCAAGAACGGCGGCAAGAACCAGTTCTGCCAGTTCAACGATAATATCCTGCAGGACCTCAAACGCCGGTCGCTGATCACATCGGCGCTTCCGCAGGCCATCAAGCGGGACGAGCTGAATGTCGTGTTTCAGCCCAAGGTCTGCCTTGCGACCGGAAAGGCCGTCGAATTCGAGACGCTGGCGCGCTGGAACCTGAATTCAAAATCGGTCTGCCCGAGCGAATTTGTCCGGATCGCCGAAGAGACCGGCAACATTCTCGACCTCGATCTCGCGACGCTCATGAATGGCGCGCGCTTCGCCGTCGCGGCGTCATCGAGGACAGGCGCACCCGTGAGGATCAGTTCAAACATCTCCGCGCTCGGTTTCAGGACACCCAATATCGCCGAAAAGATTGCTGCATGCCTGAGGCAGGCGAACCTTGCCCCGGAGCGGGTCACCATCGAAGTCACGGAAAGCGTGCTCGTGGAGAACATTACGTCGGCAAACGAGAGCCTGAGCAGTCTGCGCGCGCACGGCATCCGGGTTGCGCTGGACGATTTCGGAACCGGCTATTCGTCGCTCCGTTACCTGCAGCAACTGGTCTTTGACGAGATAAAGATCGACCGCTCCTTCCTTCAGGACATTGCGAAGGACAACGAAAAGCACTTCCTGTTCGTCAAGATCGTGGAAATGGCGAAGGGTTTGAAAAAAGACGTCGTCGTGGAAGGCATCGAGAACCAGGCCCAGCTGGACCTGGCCGTGTCAACCGGCGCCGATCTTGGCCAGGGCTATTTCTTCTCCGAACCCCTAGACGAGACCGCCGCCCTTGGCTACGCGCTGCGCCTCACCGGCAATCGCGCCGGTTCGAAGACGGGCTGATCTTCCAAGAACGCCGCCACACGCCCCATCTCTAAAGTCAGGCGTTCACAATGCCTTCCGGTGCCGTTTCCAGACGGAACGCGGCAGCCATGAGCGCGCGGGTGTAGTCGGTCTTCGGTGCATCGAAAATCTGCTCCGAGGAGCCCGCCTCCACCACCTTGCCCTGGCGCATCACGATCACTTCGTTCGCAAGCGCGCGCACGACCTTGAGGTCGTGCGAGATGAACAGATAGGCAAGCCCGTGCGCCTTTTGCAGATCGCGCAGGAGATCGACCACCTGGGCCTGAACGCTCATGTCGAGGGCGGAGGTCGGTTCGTCGAGCATGACGAATTTGGGTTCCAGAACCATCGCGCGCGCGATCGAGATACGCTGCCGCTGGCCGCCTGAAAACTCGTGCGGATACCGGTGCCGCATGCCGGCCTCCAGTCCCACTTCGACAAGGGCCTGGGCGACTTTCCGGTCCCTGTCCTCATAGGACATTTCCGGGAAGTGGACCTGCAAACCCTCGCCGACAATGTCGGCGACGGACATGCGCGGCGACAAGGCACCGAAGGGGTCCTGGAAGACGATCTGCATGTCGCGGCGCAGCGGCTTCATCTGCTTCCAAGAGTTCTGCTGGATCTCGTTGCCGTTGAACGAAATCCGGCCGGTCGAGGAGATCATGCGCAGGATCGCGAGACCCAGCGTCGTTTTGCCGGACCCGCTTTCGCCGACGATACCCAGTGTCTGACCTTGCCGGACCTCGATATCAATGCCGTCAACGGCCTTGATGTGATCGACGGTCTTGCGCAACAGGCCACGCTTGACCGGGAACCAGACCTTCAGGTCTTCCGCCTGCACCACGACCGGCTTGGTCTTGTCCGTCTCCGGCGGCTCTCCCTTGGGTTCCGCAGCCAGAAGATGCTTGGTGTAGTCATGCTGAGGATTGTCGAAAATTTCCGCTACCGGACCCTGCTCGACGATCTTGCCGTCGGTCATCACGCAGACCCGGTCCGCGAATTTGCGCACGATGCCGAGATCGTGGGTGATGAACAACATGGCCATGCCCTGTTGACGCTGCAGCTTCTTCAAGAGCTCCAGGATCTGCGCCTGTACGGTCACGTCGAGCGCGGTCGTCGGTTCGTCGGCAATCAGGAGATCGGGTTCGTTGGCAAGCGCCATGGCAATCATGACACGCTGGCGCTGACCGCCCGACAGCTGGTGCGGATAGGATTTCAGCCTCGTCTCGGCTTCGCGGATACCGACCTGGTTAAGCAGTTCCAGAACCCGCTGACGGGCTTGTGATTCGCCCATGCCCCGGTGAATTCGAAGAACTTCCGAGATCTGCTTTTCGACCGTGTGCAACGGGTTGAGCGACGTCATCGGCTCCTGAAAGATCATCGACACGGCATTGCCGCGGATCTTGCGCAATTCGTCGTCGCTTGCCGTCAAAAGGTCCTGCCCGTTCATCAGGATTTCACCCGAGGGGTGGGACGCTGCCGGATAGGGCAAAAGCTTCAGGATCGAGAGTGCGGAAACCGATTTGCCGGAGCCGCTCTCGCCGACAAGCGCGATCGTCTCGCCCTTGTCGATGTCGAAAGAAATCCTGTCGACCGCGAGCGACTCGTTCTTGCCCTGGGCAAAGGCGACCGACAGGTCCTTGACGGAAATGAGCTTGCGATCAGCCATTTGCGCCTCCCTGCGCCAGGCTCTTGCGCGGATCGAAGGCATCCCGGACACCTTCACCGATGAAGATCAACAGGCTGAGCATGATCGACAGCACGAAGAAGCCGGTGAGGCCAAGCCAGGGCGCGGTCAGATTGGTCTTTCCCTGCCGCAGAAGTTCGCCAAGCGATGGCGACCCCGGCGGCAAGCCAAGCCCGAGAAAATCGAGGGCCGTGAGTGTGGAAATCGAACCGTTGAGAATGAAGGGCATGAATGTCAGCGTTGCCACCATGGCATTGGGTAGCAGATGCCGCCACATGATCACGGGATTGGAGACCCCGAGCGCGCGCGCGGCCGAGATATATTCAAAATTGCGCCCCCTGAGGAATTCCGCACGGACCACGCCCACAAGGGCGATCCAGGAAAACGCCAGGAGGATTGAGAACAGAATCCAGAATCCCGGCTGCAGCACAGACGAAATGATCAGGATGAGATAGAGCGTCGGCATCGCAGACCAGATCTCGGTGAACCTCTGAAAGCCCAGGTCGACCCAGCCGCCGTAATAGCCCTGCGTCGCACCTGCTGCGATGCCGATCACCGACGAGGCAAGCGTCAGGGCAAGTCCGAACAGGACGGACAGCCTGAAGCCGTAGAACAGCCTGCCGACAACATCCCTGCCCTGATCATCGGTCCCGAGCCAGTTCCAGTTTCCGAGCCGGCAATTCGGATCCTCGTCGCCCAGCGGGTACCGGACGCAACGCTCTTCCTTCGGGATCATCCAGGTGGGTGGAGAGGGTGCTGCGACGGGGATCTCGTGGTTCACCGTGTTGTAGGAATAGCGCACAGGCGGCCAGATCATCCAGCCATTGGCATTGATCTCATCCTGGATGAACGGATCCCGGAAATTCGTGATGGCAAGAAAGCCGCCGAATTTCTCTTCCGGGTACTCGGTGAAAACCGGTGTCAGCAACTCGCCCTTGTACATGGCCAGGATCGGCCGGTCGTTGACAAGGAACTCGGAGAACAGGGTCATGAAGAACAGGACAAGGAAGATCCAGAACGACCAGTACCCGCGTCTGTTCGCCTTGAAGTTTTCCAGTCTGCGACGGTTGATCGGCGAGAGCTTCCCCTTTACCGGCGGCGGTGCGGTCTCTTCCGGCAAGGGATTGAGAACGTCATAGCCGGCCCCCTCGAGGTCCTTGTTAAGGCGTGTATCCATGGATCACACCTCCCGGCTTTCAAAGTCGATGCGGGGATCGATCCAGGTGTAGGTCAGGTCGGAAATCAGGTTCACCACAAGACCCATCAGGGCAAATATGTAAAGCGTCGCAAAGACGACGGCATAGTCCCTGTCGATCACGGATTCGAAACTCAGCAGGCCCAAGCCGTCCAGCGAGAAGATCTGCTCGATCAGCAGCGAACCGGCGAAGAAGGCCGAAATGAAGGCCCCGGGGAACCCGGCCACGACGATCAGCATTGCGTTGCGAAACACGTGTCCGTATAGAACCTGGTTTTCGGCAAGCCCCTTCGCGCGCGCCGTGATGACGTATTGTTTTCTGATCTCGTCCAGAAACGAGTTTTTCGTCAGCAGCGTCAGCGTTGCGAACGCCGAAAGGGACAGGGCGATCAGCGGCAGGACGAGGTGCCAGAAATAATCGATGATCTTGCCATACCAGGTCAGTTCGTCCCAGTTGTCGGAGGTCAGGCCGCGCAAGGGAAAGAAGTCCCAGAAAGAGCCGCCGGCAAACAGCACGACCAGCAAGACGGCAAAGAGAAACCCCGGTATCGCGTAGGCAACAATGACCACGCCCGATGTCCAGATGTCGAACCTGCTGCCGTCCTTGACCGCCTTGCGGATGCCCAGCGGAATTGAGATCATGTAGGAAATCAGGGTCATCCAGAGCCCGAGCGAGATCGAGACGGGGAGTTTCTCCTTGATGAGGTCTATGATGCGGATGTCCCGGAAATAGCTTTCACCGAAATCAAACCGCGCGTAGTTCCAGAGCATTGTCAGGAATCGTTCGAGCGGCGGCTTGTCGAAGCCGAACTGCGCTTCCAGTTCCTTGATGAATTCCGGGTCGAGGCCTTGGGCACCGCGGTATTTCGATGTCACCGCGTCTCCGGCGGTGCCGCTCCCGCCCGAAGATTCGTTGCCGGTTGCGGAAAAGTCGCTGCCGCCCCCGCTGATCCTGGCGGTTGCCGACACATCCGTTCCCTGGAGCTGCGCGATCACGCGTTCCACGGGCCCGCCGGGCGCAAACTGGATGATGATGAAGTTGATGGCCATGATCCCGACCAGCGTCGGTATCATCAAAAGGACACGGCGTAGGATATAG
>JBCBUA010000074.1:0-20268 GCA_039818365.1 Pseudomonadota bacterium
GAACAGGTCCAGCGTCTGGCCGCGCGGAATGAGCGTCCGGTCGGCGTAAGTGTCGCTTTCCATCTTTCGGCAGGCATCCAGCATCCAGCCGATGAAACGCTCTCCGGAAAAAGGGGGGGAAAACCACCTCGCCTGCATGAACTGCCGCAACTTGTCCCGCGTTTCATCATTCTTGATCTGCTTGTCGAGCCGCGCTGAAATGAGCTGGTCGAGAACCGGCGAGATCGAGAGCTTCAGATAACGCGACAGGCCGGATTGGGGCCGCGACAGCCGTGTCACGTCGGCATTTTCCAGCCACATCTCACTATGGCTCTCCAGCGGCAGGTCATGCGCTATGGCCCGGGCGAGCATGATGCCGTTGACGCCCCCGGCCGAAGCACCGGCAATGGCATCGACAACGACCCGGATATCGGCGACGCCGGACAGAAGGTCGAGCAGGTTCTGGTAGGCACATTGTGCGGGCTGCAGCTCGCGCGCGTCGATCGGGTCGGCCGTGCCGCCGTTCCGGTCCAGCCGGAAGCTTGAAGCGCGCACGAGGTTCAGAATCTCCCGGCTCACACCGTGCATGTAGATGGCAAGCGAAACGCCGCCATAAAGCACAAGCGCAAGTCTGAGTTCGATTTCCTTCATGATGCTACCAAGCGGATTGTTACAAACCGTCTATCAGGAAAAAATTGCCATAATCCTTAGATGGCGATGAAACTGTGCAAACAAAGCAGATCACGAACATGCGGCGATCATACCTGATCACGCTTGCGCGCGGACAATGTGTAGAGGCATCTTCTACTCCAGTGTCGTCACTGAGCAGATCCCGAAGGCAGCAACCCGGCACACGGCGCCGGATCACGCAGACCGAGGTCGCATCGCCCTTCAAACCGAAATCCGCGCATTGGCCTTGAGAGGGTGTGCTGCTAGCATTCGTTTTTCCACTCTGGAGGCTTGGACTTGGATCTTCAGCAAGTGCTCTCAATATACGCGGAAGCCTGGAACGAGGCCGATTCCGAAAAGCGCCTCAGCTTGCTCGAACGCTGCTGGAGCGATGACGGGCAATATATGGATCCGGCCGGCACAGCTTCCGGACGCGCGCAACTGTCAGGGTACATAGGTGAATTTCATGCGCGCATGCCAGGCGCCCGCATCGAACTCATCAGTGGTGCAAGCGCACACAATTCCCGCATCTATTTCAAATGGCAGCTGATATCGGGCGACGGCGTCGTAAAGATCGATGGTGTCGATTTCGGTTCAGTGTCCAGGGACGGTCGTCTCCAGGAAATCGTCGGCTTCTTCGGAGCCCCTCCGGAACGAACGGGATCCTGATCGGACCCCCGCTTCGACGACACGGGCAATCGCGCTCGCCGGGTCAGGTCCGCTCCCGCCGCAGCTTGGACCAGTATTCGAGCCGTTTGCGCAGGTCCCTTTCAAATCCGCGTTCCGGCGGGTCGTAATAGGTCTGACGGCCGAGTTGCTCGGGAAAATAGTCCTGCCCCGAAAATCCGTCGGGCGCGTCATGATCATACTGATACCCGGCCCCGTACCCTTCCTTCTTCATGAGCTTGGTGGGTGCGTTCAGGATATGTTTGGGCGGGAGAAGCGAGCCGCTGGATTTTGCATCGCGCATCGCCGCCTTGTAGGCAACATATGCGCCGTTGGACTTGGGCGCGGTGGCGACATAGATCACCGCCTGCGCAAGTGCCAGTTCCCCTTCCGGAGATCCCAGCATCTGGTAGGCATCCCGCGCTGCATTTGTCTGGACAAGCGCGTTCGGGTCGGCAAGGCCGATATCCTCGACCGCCATCCGGATCAGACGCCGCGCCAGATACATGGGATCTTCGCCGCCATCCAGCATGCGGCAGAACCAGTAGAGCGCCGCGTCCGGATCGGACCCGCGCACCGATTTGTGCAGCGCGGATATCAGATTGTAGTGCCCGTCCGCGCTCTTGTCGTAGATCGGCGCGCGGCGCTGCACGATCTCCTGCAAACGCTCCGCATCGAAGACTTCGTCTTCCGCCGCTGCCCGCCAGACATCTTCGGCAAGCGTCAGGGCGGAACGGCCGTCACCGTCGGCCATGCGGATCAGCACTTGCCGCGCCTCGTCGTCAAGCGGAAGCCGCTTTTCCTCTGTCTGTTCGGCCCGCGCGAGCAATGCCTCCAGCGCCTCAAGGGAAAGCGAATGGAACGTCATGACATGCGACCGGGACAGCAGCGCGGCATTGAGCTCGAAAGACGGGTTCTCCGTCGTCGCGCCGACAAGGGTGATCGTGCCATCTTCCATGACGGGCAGAAAACTGTCCTGCTGAGCCCGATTGAACCGATGGATCTCGTCGACAAAGAGCAGCGTCGAACGGCCGCCCATCCGTCTGGCCCGGGCCGCTTCGAACACTTTCTTCAGGTCGGCAACGCCGGAGAAGATTGCCGAAATCTGTTCGAAGGCAAGATCGGTTTCGTTGGCGAGCAGACGTGCGATTGTCGTTTTTCCGGTGCCCGGCGGACCCCAGAAAATCAGGGACCCGAGGGTCCTTGTTTTCAGCATGCGTGAGAGTGTGCCTTCCGTCCCCAGAAGGTGATCCTGTCCGACGACGTCGGCGAGACGTGCCGGGCGCAGACGGTCGGCCAGCGGACGCGCGCCGGATTGCGCAAGACCGGATGCTTCGAAGAGATCGCTCACGGTCGTCTTATCTCACTTCAAGTTTCGACACCTTGCCGTTGCGCTCGATCTCGAGAATCCAGACGCGTGGAGGCGTCTTTGTGATCACCTCCAGCATGCGGGTCGATTCCACCTTCCGTTCATTGACCGCACGGATGATGTCGCCGGGGCGCATACCAACCTGGTTCGCCGCACCGCGGCGGTCGACGGACGCAATCACGACACCTTCGAAGACACCGCCATCCAGACCGAGTTCCTCGGCAACAGCCGGAGACAGGTTCATGACGGTGACACCTTCAAACGGTGAATACTCGCGCATCTCGCGGGTATCGCGTGGAACGGTCTCCGGTGCAGGCACCAGCGGCACGGAAAGGGAAACCTCCTGCCCGTCCCTGACGATCAGGAACTCGGAAGTCTCGCCGATCATCTTTGTCGCAAAGCGGTAGCCGAACGAATTGGGATCGATCACTTCCTTGCCCTCGATCTCCACGACCAGATCGCTCACCTCCAGCCCGGCTTCATGCGCCGGTGAGCCGTCGAAGACCGCGGTAACGAGAACGCCTTGCGGCCGGTCGAGCGACAGCGCTTCGGCGATTTCCGCATTGACCATCTGGACCGTCGCACCGAGCCACGGCCGGCGCACCTTGCCGCCCTGGTCCGCTGCCTGGGCCACGAAGCGGGCCATGTGTGCAGGGATGGCAAAACCGATGCCGTTCGATCCGCCGGAGCGGGAGAAGATCGCCGTATTGATGCCAACCAGGTTGCCGGACATATCGACCAGCGCACCACCGGAATTGCCGGGGTTGATGGCCGCATCCGTCTGAATGAAGAACTGGAAATCGGTCACCCCAACCTGCGTTCTTGCAAGTGCGGACACGATGCCCTGCGTCACGGTTTGACCGACACCGAACGGGTTGCCGATTGCCAGGACGATGTCGCCGACCTCAAGGCTGTCGGAGCTTGCAAAGCTCACATGTTCGAACGGCCCCTCCTCGCGGATCTTGAGCACTGCCAGATCCGTGCGCTCATCCATCAGCACGATATCCGCGTCGAACTCCCTGCGGTCGTTGAGCGCGACACGCACGGCGTCCGCGCCCTTGATCACATGATGGTTGGTGATCACGGTTCCGTCGGCCGAGATGATCACGCCGGAGCCAAGAGACGATTCCACCCGTTCGCGCGGGCGGCTGTTGCCGGCGCCGGGCTGTCCGAAAAATCTTCGGAAAAACGGATCTTCGAAAAATGGTGAGACGCGCTGACGCTGAACCACTTTCCGGCTTGCGTAGACATTGACGACCGCCGGAGCCACCTGTTTCGCGACCGGGGCGAAGGACAGCTTGATCTGGGCCTCGCTTTGCGGGACCAGTCTCAGGTCCGCAGGCGACGGATCGACCGTTTGCGCGAAACTGGCGGTCGCCAGAAGGCCCGTCAGGGCTGCAAGCAGAACACGGCACAAAGGTCGGAATCTGTTTGAATTGGTCAGACGCATTGACGAGCCCCTCTTTCGAATCTTCTTAGCTATCCGCGATACATGGCAGATAGGGTGCAAAAGAGGCAATTACAAAAACAATGAGCCGCCAAAACGAGGGCGGCTCATCAAAACTCGGTCAGAACGGGATCAGGCGGACCTGACCTGATCGAGGAAGCTGCGCACTTCTGTGTCCAGCTGTTCCGCTTCTGCCGCCATCTGGGCCGCTTCCTCGGAAAAGTTCTGGGCGGCCATGTTGGTGTCATTGGAAAGCGCCGAAACGTTTCGAATGTCCTCTGTGACCTTGGACGTACCGCCAGCGGCACGTTGCGTGTTCTCAGCGATCCCCTGCGTGGCGTAGCTTTGTTCCGTCACCGCCGCGGCAACTTCGCTCACCGACTTGGTGATCTCGTCGATCGTTTTCTGGATATCGCCGATCGCTCCGACAGCATCGTCAGTTGCGCCGCGGATCGCATCGATCTGTTGCTGGATCTCGCCTGTCGCCTTGCCGGTCTGGGACGCAAGGTCCTTAACCTCGGAAGCCACAACGGCAAAACCCTTGCCTGCTTCTCCGGCCCGCGCCGCCTCGATGGTGGCATTGAGCGCCAGCAGGTTGGTCTGATCGGCAATGTCGCTGATCAGGGTCACAACCTCGCCGATCCGGTTTGCGGCCTCTGCAAGAGACTTCACGGTCTCATTGGTGGTCTCGGCACGCCGGGTCGCATCCGCAGCCACGTTCGAGGACCGCTCGATCAGGGTGGAAATCTCCTGGATCGAACTCGACAGCTGGTCGGAAGCAGCCGCAATCGATTCGACCTCGGCCAGGGTTTCCTCCGACATTGTCGCGGCGTTTCCGGACGTCTCGCCCGCCGTGTCGGTCATGTCGCGCATGTTGCTCGCCGATTCGCGCAGCGAGGCAGCCGAATGGGCAACCTTGTCGACGACGCTGCCGACGGTGGCTTCGAAGTCGCCCGCCAGGCTCGCCAGCATCTCTTTGCGCTGTTCGGCCTGGAGACGCGCTGCGTCCGCTTCTTCGGCGGCCCGCTGCTCATTCTCCTCAGCCGCATTTTGCCGGATCTGAAGAACGGCGCGGCCGATGTCGCCGATTTCGTCCTTGCGTCTCGCCGCCTTGATCTCCGCTCCCAGATCGCCAGCGGCAATCGCATTCAGGGCACCGACCAGCGTCGACAGCGGGCGCGTGATCGATTGTGAAAAGACCAGTGCGATAACAGCCGCGATCGCGATCGTGCCGAGAGACCAGAAGATCATCTGGTCGCGCATATTGGTGACGGCAGCCAGCGTTTCATTGACGCTTTTCTCTGCTGCAACAACCCATGTCTGCCCTGCGAAGTTCAGAGGACGGGCGACGACCAGATCATCAACACCATCTGCTCCGGTGACGATGGAGGCCGCGGCGCTTCCGTTCACGGCAGCCATGACCGGCTCTGCCGTCGTCTTGGCCGTGAGGGCCGTCGGTGCATCGGCCAGCGGCTGGTCGCTGAGCAGCAGCCCGTCCTGGTTGGTGACGTAGACCTGCCCCGTTTCTCCAAGGTCGTTCCGGTTCGCAACGATGTTGTTGAGGAAGGACGAATCGAGCCGAACCACTGCAACGCCGTTCAGGCTGACGGTCCCGAAGGAGTTCATGAAGACGGGCGCGGCCAGAAACAGCGACCCGTCGCCACCAGCCGCCTCGTAGGCAGCAAACGAACTCGTGGCCACCTCGCCTTCGCCAAGCTGCAAGGCAGCCTCAAAGGCCGTTTGAAGGCCGGAACCGTTCGCGGCACTCTCAGCACCGAGCTGCGACAGGAATTCATCACCCTTGGTCACGGAATAGAGCACCAGGCCTGCTGGATCGATCAGATAGATATCGGCATAGCCACCATTTTTCCAAACGCTGTAGAAGGCCGGATGCGCCTCGGAGTGACGCCAGGCATACATTGTCTTCTGGTCGGCGCCGGAAATCTCCGCACGCTCTTCAGCCGTCTGCGGTGCGTGGAAAAGCCCGAGGATCTCGTCTTTTTCCTTGTTGAGATTCAAGGTTGCATTGGCAAGATTGCTCATGGGATCCGCCACACCGGATGCCAGGTTTACCACTTCTGCCTTGGCCGCTCCCAACTTGCTTTCCAAGAGAGCGGACCGTGCACTGATGACCATACCAAGCTCCGCTTCGGCAGCCTTTTGCAGGCCGTCGCGACCTGTCATGTATCCGATCACTCCGACCGCGGTACACGCGGCGAAGGTCAGAACAATCATCAATGTTGGTATAACAAAGGAAAGTCGAAACGAGCTGGACGCCCCCTTCGAGCCAGAGTTTTTCTTGCCAAACACAGTATTTCCCCAATCCCACTTCGTCCCACACGGGCGCAGGGAAAAACTAGGTTCAGTTCCTTAAATCATTGATAATCTGAAAAACTTTCTCACTATTTGAAACAATCCGATTTACTTCATCGAGTTTCAATAAAAAAAGGCGGGCAAAAGCCCGCCTCTTGATTTGTACTCAAGATGCAACTTACGCTGCGTCTTCAGCCGCTTCTTCTGCTTCAGCGCGTGCGCGGTCATCAGCACCGCGCGCATCCGGGTCACGATCGACGAGTTCGATCACGGCCATCGGCGCATTGTCACCATAGCGGAAGCCGGCCTTCAGAACGCGCGAATAGCCGCCGCTCCGGTCCTTGTACCGCTCGCCAAGCGTTTCGAACAGCTTGGCAACCATGGCGGTGTCGCGAATCTGCGAGATCGCCTGGCGGCGTGCGTGAAGATCACCGCGCTTGCCCAGAGTGATGAGCTTGTCGATGATCGGCTTCATTTCCTTAGCCTTCGGCAGCGTGGTCACGATCTGCTCGTGCTTGATCAGCGACGCTGCCATGTTCGCGAACATCGCCTTGCGGTGGCTGGATGTCCGGTTGAGCTTGCGGCCGGATTTACCGTGGCGCATGGCCCTCTCCTTTATCTTTCAGGCAGTCAGCTTGTTCCTTGTAAGCACTTGCCCGGTTGAACCCTCAGGGACGCGTACGTCCCTCAATACTGATGGTCTTCGTAGCGCTTTGCGAGATCGTCGATGTTCTCCGGCGGCCAGTTGGCGACTTCCATACCGAGATGGAGCCCCATCTGTGCGAGAACTTCCTTGATTTCGTTGAGCGACTTGCGGCCGAAATTCGGTGTCCGCAGCATTTCCGCTTCGGTCTTCTGAATGAGATCGCCAATATATACGATATTGTCGTTCTTCAGGCAGTTTGCAGACCGTACAGACAGTTCCAGTTCGTCGACTTTCTTCAGAAGCGCCGGGTTGAAGGCAAGCTCGGGAACGGTGTCCTCTGCGACTTCGCGCTGCGGCTCTTCGAAGTTGACGAAGATGGAAAGCTGATCCTGCAGAATGCGTGCGGCGAAAGCCACGGCATCATCCGGCTTGACGGAACCATCGGTTTCGACAGTCAGGGTCAGCTTGTCATAGTCAAGAACCTGGCCTTCACGGGTGTTTTCCACCTTGTAGGAGACCTTCTTGACCGGAGAGTAGAGGCTGTCGACCGGGATAAGCCCGATCGGTGCGTCTTCCGGACGGTTACGGTCGGAAGAATGGTAGCCCTTACCCGTGTTCACGGTGAATTCCATGCGGATTTCAGCGCCCTCATCCAGCGTGCACAGCACGAGATCCGGATTGAGCACTTCCACATCGCCAACGGTCTGGATGTCACCGGCGGTCACTACACCCGGGCCCTGCTTGCGCACGACCATGCGCTTGGGTCCTTCGCCTTCCATACGGATGGCGATTTCCTTGATGTTGAGCACGATGTCGGTGACGTCTTCCCGCACGCCCGGGATCGAGGAGAATTCATGCAGAACTCCATCGATCTGAACGGCAGTCACAGCCGCCCCCTGAAGCGAGGACAGCAGAATACGGCGCAGCGCGTTGCCCAGTGTCAGGCCGTATCCGCGCTCGAGAGGCTCGGCAACAACAGTTGCCGTGAAGCGCGGGTCGTGTCCCGGCTTGATCTCGAGTTTGGTCGGCTTGATCAGTTCTTGCCAATTTTTTTGAATGGTCACGTTTTCGTCCCTTCGGCTATCCCGCCCGGTTCTTCAGGACCGGGCCATTCTTTGCCATTTGGAGAAACAGGTACCTAAAGCCTGGAGCCTTAGACGCGGCGACGCTTGCGCGGACGGCAGCCATTATGCGGAATCGGCGTCACGTCGCGGATGGACGTGATCAGGAAACCGGCAGCCTGCAATGCACGCAATGCGGACTCGCGGCCCGAGCCCGGTCCGCGGACCTCGACTTCCAGGGTGCGCATGCCGTGCTCTGCAGCTTTCTTGGCAGCGTCTTCGGCAGCAACCTGGGCGGCATAAGGTGTCGACTTGCGCGATCCCTTGAAGCCCAGAGCGCCAGCCGACGACCAGGAAATCGCATTGCCCTGCGCGTCGGTAATCGTGATCATGGTGTTGTTGAACGTGGAGTTCACATGCGCAACGCCAGAAGAAATGTTCTTGCGCTCGCGGCGACGCACGCGCGTCGTGTCTTTAGCCATTCTTGTGTCCTTGTTTTGATCTCGTCACTGCCGTAATGCCGGCAGCTCCACCACCAATCGCTTTGTGATGATTATTTCTTCTTGCCGGCGATCGGTTTTGCCGGACCCTTGCGGGTACGTGCATTCGTGTGTGTCCGCTGGCCACGGACCGGAAGGCCGCGGCGGTGACGCAGGCCGCGGTAGCAGCCCAGGTCCATGAGACGCTTGATGTTCATGGCGGTGTCGCGGCGCAGATCGCCTTCAACCATGTAATCACGGTCGATCGTTTCGCGAATCGACAGAACTTCGGAATCCGAAAGTTCGTTCACGCGGCGGGACGCATCGATGTTGTTCTTCTCGATGATTTCCTGCGCGAATTTCGCACCGATGCCATGAATGTACTGAAGCGCGATAACGACGCGCTTGTTCGTAGGAATGTTAACGCCAGCAATACGTGCCACGTTTGTCTCCATGTGTTAGCGGAAACCCTGAGGGTTCGCCGCAGTGGGTAAAGCCCGCGTCCGGTGGAGTCCGGCCCTTGCGGGGTACGAAATGCCGGGATGCTCCCGGCACAGAGAAGGCCGGTCCCACTTGCATGGAACCGGCTAAACTGTCTGGTAGAGCGCGTCGTTTACCGCTCTTAAACCTTCTCGTCAAGACCTTGAAGGACGGATTCTATCGAAGCCGAAACGTCGTCGATGGATTGCATGCCATCAACGACCGAAAGCAGGCCTGATTTCTCGTAATATGGCACCACGACCGCGGTATCGCGATTGTAGGCTTCAAGGCGCTGTTTGAAGACTTCGGGGTCGTCGTCCTTGCGAACCGGCTGCCCCGCCGCCTTTGCATCTTCGGCACGCTTGATGATCCGGTCGACAAGCTGCGTCTGGTCGACGCGCAGCTCAAGAACCGAATCCAGTTTCGAGCCGTTGTCGGTCAGCATCTGGTCGAGCGCTTCCGCCTGCGCAAGCGTACGCGGGAAGCCGTCGAGGATGAAACCGTTCTTTGCATCTTCCTCGGCGGTGCGGTCGCGAATGATACCGACGACGATTTCGTCGGACACCAGTCCGCCTGCATCCATCACCGCCTTGGCCTTCAGCCCGACGGGCGTCTGTGCTGCGACCGCAGCGCGAAGCATATCTCCGGTGGACAGCTGAGGGATGCCGTATTTCTCGACAAGGCGCGTTGCCTGTGTTCCCTTACCCGCCCCAGGCGGTCCTACCAGAATAAGCCTCATCGACGTTTCCCCCTCAATTTTGATTTTTTCACCAGGCCCTCATACTGATGCGCAAGCAGGTGGCCCTGGATCTGTGACACTGTATCCATTGTCACACTCACGACAATCAGCAAAGAGGTTCCCCCGAAATAGAACGGAACGCCAGTCGCCGAAATGAGGAATTCGGGTAATAGACAAACGATGGTGATGTAAATCGCACCCACGACGGTAATGCGGGTGAGGACATAGTCGATGTATTGGGCAGTCCGCTCGCCCGGACGGATGCCCGGGATAAAACCACCGTGTTTCTTGAGGTTATCGGCCGTATCGCTCGGATTGAACACGATCGCCGTGTAGAAGAAACAGAAGAAGATGATCATGGCGGCATAGAACACCATGAACAAAGGCTGCCCGTGACCAAGCGCCGCAGTGATATAGGTCAGCCATTCGTTGCCGCCGCCCTGGTTGAAGCCGGCGAATGTCGCCGGAACGAGCAGAAGCGAGGACGCGAAGATCGGCGGAATGACGCCTGCGGTGTTCAGTTTGAGCGGCAGGAACGACGTGTTCCCCTCAAACATCCGGTTGCCCATCTGGCGCTTCGGATACTGGATCAGAAGACGTCTCTGCGCCCGCTCCATGAAGACGATGAAGCCGATCACGACGATGGCAAGGATAATCACGCCCAGAATGATCCAGGTCGCCAGCGATCCCTGACGGCCGAGTTCCAGCGTCTGGACGACGGCGGACGGCAGTCCGGCAACAATCCCGGCAAAGATGATCAGGGAGATACCGTTACCGATGCCGCGTGAGGTGATCTGCTCACCGAGCCACATCAGGAACATGGTGCCGCCAACCAGCGTGATCACCGTGGACGCGCGGAAGAACCAGCCCGGATCCGTTACAACGTTCTGGGCTTCGAGACCGACGGAAATGCCATAGGCCTGGAACGCCGCCAGAACGACCGTGCCGTAGCGTGTGTACTGGTTGATGACCTTGCGGCCCTGTTCGCCTTCCTTCTTCAGCTGCTCGAGGGTCGGAACGACCGTCGTCATCAGCTGCATGATAATGGAGGCGGAAATATAGGGCATGATGCCAAGCGCGAAGATCGCCATACGCTCGATCGCACCGCCGGTGAACATGTTCACCATACCGATGATGCCGGTCTGCGCCTGGCTGAAGATCTGCGCGAAGGCGACCGGGTCGATGCCGGGCATCGGGATATATGTGCCCAGTCGATAAACCAAAAGCGCCCCTAGCGTGAACCAGATGCGCTTTTTGAGTTCTTCAGCCTTGGCGAAAGCTGAGAAATTAAGATTTGAAGCCAGTTGCTCGGCGGCCGATGCCATGCCCTACTCCGGTCTTATGCTTACCCACAAACGGGAAAAGCCCAGGCTGTTAAGCCTGAGCTCCCAGAACGGCAACCTTGCCGCCCGCTTTTTCGATTGCTGCAACAGCGCCCTTGGAGGCACCGGCAACTTCAAAGGTCACGGCAGCGGTGAGCTCGCCGTTGGCCACGATGCGGACACCGTCGCGGACCCTTTTGACAACGCCGGCAGCCTTGAGCGCTTCAACCGTAACGGTCTCCGAGGCGCTGAGCTTGCCTGCGTCAATGGCTTTCTGAACACGGCCGACGGACACGGTGTTGTAGTCCTTGGCAAAAATGTTCGTAAATCCACGCTTCGGCAGACGGCGGTGAAGCGGCATCTGACCGCCTTCAAAACCCTTGATCGCAACGCCGGAACGGGACTTCTGACCCTTCACACCACGACCACCGGTCTTGCCCTTGCCGGACCCGATGCCGCGTCCAACGCGGGTGCGCTCTTTTACGGCACCTTCGTTGTCACGAAGTTCGTTGAGCTTCATTGTTTTTCTCCTCACCCCGTCCTTAAGCGTCTTCGACGACGCGAACGAGATGCTGGACCTTACTGATCATTCCGCGCACTTCGGGAGTGTCCTTCAGCGTGGAACGGCGGTGCATCTTGTTCAGGCCGAGACCGATGAGCGTCGCGCGCTGGTCCTTCGGACGGCGCAGCGGGCTACCGATCTGTTCGACCGTAACAGTCTTTTCGGTGTTCGCCATGGAACCTACCCTCTTTCAGCTGGGGTCCGGAGCTGCCAAGGTCAAGCCTCGGCAGCAGCCGGAGTAGCCTCTTCGTTGTTGTCACGACGACGGGACTGCAGCACAGAGACCTTCAGGCCACGGCGCGCCGCGACCGAGCGCGGGCTGTCTTCCTTCGTCAGGGCGGCAAACGTTGCGCGAACCATGTTGTAAGGGTTCGAAGTCCCGAGGGACTTGGCAACAACGTCCTGAACACCGAGCGTTTCGAAAACGGCACGCATCGGACCACCTGCGATGATACCGGTACCGGCCGGAGCTGCGCGCAGCAGAACCTTACCGGCGCCGTGACGGCCTTCCACGTCGTGGTGGAGGGTCCGCCCTTCACGCAGAGGCACACGGATCATCGTGCGTTTTGCGGCTTCTGTAGCCTTGCGGATGGCTTCCGGCACTTCGCGTGCCTTGCCATGACCAAAGCCGACACGGCCCTTCTGGTCACCAACCACGACAAGCGCGGCGAAGCCGAAGCGACGGCCACCCTTGACCACTTTCGCAACGCGGTTGATGTGTACGAGCTTGTCGACGAATTCGCTGTCTCGCTCTTCGCGATCGCGATTATCCTGTCTCGCCATATTATTTGTCTTCCGTTCTTAAGAGCGCCAACGGGCGCTGGTCAGAATTCAAGTCCACCTTCGCGGGCCGCATCGGCAAGCGCCTTGACGCGCCCGTGATACATGTACCCGCCCCGGTCGAACACGACCTGCTTGACGCCAGCGGCAACTGCGCGCTCCGCGACAAGCTTGCCGACGGCAGCAGCTGCTGCGACATCGGCGCCCGTTTTCAGGCTGCCCTTGAGATCGTTTTCGATCGTAGAAGCAGAGGCAATCGTGTGCCCCTTCGCATCGTCAATGATCTGGGCGTAGATCTGCTTCGACGAGCGGAAGATGGAAAGGCGCGGACGTCCGCCGCCGGCTTTCCTGATCGAACGACGCACGCGATCGCGGCGGCGCTCGAAAGCTTGTTTGCTATTCGCCATGATCTAAGGTCCGTTACTTCTTCTTGCCTTCTTTGCGGACGATGAACTCGTCTGCATAACGTACGCCTTTGCCCTTGTAGGGCTCCGGCGGGCGGAATTCGCGGATCTCAGCTGCAACCTGGCCGACGCGTTGTTTGTCGGTACCGGTGATGCTGATTTCCGTCGGCTTCGGGCACTTTATGTCGATGCCTTCCGGGATCGCATAAACGACATCGTGCGAGAAACCGAGCGCCAGTTGAAGGTTCTGACCCTGGACCTGTGCACGGTAACCGACACCAGTGATCGCGAGGTCTTTCTTGAAGCCGTCGGTAACACCGGTAATCAGGTTCGACACCATGGTGCGGCTCATGCCCCACATGGAGCGAGCCGGCTTGGAATTGTTGCGCGGATCGATTTTGATCCCGTCATCCGTCATTTCGGCCAGAACAAGATCGTTGAGCACGAAAGACTTTTCGCCTTTCGGGCCCTTGATCGTAACCATCTGACCGTCGATCGATGCCGTTACCCCGCTAGGCACGGGGACTGGCTTTTTGCCAATACGAGACATTTGACCAACCTTGTCGTTGTTTCAAAAGCGAGACTGCCGCATCAGAAGACGCGACAGAGAACCTCGCCACCTACATTCTCTTCCCGCGCCTGATGGTCGCTCATGACACCGCGCGGGGTCGAAATGATCGACACGCCCAGGCCATTCGAGACATGCGGGATGTTTTTCACCGACGAGTACACGCGACGTCCCGGCTTGGACACACGCTCAATGGTGCGGATAACCGGCTCGCCGTCGAAATACTTCAGTTCGATTTCCAACTCGGACTTACCGCCCTCGTAGTCAACCGTGGTGTAGCCACGGATGTATCCCTCTTTTGCCAGCACATCAAGTACGTGTGCACGCAATTTGGAATTAGGTGAGTTGACCTTGTTCTTGCGACGCATCTGAGCGTTGCGAATCCGGGTCAGCATATCCCCCAACGGATCAGAAATTGCCATCGGAGTTTCTCCTTACCAGCTCGACTTGACCAGGCCCGGGATCTTGCCCAGGGAGCCCAGTTCACGAAGCGCAATACGCGACATTTTCAGCTTGCGGTAAAAACCACGCGGACGACCGGACACTTCGCAACGGTTGCGAACACGGTTCGGCGCAGAGTTCCGCGGCAGTTTTGCCAGCTTCAGTCGTGCGTTGTAACGCTCTTCGAGGGAAAGGTTCTCGTCCTTCGCCATCGCTTTAAGAGCGGCGCGCTTTTCAGCGTATTTCTTGACAAGCTTCTCGCGGCGCTTGTTTTTCTCGATTGCGCTTTTCTTCGCCATCGTCGGTCCCTTCCTTGCCCGTTACTTCGTGAACGGGAAGTTGAACGCGCGCAGAAGCTCGCGTGCTTCGTCATCAGTCGGCGCCGTGGTGCAAACGATCACGTCCATGCCCCAGATCTGGTCGACCTTGTCGTACTCGATCTCCGGGAACACGATGTGTTCTTTGATACCCATGGCGTAGTTGCCACGACCGTCGAAGCTCTTCGGGTTCAGGCCACGGAAGTCACGAACGCGCGGCAGCGCGATGGTGATCAGACGGTCCATGAATTCGTACATCTGCTGGCGGCGCAGGGTGACCTTGGTACCCAGCGGCATGCCTTCGCGGACCTTGAAGGTTGCGATGGACTTCTTCGCCTTGGTGATGACCGGCTTCTGGCCGGCAATCGCAGCAAGGTCCTCAGCAGCGGTGCGCGCCTTCTTGGAATCGCCAACCGCCTCGCCAACACCGATGTTGAGGACGATCTTTTCCAGCTGCGGAACCTGCATGACGTTCTTGTACTGGAACTTTTCCAGAAGCTGCTTGCGCACGACTTCGTTGTAATGCGTCTTCAGACGCGGCTCATAAGCTGTATCAGCCATCGATCAGGTCTCCCGAACGTCTGGCCACACGAACCTTGGTGCCATCGTCCTGCACTTTGAACCCGACACGGGTCGGCTTGCCGTCCTTCGGATCGGCCAGCGCGACGTTGGACAGGTGGATCGGTGCCTCTTTGGACACGATCCCGGCTTCCTGCGTCTGGGTCTGCTTCTGGTGGCGGCGGACCATGTTGATCCCGCGAACCAGGGCCTTGTTGTCAGTCGGCAAAACCTGGATGACTTCTCCGGACTTGCCCTTGTCACGGCCGGTCAGAACGACCACCGTGTCGCCTTTTTTAATCTTCGCAGCCATCAGAGCACCTCCGGCGCGAGCGAAATGATCTTCATGTGGTTCTTGGCGCGAAGTTCGCGCGGCACTGGGCCGAAAATACGGGTGCCGACCGGTTCTTTGTTGTTGTTGACCAATACGGCCGCATTGCGGTCGAACCGGATCACGCTGCCATCGGGACGGCGGATATCCTTAGCCGTGCGCACGACGACAGCCTTCATCACGTCGCCCTTTTTGACGCGCCCCCGCGGAATAGCCTCTTTGACGGAAACAACGATGATGTCACCGACCTGGGCGTATTTGCGCTTGGAGCCGCCGAGCACTTTGATGCACATGACACGACGGGCACCGGAATTGTCGGCGACGTCGAGGTTTGTTTGCATCTGAATCATGACTGGCTGCCTTGTTCTTCTAGCGGCGCTCGGTTGACCGGCGCCTGATGCTCACTAATGGAGCGCGGTCACTGAGCGACCACGGTCCAACGTTTGTTTTTCGAAATCGGCGCGCACTCTTCGATCTGAACAGTGTCGCCAACCTTGTACTGGTTGCTTTCGTCGTGTGCGCGGTACTTCTTCGTCCGGCGCACGGTCTTTTTCAGCAGCGGGTGCGTGAAGCGGCGCTCCACGTTGACCGTCACCGTCTTGTCATTCGCGTCGCTGACGACGGTGCCCTGCAGGATACGCTTCGGCATTGCCGTCTCCTTACGCGTTAGCCGACACGCGCTTTTCGCGCATGATCGTCTGGATACGCGCGATGTCGCGGCGGATCTGCCGGACACGCGCAGTGTTTTCAAGCTGACCCGTGGCCTTCTGGAAGCGCAGGTTGAACTGCTCCTTCTTCAGGCCCTCAAGCTCACCGCGGAGCTCGTCGAGGGTCTTTGCCCGTACATCGGTCGCCTTCATGGCTTAACTCCTCGCCTGCCTTAGTCGCCGATACGCTGAACGAAACGGCACTTGATCGGCAGCTTGGCGGCGGCAAGACGCATCGCTTCGCGCGCGATGTCTTCCGGAACACCATCGATTTCAAACATGATCCGGCCCGGCTTGACACGGCAAGCCCAGTAATCCGGAGAACCCTTACCCTTACCCATGCGGACTTCAGCGGGCTTCGAAGAAACCGGCACGTCCGGGAAGATACGGATCCAAACACGACCCGCACGCTTCATGTGACGGGTCATAGCACGACGGGCCGCTTCGATCTGACGCGCGGTTACACGCTCCGGCTCCAGGGCCTTCAGACCGAATGCGCCGAAGTTGAGGTCGGTGCCTCCCTTCGACAAGCCGTGGATACGGCCCTTGTGCTGCTTGCGGAACTTTGTGCGCTTCGGTTGCAGCATCGTTCTTCTCTCGTCTTTCTTGTCTTACGAGCGGCAGGCAGCTTGACTTAAGCTGCGCGCTCGCGGCCCCGATCCCGGCGTCCGCCGCGATCACCCTGGTTACCTTCGGAAGCAGCTGTCGCCCGGCGTTCGGACGCCATCGGATCATGCTCCAGAATTTCACCCTTGAAGATCCAGACCTTCACACCGCACACGCCGTAAGCCGTGTGGGCGCTGGCAACACCGTAGTCGATGTCGGCACGCAGCGTGTGAAGCGGCACGCGGCCTTCGCGGTACCATTCGATACGCGCGATTTCCGCGCCGCCGAGGCGGCCACCGCAGTTGATCCGGATGCCCTGGGCGCCGAGACGCATGGCGGACTGAACAGCCCGTTTCATGGCGCGGCGGAAAGCAACACGGCGTTCCAGCTGCTGTGCAATCGAAGCGGCAACGAGGGTCGCGTCGATTTCCGGCTTGCGCACTTCAACGATGTTGAGATGCACTTCCGAATTGGTGATGTCGGCGATTTTCTTGCGAAGACGCTCGATATCCGCACCTTTCTTGCCGATCACCACGCCCGGACGGCCGGAGTGGATGGAAACGCGGCATTTCTTGTGCGGGCGCTCGATCACGACCTTGGAAACCGCAGCCTGCTTGAGTTCCTTCAAGAGGTACTCGCGGATGCGGAAATCCTCGTGAAGAAGATCGCCGTATTCGTTCTTGTTCGCGTACCAGCGGGAATCCCAGGTGCGGTTGATCCCGAGGCGCATTCCGATCGGATTTACTTTATGTCCCATCAGGCGGTCTCCTCAACTTCGCGCACGACGATGGTCAGGTTCGAGAATGGCTTCTCGATCCGGCCGACCCGGCCGCGGGCGCGGGCCTGGAACCGCTTGATGACAAAAGCCTTGCCAACATGGGCTTCGGCAACCACCAGGTTGTCGATGTCCAGGTCATGATTGTTTTCCGCATTCGCAACGGCGGACATCAAGGTCTTCTTGACATCCTGTGCGATGCGCTTGCGGGAGAACGTCAGGTCCGCGATCGCGGAGCCGACTTTTTTGCCGCGGATCGTAGCCGCAACGAGGTTCAGCTTGCGCGGGGAAACGCGCAGCATGCGGGTCATTGCCCTTGCCTCGTTGTCAGCGAGCGTCCGCTCACGCTTCGGCTTGCCCATCGTTACTTCCTCTTCGCCTTCTTGTCGGCGCCATGTCCGTAATAGGTCCGGGTCGGCGAAAACTCGCCAAACTTGTGACCAATCATCTCTTCAGACACCAGCACCGGAACGTGCTTCTGTCCGTTGTAGACGCCGAAAGTCAAACCGACGAACTGCGGCAGGATCGTTGAGCGGCGGCTCCAGGTCTTGATGACCTCGTTCCGGCCGGACTCACGGACCTTGTCCGCTTTCTTCAGCAGATACCCGTCGACAAACGGACCTTTCCAGATCGAACGTGCCACGATCCTTGCCCTTTACTTCTTACGCGCGTGGCGGCTGCGGACGATATACTTATCAGTCTGCTTGTTGCGCCGCGTGCGCTTGCCTTTGGTCGGTTTACCCCAGGGAGTAACCGGATGACGACCGCCGGAGGTCCGGCCTTCACCACCACCATGCGGGTGGTCGATCGGGTTCATGGCGACACCGCGCGTATGCGGGCGAATGCCAAGCCAGCGGGAACGGCCTGCCTTGCCGAGATTGATGTTGGCGTGGTCCGGGTTGGACACCGCGCCAATGGATGCCATGCAGGTACCCAGAACACGGCGCTGCTCGCCGGACATCAGGCGCAGCGTCGTGTAGCCCTGGTCACGGCCCACGATCTGAACGAAAGCACCGGCAGAGCGAGCGATCTGGGCGCCTTTGCCCGGCTTCAGCTCGATATTGTGCACGATCGTTCCAACAGGGATGCTGGCCAGCGGCGCGGCATTGCCCGGTTTGACATCGACGTTGTTGCCGGCAACGACTGTGTCGCCAGCGGCCAGGCGCTGCGGCGCCAGGATATAGCTCAACTCACCATCTTCATAGCGAATGAGAGCAATGAATGCGGTCCGGTTCGGATCGTATTCAAGGCGTTCGACCGTCGCAGGGACATCCCATTTACGGCGCTTGAAGTCGACAAGACGGTAGGACCGCTTGTGACCGCCGCCGCGGTTCGGGGACGTCAGACGACCGGTGTTGTTGCGGCCGCCCTTCTTGGACAGGCCTTCGGTCAGGGTCTTGACCGGCTTGCCCTTGTGCAGACCGGAGCGGTCAACCTGAACAAGCTGACGGCGACCCGGGGACGTTGGATTGAATGTCTTAAGTGCCATTTTTCTTAAGTCCCCGTCTTATAGCCCGGTGGTCACGTCGATGCCGTGACCTTCCTGCAGCGTTACGACGGCCTTCTTGAAGTCAGACTGGCGGCCAAGACGACCACGGAAGCGCTTTACCTTGCCCTTGCGGACCAGGGTGTTCACAGCCGTGACCTTGACGCCGAACAGTGCCTCGACAGCAGCCTTGATTTCAGGCTTCGTTGCGTCGTTGGCGACTTTGAAGACAACCTTGTTCTCTTCCGATGCCATCGTCGACTTTTCGGTGATCACCGGGCCGACGATCTTGTCGTAGTGAGGAAGTTTGCTCATTTGAAGCGCTCCTCAAGTGCGGACACCGCAGCCTTGGTCAACACCAGGGTGTTGGCCCGCAGGATGTCGTAGACATTGATGCCCTGGATCGGCAGCACATCCACATGCGGGATGTTGCGCGACGCCAGTGCGAAGTTGTTGTCGACGTCAGCGCCGTCGATCACCAGAGCGCTGGTCAGGCCGAGCTTCTGAAGCTGACCCTTGAGAGCCTTGGTTTTTGCTTCGGCTGCTTTTGCATCTTCAACGACAACGATGCTGTCTGCCTTCGCCTTGGCGGACAGAGCATGCTTCAGGCCGAGGGCGCGTACCTTCTTGGGCAGGTCATGGCCGTGGTCGCGAACGACCGGACCGAAAGCCTTGCCACCGCCGCGGAACTGCGGAGCCTTCTTGTTGCCGTGACGGGCGCCGCCCGAACCTTTCTGGCGAACGAATTTCTTCGTCGAACCGGAAATTTCCGAACGCTGCAGCGTCTTGTGGGTACCCGCCTGGCGCTTGGCCAGCTGCCAACGCACCACGCGGTGGATCAAATCGGTGCGCGGCTCGAGACCGAAGATCTCGTCAGACACCGTGATCGAACCGGCCGCCCCACCTTCGAGGGTCTTGACCTGGAGTTCCATCACTCACTCTCCTTCCCGGCAGCCTCAGCCGCATCGGACGCCTTGAAAGCACCCGGTACCGGAACGTTTTCCGGCAGCGCCTTTTTGATCGCGTCGCGGACCAGGATCCAGCCGCCCTTAGCGCCCGGAACGGAACCCTCGACCATGATCAGGCCACGCTCAACATCAGTGCGCACAACCTTCAGGTTCTGCGTGGTCACGCGGGCATCACCCATGTGACCGGCCATTTTCTTGCCCTTGAACACGCGGCCCGGATCCTGACACTGACCCGTGGAACCGTGTGAGCGGTGCGAGATTGAGTTACCGTGGGATGCACGGCCACCACCGAAGTTGTGACGCTTCATCGCACCGGCAAAACCTTTACCGATCGACGTACCGGTCACGTCCACGAACTGGCCTTCGACGTAGTGGTCGGCAGTCATTTCCGAGCCGACGTCGATCATGTTGTCCGCAGAAACGCGGAACTCGGCCACCGTCCGCTTCGGCTCGACCTTTGCTACAGCAAAGTGACCGCGCAGTGCCTTCGGCGTATTCTTTACTTTACGGGTACCCGCGCCGAGCTGCAGCGCAGTGTATCCATTCTTTTCGTCAGTCCGGTGGGCAACCACCTGGCAATTTTCCAGCCGCAAAA
>JBCBUA010000075.1:0-20254 GCA_039818365.1 Pseudomonadota bacterium
ATTCCCGGCCCCTGCACCGCGCCCGGAAGCAACATTGGCCTATGCCTCCGCCACCGCGACGCCGCCTGTGCTGAACAGGTCGCTCAGGACAAACACAGCCTCGCAGCAGCAGCCTAACGCGACGCGATCTGCGGCTTCACAAGGCGGCAATGCGCCGGTGCGCGCCCAGCCGTCGCTCTCGGGCCGGATCCCCCGCGATCAGATCATTGACCCGATGGCAGGCTTCGCAAGCTTGCCGGACAAGTCCGAACCGACCCTGCTATCGGGCGCAGGCACGACGCGCCACCAGAAATTCGCGCTGCTCAGCCATCCGAACCAGCGCCAGTTGAAAAATGTCATGATGCCGGGCAACCGCTTCGTTTCGGCCAGCTTCGAAGACACACCTTACGGAGCGCTTCGCACGGATCGTTTTGATGGTCCCGCGATCGTGGTGCTCCCCGTGCGCTACGCGCGGTAGCGTTTCAAGAAAATCAGCTTTGAAGAATCAAAAGAGCGGCTCGCTGGCCGCTCTTTTTTCGTTATTGCCGTGGTTGCCGTGGACCTAAAGGCTCAGCTTTCCGGCTCCGCCGGCCCGGCCATGCCCAGCGCATGCATGTAAAGGTCGAGAACCGCCTCTTCCTCTTCACGTTCGTGCGGCTGTTTCTTGCGCAGCGACACCACCTTGCGCAGGATTTTCACGTCGTAGCCATTGCCCTTGGCTTCGGCGTAGACATCCTTGATGTCGTCGGCAATGACCTTCTTTTCTTCTTCCAAACGTTCGATGCGTTCGACAAATGCCCGCAGCTGATCTGCTGCAACTCCACCCGGATCGGACATGAATTCTACTCTCCTTTTTCATTCTTCTTGATGGCTCAGTGAGCCAGATCCAGGCGAATGCTGCCCGCCCGGACAATGACGTAAACGCGGTTTCCTGTCGCCGTGCCTGCCGGACACGACAGAAACTGCTTGCTAGGGTACGGACTCATAAATGAGGCCGAACCCTAGTGTTGCGGTTTGTTCTCGTTGAATGCCGCTTTCTGCTCGGCCGTGGCCTCGGTCTGGTATTTGTCTTTCCACTCGCCATACGGCATGCCGTAGACAATCTCGCGGGCATCCGCCTTTTCCAGCGAAATGCCCTTTTCCTCGGCAGCGTCCTGATACCAGTTCGACAGGCAATTGCGGCAGAACCCGGCGAGGTTCATCATGTCGATGTTCTGAACATCGGTCCGGTTCCGCAGGTGATCCACAAGGCGGCGGAAAACCGCGGCCTCCAATTCCTGTTTCGTTTGATCGTCCATTGCAACGGGTTCCTTCAGTGTCTGTTTCTGCCGGTCAATGCGTGTCGCTCCGGGATTTGAAATGCCTGATCTCCCTGCACGCGCTCCGGTTCGCTGTATCGCGCAGGATAGGCGCAAGGCGCCCGGCCCATTCCATCTGGCCGGCGGGCTCCGCAATCAGGTCCTGCCTCAGTTCCAGCAGAACATGCGCCAGTCCGCGGCTGGTCCCGTGCCGGTACATCGTATCGTTTTTCAGGGCGCCGTCATAAGGCTCGTTGTCTCCGATGACAAGATCGTCCTGGGCTCTGAGACCGCTCAGCATGGGTTCGACCGCGCGCGCGTCCAGATCCCACAGGACCGTTGCGTGCCAGGGCCTGGGCACACCGCGCCAGATCGGCGTGAAACTGTGGATCGACACGATGACCGGTGGCGCGGCAACCTCGATCATCGCATCAAGCGTCTGATCGACAAGATCGTGATAAGGCTTGTGAAACTGTTCGATGCGAAACGCGCGCTCGGCTTCGTCCACACGGGCGTTGCCCGGCACAACGGCACCATCGGACAGGCGCATGATCAGTGTCGGATCGTCTTCCCCCCTGTTCGGATCGATCAGCAACCGCGAGAAGGTCGAAAGACACGCCGGTGCGTTCAGCTGCTTTGCAAGTTCAAGCGTGACGGCACGGGCACCGATATCATAGCCGATATGACGCTCGAACTGCTCCGGCGCGACGCCGAGATTTCCGTAGCCCGGCGGCACGGTGTTGCGGGCATGATCGCACAGAAGCAAGAGTCCGGACTTCAGATCGCCAGTTACATATTCGGTCGGCCGAAAAATCTCACTCGCTATCGCTGCTGTCTGTGTCATGTCTCGCTACGTGGAAGTTTGTTGAGCGCGGAAGGCGGTCGCCGAAAGCTTTACGTCAAACCGGAGCAAGAACCAAGTCGGAATCCGCAAAAACCGGAAGAAGGTCCTTTCTCTCCGCCGCATCCGCGGCATTTGCCGTGCACACTGGAAAACTCTGTGAATTCATGGCCCTTTCCGTCGCCAAACCGCTTTTGTATACGCTTTATTGACGGCTAGCATCTATCAGCGAAGAAACCGCCATGTTCCCGCCCCATTTCTGGCCACATAGGTGTCCTTATCGTTCCCGCGGGCAGATTTTATTGAACGGTTTCTGTAAACACGGTTGGGTGGGTGCCTGCACATTAACCTGTTAACGACGTTGACAAGACCCTGTTGTCGACGCAAAAAGCGAATGTCAGTAAAGCAGCAAAGTGAACGACTGCATATGTATGAGGTTGGGGAACGACACCAAGGATGGTCTCGGGCGCGCGTCAACGCGCCCTTGAGGGCAGCCGTGGTCGCTGTCTTTACACTGCTGTTTTTCTCAATATCCAGTCATGACGCCCATGCCGATTTGCGGCTCTGCAACAAGACGGACAGTCAGGTTGGCGTGGCGATCGGCTACAAGGACAAGAGCGACTGGGTTACCGAGGGTTGGTGGAATCTCGCTTCGAATTCATGCGAGACACTGGTTCCAGGCTCTCTGGTGTCACGATACTATTACATCTACGCAGTTGATTACGACCAGTTCGGCGAATGGGGCGGCCGTGCATTCATGTGCACGCGCGAGAAGGAATTCACCATTCGCGGGATCGAGGACTGTGTGGCTCGTGGCTTTGAGCGGACAGGCTTTTTTGAAATCGACACGGGTGAACAAAGCAGTTGGACGGTCCAGCTGACCGAGCCCGTGCAACAAGGGACAGGTGGGCGATGAGGCGAAACCGGCGAGTGAAAATACTAGCAACTCTCGGACCCTCTTCCTCAGAACAAGACATCATTGAAAACCTGTATCGCTCCGGCGCGGACGTGTTCCGCATCAACATGAGCCATACAAACCATGATCGTTTGGCACTGCTCGTTGAGCGAATCCGTTCTGCTGAAGAAAAAATTGGAAGACCGATCGGCATTCTGGCCGATCTTCAAGGTCCGAAACTGCGCGTGGGCACGTTTTCAGACGGCCCGGTCATGCTGGAAAACGGGGCGACGTTCACGCTGGACGCGGACACGTCCGGCGGAGACGTCAATCGGGTCCATCTCCCGCATCCGGAAATTCTGGAAGCTCTGGAACCCGGTCACAGGCTGCTGCTGGATGACGGCAAGATCCAGCTGATTGTGAAAGAGGCAAGCGCGACGAAAGCGGTCACCGAAGTTGTCGTCGGCGGAAAGCTGTCAGACCGCAAGGGCGTGAGCGTTCCAGATTCCGAAATCGCGACAAGCGCGATGACCGAGAAGGACCACAAGGACCTGATTGCCGCGCTTGAGCAGAAGGTCGACTGGGTTGCGCTTTCCTTTGTTCAACGTCCGGACGATCTCGCCGAAGTGCGCAAGATCACGCGCGGGCGCGCGGGCGTTCTGGCGAAAATCGAGAAACCGCAAGCCATCGGCCGGCTGGACGAGATTATCGAACTCTCGGATGCGATCATGGTTGCGCGTGGCGACCTTGGCGTCGAAATGCCACTGGAGCAGGTTCCGGGCCTGCAGAAGCGGATCACGCGTGCCTGCCGGCGCGCCGGCAAGCCGGTGGTGATCGCGACGCAGATGCTTGAATCCATGATCACATCCCCGGTTCCAACGCGTGCCGAGGTCTCCGATGTCGCGACGGCTGTCTTCGAAGGCGCTGATGCGGTGATGCTGTCTGCCGAGTCGGCTGCCGGCGACTTCCCGATCGAAGCCGTCACGACCATGGACAAGATCGCGCACCAGGTCGAGCAGGACAACAATTACCGGACGATCATCGATGCCCAGCGGGCGGAACCGGAAGCAACGGGCGCCGACGCCATTTCCGCTGCTGCAAGGCAGATCGCGGAAACGCTCAACCTGGCTGCCGTCGTCTGTTACACCACCTCGGGCGCGACCGGGCTGCGGGCATCGCGTGAGCGCCCCTCGTCGCCGGTCATCGTTCTGTCTCCCGTACTGGCGACTGCGCGCCGCCTGTCGCTCGGTTGGGGGCTTCACTGCGTTGTCAGTGAAGACGCCACCAACGAAGAGGACATGATCGACCGCGCCTGCCGCATTTCCTTCTCTGAAGGATTCGCGAAACCGGGCCAGCGTGTCATCGTCACCGCAGGTGTTCCGTTCGGCACGCCCGGTTCCACGAACATGCTCAGGATCGCCTTTGTCGGTAACGATGGCCAGGGCGGAATTTGACCGTCTAATCGTTTGAAACGGACATCGGGCAGCGCCTGCTGCCCGGTCAGACAGTGCGGTCGGCCAGGTTCGGTCAGACCGGGTTGCCGACGTCGCCTCTCGCGCGTGCGCGCGGCACCGCTTCTTCTTTGCCTTCGACCCTGCGTACAAGCTTCGAAAGCGCTTTGACGATGTCGTCCGTATGCGTGTGATGCGGCATGTGACCAGCCTCGTCCAGCATGAGCAGCTGTGCGTTCGGCAAATCCTGCAGGAGCCCTTCGCAATGGATGGAGGGCCAGACAACCGTATCCTGTGTTCCGCTGACGACAAGAGCCGGCTGATGCAGATTGGAATAGTGTTTCGACTGATCGATGATTGCCGGTTTCAGGAAGGCAATCTGGCGCGAATTGGCGCGAAAGGACGCCGGCCTGAACAGGAGGGGCAGCTTTATCCCAGCAAAATAGTCCTGCGGCGCACGATCGGGAAAAAACACGTTCGTCATGGCGCTCGGTGCAAGCAGCCCGCCGACAGGAAGCGTCAGCGTCCAGCAGAAAACCGGACCGATCACCGGCCAGGCCGCAACATTGTAGTACCAGTTTACACCGCCCGGCCATTCATGGCTGACCGGTGCGAGAAACGCCAGACCCTTGACCCTGTCGGGCACTGCAAGGCCGAGCGCCGCCGTCACGGCGCTGCCGAGGGAGTGGCCGACGACGATAGCGGTCTCGATCTCCAGCGCCTCCAGCAACCGGCCAATGGCTTCTGCCTGCCCGTCAGGCAGGTCCGACCCGTCCTTGGAACTGCTTGAGAACCCAAGACCCGGCCGGTCGATAAAGAGGAGCGAATGGCGGCCCTGCAACGCCTCCAGGAACGCAAGTTTCATGTCGTAGGCATTGCCACTTGCGCCATGCAGGAAAACAAGCACAGGCGCTGTCTGATCCGCGCCGGGCAGCCGGTGGAAATGGTAGTGGAGGCTGACGCCGTCGGCCGCGAAGGACTGGCCATCAGGCTGAAAGCGGTGCCGGATTTGCCCGACCCTGATCAACGTATAGAGGAAAGCAGCCAGAATTGCTGCGCCGATGGACAGAAACACAATCAGAACCATAGCGCGAACATAGCTTCCGCGCGGCCCTGTTCAAGGGCTGCGGCACAACGGCCGGAGCTACGCGTGTTAAGCCGGCGCCCCTTCTGCCTTCTTTTCCAGGTCTTCGATGGCTTCCACGGCGTTTTCAAGTCCGGGATTGACTTCGAGCGCCCGCTTGAATGTCACAAGTGCGTCGTCGTCAAAGCCCAGCCGGCGCTGGATGATCGCAAGACCGGACAGCGCGCCCCAGTGACGCGGTTCAAGCGCGAGTGTCCGCTCGATATCGACAAGTGACTTGCCGAAATCCTCTCGCATGTAGTGCACCGTTGCCCGCCGGTTCCAGCCTTCTGCAAAGGATGGCTTCAGGATGACGACGACGTCGAGAAGGTCCAAAGCAAGGGCATGATCATCGGCCTGTATGGCCTGTCCCGCCCGCGACATCAGAATATCGACCGTATCGCTGCCCGATTCCATCCAGATCATCTGGATTTCCCGCGCCGCGCGCTCTGCATCCGATGGCTCCCCGGATTGGGCAAGGTCATCGAACAGCTGGTCGAGCCGGGATTGTTCTTCTTCGGGATCCGTCTCCTCGACAACCACCTGTCCGCCGGACTCCGGAAGGTCTTCCGGCAGGGGATTGAAGTCTTCGGCAGAGGGCGGGTCGACCTCGGGTCCGAGATCGGGAACAGGCTGCGCTCCCGCGAGGAAGGGCACCATGGAAAACAGGCATGTAAACACAAAAATCCGCATCCAACGATTATGGGTCGTTGAATGCGGCGGTCAATCCGGGAATTTGACACTTCTTCGTGCGCGCGACCGTTTCAACGCTGCAAGTCCCAATCGTCCGGCGATTAAGCACTTCGCAGAGCAGGAGTTTTCAACACTCCCGGCACGCGCCCGAAAAACAGGACTTAGCCCTGACGCGCCTTGAAGCGCGGGTTTTTCTTGTTGATGATGTAGACGCGGCCTTTGCGGCGCACCATGCGGTTGTCCCGATGGCGGGTCATCAACGCCTTGAGCGAGTTCTTGATCTTCATGTCACTGTCCCCTTCCGGGGCCCCGTTACTTTAAACCAAATGAGCGCCTGAGGCGCTCACATTCTAGTCGGCTGCCTTTGATCAAGGCGCAACACTGCGCCATCTCCGGATCAGCCTGCGCGTCCTGAAACCCTCATTCAGCGCAATAATGGTGGGCGTGACAGGGATTGAACCTGTGACCCCTTCGATGTCAACGAAGTGCTCTCCCGCTGAGCTACACGCCCGAATTTCTCGGTAGTCCGGCGCCGAGCGCCGTAGTGGGGTGCGATATAACGGGGATCGGCATTCAGCGCAACCCTGTTCTTCATCGAACCGTCAAATTTTCCCAGTCCGGATGTCCGGCCCGAAACCGGACCTACTAGGCCGCCAGCATGCGCTCCACTTCCTGGACAAGATCCTTCAGATGGAACGGTTTGGACAGGACCTTCGCATCCTTGGGCGCATCGGATTCCGGGTTGAGAGCAACCGCAGCGAAACCGGTTATGAACATGACTTTAAGGTCCGGATCCAGCTCCGTGGCCCGCCGCGCAAGTTCAATACCGTCCATCTCCGGCATGACGATATCGGTCAAGAGCAGGGAAAACGGTTCCTCGCGCAATCGTTCATACGCGCTCCTGCCGTTATCAAAAGAAACGACGTCATGCCCGGCGTTTTCCAGCGCTTTTGCAAGAAACCGGCGCATATCGTTATCATCTTCAGCAAGCAGGATACGCGACATTGTAAACAACCATTGCTTTATTTTCGATTTGGCGGCATTGGGATCTCACCTTTCGCCGGTTATAGCCCGAATTCCACAGAATGATAGGGAGAAATAGTTCTTCAAAGCTTTTGATCAGCGGACTGTGGACTGCGTGTTGATTCCTTGGCACCATAGACACCGGTAACCGGCAGCGATTGGAGTGGCCTGGTCAAGAAGGTGAAACGGTAGGACGGACAATTTGACGGACGACAAGAAGCCCTCGTTCAATACGCCATTCGTAGCCGACTTTAACGGCTTGCCCGCATTTGACGTTCTGTGTCCTGCCGACCAACGGGTGCCGTACGTATTCAATTCCCCCCATTCCGGCAGACAGTATTCGCAGCAGTTTCTGGCCTCTTCCCGGCTGGATGAGAGCGCGATCCGGCGCTCGGAAGACGCTTTTGTGGATGATCTGTTCGCGCATGTCGTCCCGCTCGGCGCGCCGCTGTTGCGCGCGCATTTCCCCCGGGCCTATCTGGATGTGAACCGGGAACCTTACGAGCTCGACCCGAAAATGTTCGACGGAAGGCTGCCGTCCTATGCCAACATCCGCTCGATCCGGGTTGCCGGCGGGTTGGGAACGGTTGCCCGCATTGTCAGCGAGAACCACGAGATCTACCGGCACCGTCTGCCAGTCGAAGAGGCCCTGAGCCGGATTGAGGAAATCTACAAGCCCTACCATTCCACGTTGCGCAGGCTGCTCGCACAGACGCATGTCACCTTCGGCTATGCCGTGCTGATTGATTGCCACTCGATGCCGTCGAGCGTCAAATGCCAGACCACCGACGTGCGCCCCGATTTTATCCTGGGGGATCGCTACGGTACGAGCTGCAACAGCGAACTGACAGAATTTGCCTGTTCAATCCTCCGGGACATGGGATACAGCGTCAGCCGCAACAAACCCTATGCCGGCGGGTTCATCACCGAGCATTATGGCCGCCCCGCCAGCGGGCTGCACGCGCTGCAGGTCGAAATCAATCGCGGCCTTTACATGAACGAGGCGACACACGAGCGCTCGTCCGGCTTCGATGACCTCTTCCACAACCTGAAGCAATTCGCGCAGGAACTGATTGCAATGCCGGATGCCGCATTGCCTGCCGATCCGATCGCCGCCGAATAACCCCCCAAAAAAAGAGGCCGCACTCTGTTTGAGGCGGCCCGAGTCTAGGGAGGAAACGCCCAAGGAGGGCGATGCGATAAAAGATATCGCACTGCAATAAAATCGCATTGCAGTGCACAAAGGTCAAGTCGTAAATAGGTAGTATCCTGTACAAACTATAGGCAAAATACCCTAATTTTGAGACCCAATTTTCATCACAAGAGATTATACAAGCGGCACATCGAGTGATATCCGGTGTGCGCGCACACGTTCCATCAGGACTTTTCAATGACCGAAACCGCCTCAAGTCCAAACCGGTTTGCCCCCTTTCTGGACCAGCTGGCAGATGCCTCCGCCGCGGCGATTATGCCGCATTTCCGTCAGGAATTTGCTGTCGACAACAAACTGGACACCGGGTTCGACCCCGTCACGATCGCCGACCGGAATGGCGAGACCGCGATGCGCGCGCTCATCAACAGCGCCTATCCCGATCATGGCATTCTTGGTGAGGAACACGGACCGGAAAGGCTGGATGCCGAACATGTCTGGGTGCTCGACCCGATTGACGGCACACGGGCGTTCATCACCGGCTTGCCGACCTGGGGAACGCTGATCGGACTTCGAAGCGCCGGCACGCCAAGCCTCGGCATGATGGGGCAGCCCTATATCGGCGAGCGCTTTGCAGGAGACTGCCGGCAGGCCTGGTACAGCGGTCCGCTGGGAAACAGGCCGCTCAGCACCCGGCAATGCAGCCGGCTTGAAGACGCAGCCATTTTCACGACGACGCCGGTCCTCTTCAATGAAACGGAACGCGCGGCCTTCGACCGTATCGAAGCCTCTGCGCGTCTTTCCAGGTATGGAACGGACTGTTACGCCTATTGCATGGTCGCCGCGGGTCAAGGCGACGCCGTGATCGAATCCGGGCTTCAGGCCTATGACATCGTGGCGCTTGTTCCGATCATCGAGGGAGCCGGCGGTGTTGTCACGACATGGACGGGCGGTTCGCCCGCGGAAGGCGGTCAGATTCTTGCCAGTGGCAACCCGCGTCTCCACGAAAGGCTCCTGACGGAACTCTCCAGGGTGTAGACCCATAAACGAGTCCGTATTTTAGCCCTGACGGACCTCGGCCAAACTGGACTTTTTGGCATCGTGCACGACCGTGCCGGTCGATTTCAACCGCGCCTCGGCCAGTTCCTGCTCCGCTTCGAAACCGGGAATGAAGGCATCGAATGCCGCCCAGAACTGGTCGCGGTAGACATCCCGCTCCATCATGATCTCATGGGCCGCGCCCGGGATCTCAACATAGGCAGCCGATCTCGTGCGGGCGACGAAGTCTTCGATGATGGGTGTTGAGACGATCCGGTCCTCACCAGCGCCCAGCATCAGGCAGGGCAGCTTGATACCCGGACCCGCGGTCCGCTTGCGCAGCGGCATCATCGTGCGCGCGGCAGCGTTCAGCCAACCGAAGGTCGCCGACCCGATGCCGAGCTGCGGCGCCTTGTCCAGAACCTTTGTGCACCGCTCGAAACGTGTCCGGTCCGATGTCTGGCGGTTCTTTTCGAACGGCACCATGAGCCTGCTGCTGCCTCCCGGAACGTAAAGACGCCCCAGCCCGGCAATGGCCATGAACCGTGCCAGCGGATAGCCGACCTTCTCAACGATGGCCGATGTTTTCGGAGCGCTCGCGCGCAGCGGAGGCTTGCCCAGAAGCCCGAACGTGACGATCCGCAGGAACCGGCGGTACGAATCGCCAATGCCCAGAGCATGCGAGCCTGACGGCAGACCGAGCAGCGGGCTTGTGATGACGGCCCTGTCCAGCATCGTTCGAAGGCGTGCCGTATCGCTCAGAAGCACGAGACCGCCCGTGGAGTGCGCAAGCGCAAAATGCGGGCCGGCGTAGTGAGCGAGCGAGACTTCCTTGAGGATCGTGCGCAGATCCGTCCGGAACTTGCGGAAGTTTGAAATATGACCCCGCCGCGGACTGCGCGTGACGCGCTGGGACCCGCCCTGCCCGCGCCAGTCGAAGGCGACCACGTCGAAACCGCGCTTGCGCAGATCCTCAATCACCTCGAAATACTTCTCGATAAACTCCGCCCGGCCCTGCAGCAGCGTCACCGTTCCGCGCCGGTGCGGACCCGTTCCGGTCCAGTGGGCGTAGCGGATGCGGATACCGTCGGGCGTGGTTGCAAATCCGGCCTTTGCCCCCTCGGGCACAGGATTGTCGGGATGATCGATCAGGTCCATGGTTTTGTGATACCCGCGTTCGCGCGGCCCGACAACAGACTTCAGGCCGGTGCATGGCAGCACCGGCCGGGAAGCTGCAATTGGACTTGGCAATCTTACCAGCGGTGTTGCCAGTAGACGCCATGACCGATCGGGCGGCTGCGCACGATATGTGCATTGCGCGAATCGACCACAAGTCTCATGGGCATGCCGCGCCACCCGACCGCCTTGACGATATACATCGGTCCGCGCCGGTCGATGATCCGGATCCTGTGAAAGCCGCGATGACGCAGGCTGCGGCGAATCTGGCGCGGTCCGAGCGAATAATGCCCGCCGCCGTATCCGCCCTGCCATCCGTGGTGTTTGCCCTTGTGCTTGCCGTACCCCTTTTTCTTGTGATGGATCTGGATGACGGGCGCATCCTGCGAGGACTGGATCTGCTTGCCGGCCGACAAGGGCGAAGCGGACGCTGCCGGAGCAAAACCGATGGCTGCCAGCAGGATGGCTCCGGCGATCGGAGCGGAAAGTTTTGAAGCAAAGGATGACATTTCAATTCTCCTGGTCTGATCGCCAGCGACTTGCTGACGTTGACCGGAAGATGCCAGGTCCCGCTTGAACCGAACCGGAAGAGACCGTTCATCGGGCGTTCATGTCGCATTCCGGCCGCTGAACCACGGTCTTGAAATCGGACGGGGCAATTCCCACCTCAACCGTGCAGGCGCCAACCGGGTCTGCAATCACCTCCCGTCCCGCCACTATGGGGGACAGGAAAACATGAAAATCAGTGAAGTATCTGTTGCTCAAAGGAGGACACTTAAATGCGTCACTTGGACTTCTCCCCCCTTTACCGCTCGACTGTCGGCTTCGACCGGCTTTTCTCCATGCTGGATACCGCCGGCAACGACACCCCGAGCTACCCGCCCTACAACATCGAACGGACCGGCGAAAACGCCTACCGGATCACGATGGCCGTGGCCGGATTTACCGACGCTGAACTCTCCGTCGAGGCCAAGGAACACGTTCTGACGATCAAAGGCGAAAAGACGGAAGAGGATTCCGACAAGGAAATCCTGTATCGCGGCATCGCCTCGCGCACGTTCGAACGCCGTTTCCAGATCGCCGAGCATGTTCGCGTCGACGGTGCCAGCCTTGAAAACGGCTTGCTCCATGTCGATCTCGTGCGCGAGATCCCGGAAGCCATGAAACCGCGCAAGATCGAGATCGCATCCGGCGCGTCGAAGCAGATCGAAGCCAAGACCCACTAAACACCGGGTCCGCATCGAACGGCTGAATAAGGCCAGGCGCCTGGGAAACCAGGCGCCTTTATTTGTTCAAGGCTGGTACATGCCGGCTGTCAGACGGTTCCGGCAAGTGTCTTCAGGAACGCGTCCACATCCTCGCCGGTCGTCGCAAAACTCGTCACCATTCTGAAACAGACCTCGTCTGCGGCAGGGGCAACATTGTCCGACAGATCGTTGGCCGGCCATTCGTAGATCTTTGCACCGGCCGCCGTGAGGCTTTCGAACTGGCTGCGCCTGACGATCGGAAAAAGTTCGTTGGCCTCAACCGCCCACGCCGTGCGCCCGCCGAGGGATCTGATGCCTTCCGCCAGTTTCAAAGCCATTTCATTGGCGTGCCGGGCCGTCTCCAGCCAGCTGTCATTTTCGAAATACCCTTCGAACTGGGCCGCCACGAACCGGCTCTTGGAGAACAGATGCCCTGCACGCTTGCGAAAATACTCAAAATCGCCCGCCTGTTCCGGATTAAAGAAGACAACCGCCTCGGCACACCAGCACCCGTTCTTGGTGCCGCCAAAGGACAGGACGTCGACCCCCGCCTTCCATGTCATCTCCGCAGGCGTGCATCCGAGTGAAACCAGGGCGTTGGTGAAGCGGGCACCGTCCATGTGCAGCGGGACCGACCGGGACCGGGCCGTTTCTGCCAGCGCTTCGATCTCGGCGACGGAGTAGACCGTGCCGCTCTCGGTGGCCTGGCTGATCGAGACCGAGGCGACCTGGCCGTGCATCACCACACCGTCCGGAAACCGGGACATCGCGGCCGACAGTTCCGCCGGTGAGATTTTGCAATCGCTTCCGGAAACCCCGACGAGCTTGTTGCCGCTGGTCATGAATTCCGGACAGTTGCACTCGTCGATATTGATATGGCTGTAGCGATGGCAAAAGACCGCGCCGCCCGGCTTTGCGAATGTGGTGAGAGCGAGCGCATTCGCAGCCGTCCCGGTTGCCACGAAATAGACGGCAACCTCGCGTTCGAAAATGTCGTTGAAAGACCGGCTGACGCTGGCTGTCAGCGGATCTGCACCATACCCGGGTGCAAACCCGGAACTATGGCGGGCCAGCGCCGACATCACCGCCGGAGCTGCACCCGCCCAATTGTCACTTGCGAAATTCATGTGCCGGTTTAAGCAGGTCACCTTTCAACCGGCAACAGGATTTTGTCAGTAGTACATTTCCCGCTTGCGGTACATGCGCCCGAACAGCCAATCGAGCGAGATCACACCGGGCCCCTTCAGCGTCGGGACCAGCAGCAGGAAGATCCAGAGCAGCCTGTCGTCGGAGACAATGCTGTAGGGATCGTTGTCGAAGAACTTGCCGATCGACTTCGCATCCAGACCGTGTCCGGTGATGTCGACATAGGTCATGACACAAATAAAGATGATCATGCCGACGCTGGCAAAGCGCGTGAACAGGCCGACGACAATCAGAAACGGCAGGATGAACTCGCCCAGGGTTCCGACCAGAACGATCAGGCCATAGGGAAAATAGGCGATCTGGCTCGTGTCGTAGCTGACCTGTTCCATCAGTTGCGGAAACATCTGGGCATAGGCCCCGGCGGTTGGCGTGAAGATGTTCATGATGCTTCCGCCGATCTTGGTCAGTGCGGATGCCCAGAAAAACTGCAGAAGCACGGCAGCGAAGATAAGCCGCGAGGCCAGTCCCAGCAGCCATCCATTGGTGATGCGTTCAAAAAAGCCGAACACAGCCGTATACAATCTAACAAAAAATCCGATGAGAGCACCCATAGAAGACCCCATTCCCTTTCCAGACGACAACCTCAGGCTCTTTGTCTGTTTAAGCCGTTACGAGAGTTGTGAAAACACCATTTGCAAGACAATCCGACAAGCTGTCGGAGAGTGAAAACGCTTCCGAATGCCCGCTCGCCGCTGCGGCAGCTTCGGCAAGTGTGACGCCGTTGGCAAGCGCGGTAACGAAAACATCGCCGCCAGGGCGAAGCAGCATCAGTTCGACCTCGAATTCAGGGCGCGTGATCAGGATCGATTGCGGCACCTCAAGGTCAATTGCGATCTCGGCAGCCGGATCGAATCTGTTGGCGCGCAGGAGATCCCAGACGGGCCACGCCGATTGCAGGGTCCGGCACGCGGGATGCATCTCGAACCGGATATTGCCGACGTCATCCGGCGCAATGGTTCCGATCTCGCCGGGATCGAGCGGCACTGTGTCCGCGGCATGATACGCCTGCAGCCAGGCCCACTCGGCCCGCGCCACATCCGCCAGATAGGGATAGGCCTGCAGCGGCGGAAACGTCCCGATGAAATCGCCAAACTCCGCGCCATACCACATCAAGACCGGTGAGGCGGGCGGATGCTCGGCCACGAAGGCACGTGCGAGCGCCTTGAAGTAGTCTTCGCCAAGAAGGCTTTCGACGGCGGGAAAGGATTGCTGCAGCGCTTCGCACAGGCTGGCAACGACATTGTTCCGGTAGACGTTGAAGCGCTTGGGTGCGGTTTTGCCATCCGGCCCGATGAGACCGGGGGGCGTCTCCGCGGACGGATCCCAAAGCGCCCTGCCGAACGTGCCGGCACTCACCTTGGGAGGTAACTCGGACGCATTCATGTCAGACCGCACGTTTCAGGTGTGTCGCGGCCGCCTGGCCGAGCAGTGCATCGGCGGCCTTGGCTTCGGACAGGAGAACCGGCCATGCCGGGACGTCGTTATCCCATTCAATCAGCGTCGGAACGGGGCCGCTTCGGCGGATCACCGCTTCGTAAAGTGCCCAGACCGCGTCGTCCACCTCACGGTCATGCGCGTCGATCAGCAACGGACGTCCCGCATCATCTATGTCCGGTGCATGTCCACCAAGGTGAATTTCACCGACATCGCCGAGCGGAAACGCCGCCAGATAGTCTTCTGCGGATCGTTCGTGGTTGGTGCACGACACGTGGACATTGTTGACATCGAGCAGCAATCCGCAGCCTGTCCGCCGCGTGATTTCCTTCAGGAACTCCAGTTCGCTCATGGTGCTCTGTTCGAAGGCGACATAGGTGGACGGGTTTTCCAGAAGCATCTTGCGTCCGACAACGGTCTGTACCTCGTCAATATGTTCGCAGACGCGGGCAAGCGTCGCCTGATCATAGGGCACCGGCAGCAGATCGTTGAAGTAAGTCGTGTCGTGGGTGGACCAGGCAAGATGCTCTGAAAAGAGACCCGGTTCGTATCGCTTGTTGAGGCTTGCAAGCCGCTGGAGGTGGTCCTTGTCGAGCGGCGTTTCGCCGCCGATCGAAAGACCGACACCATGTAGGGAAAGGGGGTATTTTTCCCGGATCATCTCCAGCTGGCGATGCGGCAGCCCGCCGGCGCCCATGTAGTTTTCCGCGTGAATCTCGAAAAACCCTATCTCGGCTTCGCTTTGGAGAATGTCATTGACATGTTCCGCCTTCAGCCCCGCGCCGGCCCGCGCCGGTATGGCTGCGTCGATGCGGTTCGGAAATGTCTCTTGGGCGACCATGTCTGGCTCCGGGTGGAGAAAAAGCAGTCAGACAGGCGGCTCATATCCGCCTGTCCGAGAGGGCGGCCGGCAGTCCGGCCGCAAACTGATCGGAAATCAGGCTTCCGGAAGATCGCGGTCAAGCTCGGTGAGCGATCCCTTGCGGCCATCCGGCAGATCCATGGAAACGCATGTTCCTTTCGGGACGAGCGTCCACGCATTGCCCTGGTAGTCGACGGTGGATGTGCCTGCGCATGTCGTACCGGCACCGGCCTTGCAGTCATTCTGGCCTTTGAGCGACACGCCGTAGCACTTTTCCTTGGCTTGCGCGTGCGCAGGCGTGGTGGTGGAAAGACCGGCGACAGCAGTTGCAACGGCACCGGCAAGGATTGCTGCGGACATAGCCTTATTTTTCATTTCGAACTCCTCTGGTCGAACCAAATTCCATTGGGGCCAACGCGCTCCTGTTGTGGCGCAGGCGCAAGACAGAAATGAGCCTATCGCCGATAAATAGGAAATCAAACGCCTGTGACCGCTTTGAGAGCACCCTGAGGCAAGATTTTCACAGACGAAATATTCTTACTCAAATTCTGGCGAAAATGGCCTTTCGAGACAATTGGAACTTTTTCGATGAAACAATTATAATGCCGCCCCACAGAAACAGACTTGCTCCCGGCAGTGAAATCTGTCATGTTCCGCGCGCCTAGAATAGGACAGGTATGCTGTCCCAATTAATGCGACGTTAGCGGCACATGCCCGCTGACGGGAAAGAAGCAGCAAGTAGGCTGACCAGTCGACGGATCCGGGGAGGATTCGCGGCAAGACGAAACGGGATGTTTCGGCAGCGGCAGGGCCGCTGCGTCAATGCGACGGTTTGTTTTGACAGGCCGGCGCGGTAATACATCGACAGAGCCGGGGCATTGAGGCCAGGGTTCGCCGAGCCGCATTCTTGATGGGATGCGACCCGAACGGAACCGGACGCTTCAAACCACGGCAACACTGGGGTTAACAGTGAGGGCGCACATGACGAGAACAGAGCTGACGACCAGCACAGCCATGCAAGCAGGCAACGTGGAGACGAAATCCGCGACAGCCGCGACACTTGCCGAACGACTGGGCACGGCCGCCGACAAAGGGCTCTACAATCCGTCGCGCGAACACGATGCCTGCGGTGTCGGTTTCATTGCCCATATGAAGGGCGCGAAATCCCACAAGATCATTTCCGATGGCCTGCAGGTACTTGAGAACCTGACACACCGCGGCGCCGTCGGTGCCGACCCGCTTATGGGCGACGGTGCCGGCATGCTTGTCCAGATCCCGCACGCCTTCTTTGCCGAAGAAATGGAAAAGGCGGGAACGCCGCTTCCCGACGCGGGCCACTACGGCGTCGGTTTCGTTTTCATGCCGCAGGACGATGCACTCCGCGCAAAATGTGAAGAGATCGTCGAACGCGTGATTGTTGCCGAAGGCGAGGACCTGCTCGGCTGGCGCGATGTGCCTGTGGACAACTCGTCGCTCTCCAAGGCGCCCGACATCGCGGCGACCGAACCCGTCTCACGCCAGGTTTTCATCAGGCGTGCGCGCAGCGAGGACCAGGAAGCCTTTGAGCGCCGTCTCTACGTCCTGCGCAAGGTGATCTCGAATACCGTGCGCGCAGAGACCGATGCCGTCAGCAAGGGATTTTATATCGTTTCCCTGTCGAGCAGGACGATTGTCTACAAGGGCATGTTCCTGGCCTATCAGCTCGGCGCCTATTACGCCGACCTGAAGGACGAGCGCTTTACGTCCGCACTCGCACTCGTGCACCAGCGCTTTTCGACCAACACGTTCCCGTCCTGGGACCTGTCGCATCCCTACCGGATGGTTGCCCATAACGGCGAAATCAACACCCTGCGCGGCAATGTCAACTGGATGGCAGCCCGCCAGGCGTCTGTTTCCTCCGCCTTGCTGGGGGATGACATTTCAAAGCTCTGGCCGATTTCCTACGAGGGCCAGTCCGACACGGCGTGTTTCGACAATGCGCTGGAATTCCTCGTGATGGGCGGTTACTCGCTCGCGCATGCGGCGATGATGCTGATCCCGGAGGCCTGGGCCGGCAATCCGCTGATGGATGACAACCGCCGTGCATTTTACGAGTATCACGCGGCGCTGATGGAGCCGTGGGACGGACCGGCAGCCGTTGCCTTTACCGACGGGCAGCAGATCGGCGCGACCCTGGACCGCAACGGCCTGCGTCCGGCGCGTTACATCGTGACCGACGATGATTTCGTGATCATGTCCTCCGAAGTGGGTGTTCTTCCGGTCGAGGAAGAGCGGATCGTCCAAAAGTGGCGCCTGCAGCCGGGCAAGATGCTCCTCATCGATCTTGACGAGGGCCGCATTGTCTCCGACGACGAGATCAAGCGCGAACTGTCGACGGCAAATCCCTACAAGGACTGGCTCCACCGGACCCAGATCGTTCTTGAGGATCTCCCGGGCGTGCGTCAGCGCGCACCGGTTGCCGGCGAAAGCCTGCTCGACCGTCAGCAGGCCTTCGGATACACCCAGGAAGACATCAAGCTTCTGATGACCCCGATGGCGACCGTCGGCCAGGAAGCTATCGGGTCCATGGGAACCGACACGCCGATTTCCGCGCTCTCCGACAAGTCAAAGCTGCTTTACACCTATTTCAAGCAGAACTTCGCCCAGGTCACCAACCCGCCGATCGATCCGATCCGCGAGGAACTGGTGATGAGCCTGGTGTCCTTTATCGGACCGCGCCCGAACATTTTTGACCTGAAGGGTCTGTCCTCCTCCAAACGCCTGGAAGTGCGTCAGCCGATCCTGACCAACGAAGACCTGGAGAAGATCCGCGCCATTGGCGACATCGCCGACAACCAGTTCTCCGCCAAGACGCTGGACATCACCTACAACGCCGAGAAGGGCGCGAACGGGATGGAAGGCGCGCTTGATGAACTGTGCCAGCGTGCGGAAAAAGCCGTTCGCGACGGCTACAACATCATCATCCTCTCCGACCGCCTGATCAGCCGGTCGCGCATTGCCATTCCGGCTCTGCTCGCAACCGCAGCCGTGCATCATCACCTGATCCGCAAGGGCCTGCGCACTTCCGTCGGGCTCGTGGTGGAAACGGGCGAAGCGCGCGAGGTTCACCACTTCTGTGTTCTCGCCGGTTTCGGTGCCGAGGCAATCAACCCCTATCTCGCCTTCGAGACGCTGCTTTCCATGCATATGGAAATGGACTTCCCGGAAGAGGTGGACCAGTTCGAGGTCGTCGAGCGTTACATCAAGTCGATCGACAAGGGCATCCTCAAGGTCATGTCCAAGATGGGCATCTCGACCTACCAGTCCTATTGCGGCGCGCAGATCTTCGACGCGGTCGGCCTCGGGTCGAAATTCGTCGAAAAGTATTTCTTCGGAACCGCCACCATGATCGAGGGGATCGGTCTTGGCGAGGTTGCCGAGGAGACCGTTCTGCGCCACTCGGAAGCCTTCGGCGATGTCGCGATCCTGCGCCGCTCGCTGGAGGTCGGCGGCGAATACGCCTACCGGACACGCGGTGAAAACCACATGTGGACGCCCGATTCCATCGCGCAGCTGCAACACGCCGTCCGCTCCAAGCTTCCGGACATGTACCGGGCATTCGCCGAGGAAGTGAACGGCAAGAGCGGACGCTATGCGATCCGTGGTCTCTTCCGCATCAAGGGCGCCGGCGAGATCGGCCGGTCCGAGATCGACATCGATCAGGTGGAGCCCGCCGAGAGCATCGTCAAGCGCTTCGTCACCGGCGCCATGTCCTTCGGCTCGATTTCGCGTGAAGCCCACACGACGCTCGCCATCGCCATGAACCAGATCGGCGGCAAGTCGAACACCGGCGAAGGCGGAGAGGAGCCCGAGCGCTTCAACCCGCTTCCCGATGGATCGAGCAATCCGCGCCGTTCCGCGATCAAGCAGGTGGCCTCCGGCCGTTTCGGCGTGACCACCGAATATCTGGTCAATTCCGACATGATCCAGATCAAGGTCGCTCAGGGCGCCAAGCCCGGCGAAGGCGGACAGCTTCCCGGTCACAAGGTGGACGCGGTGATTGCAAAGGTCCGTCACTCGACCCCGGGTGTCGGTTTGATCTCGCCGCCGCCGCACCACGACATCTATTCCATCGAGGATCTGGCGCAGCTCATCTACGACCTGAAGAACGTCAATCCGGAGGCGGACATCTCCGTCAAGCTGGTGTCGGAAGTCGGCGTCGGCACGGTTGCGGCCGGTGTTGCCAAGGCGCGCGCCGACCACATCACCATCTCAGGGTTCGACGGCGGCACGGGCGCGTCCCCGCTGACCTCGATCAAACATGCAGGCAGCCCTTGGGAAATCGGCCTTGCCGAAACCCAGCAGACCCTCGTGCTGAACGGCCTGCGCTCGCGCGTCGCCCTCCAGGTGGACGGCGGTCTGCGCACCGGGCGCGACGTGATCGTCGGCGCTCTGCTCGGCGCGGATGAATTCGGCTTCTCGACGGCCCCGCTGATTGCGGCCGGCTGTCTCATGATGCGCAAGTGCCATCTCAACACCTGCCCGGTCGGCATCGCCACCCAGGATCCGGTGTTGCGCAAGCGCTTCAAGGGAACGCCGGAGCACGTGATCAACTACTTCTTCTATGTTGCCGAGGAAGTCCGCGAAATCATGGCCGGGCTCGGCGTCAGCACGCTGGACGACCTGATCGGCCGCTCGGACTTCCTGGACAAGAACGCGGCGATCGAGCACTGGAAAGCCCAGGGCCTCGACTTCTCGCGCATCTTCTTCCAACCGGATGCGGAACCGGAGGAAACCCGCTGGACGCAGACCCAGGAACACCCGATCGTCGACATTCTCGACCGTCGCCTGATCGCCGC
>JBCBUA010000076.1:0-20164 GCA_039818365.1 Pseudomonadota bacterium
ATCTCCGGCCTTTCCACCGCCTGGGCGCTCACCAAACGCGGCATCAATGTCACGCTGCTCGAGCAGGGGCCGATCCCCAACCCGCTGTCCGCCTCCGGCGACCAGCACCGGATCATCCGCCGGGCCTATGGCGGGCAGGGTGGTTATCAGCGACGGATCGGCGACGCCTATTCCGCATGGGATGAAATGTGGGACGACCTGGGTGAAAAGCATCTGGTCGACACCGGCTTCATGGTGATGTCCCAATCCGAAGACGATGGCGGTGAGGACTATCGCAAGGGTCTTGTCGAGGGCGGGTATCCGTTTGAGGCTCTGACGCCAGAGGAAACCGCCGAGCGTTTTCCCTTCGTTGATCCCGACACCATCCGCTACGGACTGGTCAGCGACGAAGGCGGGGTTCTTCTGTGTCAGAAAATCGCATCGGATCTGCGTGACTGGTTGCGGGCGCAGGGTGCGGATGTGCGTGAGCATGCGGAAGTCAGGGCTGTCGATTCCGCTGCAGGCACCGCAACGCTTGCCGATGGCCAGGTTGTGAATGGCGACCATGTGGTCGTCACCGCCGGTGCCTGGACCCTCGGCCTGTTTCCGAAGCTGGAGGCGAAGCTGACGACCTACCGCACGGCGGTTGTCTACCTGACACCCCCGCAGGACCTCGTGGACGCCTGGGCGCGTTCGCCCGCGATCCTCGATCCGGGCGGTCCGGTCGACGGCTACATTCTTCCTCCTGTCGCCGGGACGGGCCTCAAGTTCGGCGCCGGCATTCACAAGTACAAGGCACCGCCGAACCAGGACCGTTTGCCGAAAGCTGGCGAAGGCGAAATCCTGCGCAACCACTTCTCGCCACCGTTTTCAAGGATCGAGGAATACCGGGTCGACGATGTGGTCACATGCGCCTACACGTTCACATCCGACGAGCATTTCTTCGCCGCGACCGAGGACGAGGCAACGATCGTGTCCGCCTGCTCCGGGCATGGCTACAAGTTCGGTGCGGTTGTCGGTCAGAAACTGGCGGAGGGAATTGTCTCCGGTGACATGGCGGCGGCCCGGACATGGCTGGAAGCCCGGGACTGACCGCGCGCCAGAGCGCGCCTCACAGCGCAGGCGACAGCCCGGTGCACTTGACGCGGCGGCCCAAGGGGTGATGCACGTCACCCAATGACGATTTCAACCCGTCGATTTCTCGCCCGTCCTTCCCTGGTCCTGTTGTCCGCAACCGGTTCCCGCTCTCCCTTTGCAATGACCCTGTAGCGCATGGCATTCGGGGCACCCGCCCTTACAAACCAGTCCTTCACGGCGTCGGCGCGCCGTCTGGACAGATCCAGGTTATAAGCGTCCGGGCCGCTTGAATCGGCGTGACCCTCGATATCGACATGCGGTACGGTGCGCCTCTCGATTTCGTAGACCAGGTTGTGCAGTTCGTGTTCGGCGTCCTGCTTGATGGCGGCGCTGTCAAATCCGAACAGTACGTCGGCTTCCAGGGTGACGCGTTTGGGCGGTGCCGGAGGCGCAGGTGGCGGCGGCGCATCGGGAATGAACGGCGTCGGGCTTGGCCATACGTGGGGATCCGGCGTATCCGGGAGGACCTCCGCTTCAGTTTCAAGATGCTGGATCAGGACCTTTCCCCAGTGCCGGTCGATACCAACGTTGGCGGAAGTGGCGCTCGGGTCGAAAATGTTCGGCATAAGTTGTCCGGAAACAATCTTGAAGTCGAAAAGGGCTGCGCCGTAGGGATTGTAGCCGGTCGAAATTTTCAGCCAGACCGCACCGATATTTGTAAGGCCGTTCGAGACGGATGCAGTCCGCATGATCGCCGACTTTCCGTCAATGTCTTCAAAGCTCGTCGGCTTCGAGCTCCGAACGGCCTTGAACCCCGGCTTTAGGGTGTCGGAGACGGAAACGGGAGCGAGTGAACCTCCGCCACCGGCGCCGACAAACCACATATTGGCGAGGGTTCCGGATTCCAGGTTGCGCAGCTTGAACTGGATGAACCCGCCGGTGATCCATTTCCCGCCGCTGACACTTCTCTTGATGGCGACTTCCCATTTTGAGGAAACGACTGGCATCGAAAAATTCCTTGAAAAAGTGAACAAAGACGACGCACCGTGGCCGGTTTCGTGGCCTCTCAGTGCCGCGATTGTTTGCGCTCCAACGGCTTCAACAGCTGCTCAGGACCGCTTTCCGACAACGAATTTTCTGCCCGCGAGCAACGCGATACCGCTCAAGAGCAGGAAAGCACCGGCAGGCAGGGGCACTGTCGAGACCGGTGTGGGTGCAAATTCCACGTAATTTGCCTGGGAGAAGGCGGTCTCCACTTCGATGCTCTGGCCGGCTTCAATCGTCAGCAGGAAGATCACCTGGTGAAAGAAGGAAAATGCCGCTTCGTTGAAACCGCCGTCACCGATTGCCGTGGCGCTGGCGGTAAAGAGGAAACCGGTTATTCCGTCTCCAGAGTCGAAGATACCGCTCGTGACGGTCGCCCCGTCGCCGGTTTCGGTGGTGTTATCGGAGGCTGCCGTCGTGACGGTCGTGAGATTGCCATCGGACACGCCTGAAAAAAGGATGCTCTGCGTTGCGCTTGTGCGGGCAAGGCCGTCGTCACCCGAGTAGCGGGACAAAAGATCGCCGCCAACTTCGGCACGGATCGGGACGACGACGTCTTCGCCGGCCGTGTTTTCCAAGGTGGTCACGCGGGATATGCCGAAAGTCGACTCGGCCTCGGCCGGCGCGGGTGAAGAGGCGATGCGAAGCTGTGCGAGGCCGTCACGATCAATTGTCTGACGTCCGATTGCGAAAGCCGTGACGTCGGCACCCTGGTCCTGCAAAATGCTGCTTTCAACGTTCCACTGCGCGTCGGCAAATTCTGTCGGATCGGACCGATTGGTGCGCAGTTGGCGGTTGCTGACAAAGGGGATTGGCGGTTCACAGCCTGCACATCCGACCTGGGTCGAGGTCTCGTCAATTGCCGTGACTGCATCGGGTGCGTTGATCTGACTGTTGATCGATATCGAAAAGTCTGGGCCGCCCACGCTGTTCGTCACGCCGTCGGGAGATTGCCCCGCAAATGGCAGGTTTCCCACGATCAAAAAGTCAGATTCCATTTGCAGGAAGCTCAACGCCTGAACGGGTGTTGCCCGGGCAGACGGCGACAGTCCGGCCATGAGGATTGCAAGGGCTGAAATCGCAAAAATCTTCATCGAAAATCTCCAAAGTAAATGTCCATGCGCAAATGGCACACAGGCGATCTGGAGACTACGTGGCGACTGTCGGCGAAGTCCTGAGCAAGTTCTGACGAATTCCTGACGTGGTGTTGACCTAAGGTCATTCAGCGTTGGAAGATAACTTGTCAATTCTGCTAATCTTGGCCGATGCGGCAACATGGCGGGGATGCGTGATTTACCGATTTGAGCATTTTGAACTGGATGCAAGGCGGCAAGAGCTCAGGCGGAAAGGGGAGCTTGTCTCCATTACGCCGAAAGCCTTCAGTGTTCTGATCTACCTGCTTCAGAACTGCGACCGCATGGTCTCAAAATCCGAACTCATGGAGACGTTCTGGAGCCGCAACGCTTCTGAATCCGCGCTGCAAAAGACAATTTCCCTGTTGCGGAAATCCCTTGATGACGAGGATGCCGGTCTTCCCATTCTCAAGACCGTCCACGGGCGCGGTTTTCGTATTGTCGTGGATGTCATTGCGCCGGACCCGGATGAGGATCATGCGCCTGTCCCTGAAACCGCAGGGCTGACGGAGCAGCGCCTGGTGGCCGTTCTCTGCCTGAAGATTACGGGCCTGAACGGCCACGGGTCTGAACCGGATGCCGTTGATGCGTGCCTGCGCGCGGCCCGCGCGCTGGTGGCGGAGTATCAAGGCAAACTGCTGCACATGATGGTGAACCAATTCACCGCCACGTTCGGCGTTGCGCCGGACTTCGAGGACAGCGCGCGACGGGCGGCGCATTGCGCCTGGCACCTTTCCCGGTCTGCTGAAATCAGGGCACTGCGCGCCGCCGGGGCGTGTGTCACGCTCGGAATTGATGTAGGCGCGATTCCCTTGCCGGGAGAGGAAAACGCGTGGCAGGCGCCCAGCACCCTGGAGATCGGCGCGGTGTCGCTGGCTGACGCAGGGCCGCCGGACGCGATCCTGATTTCCGAAGCAGCCTTCGGGCAGTTGAGCAATGAAGTCGACGTCACGTCCCATGATGATCGTTACAGGTTGACGGAGATTTCGGTCCTGAGCACGGGCATCCCCGGGCGCCCCAGCAAGAACCCGACCGGATTTGTCGGCCGCTCAGCGGAACTCGCCTTCCTGAACAGCAATTTCGAAGATGCCTGTAAGGGCAGTTTCCGGGCCACAGCCCTGTCCGGGCCTGCGGGCATCGGAAAGTCGCGCCTGACCAGCGAATTCCTCAAGGCGCTTTCAGACAAGGATGTCCGTGTCTGCAAGGTCAATTGCTCTGCGCACCTGATGAATTCGGCGCTGGCGCCCATCCGGCAGATATGTGGCGCGTTGTTGCCGGACGGTGCGGAGGAGCTTGCAGAGGACCCGGTCGACGCGGCGTTGCTTCAGCTCCTGATTGATGACGCGGCCCAGCCTTCGCCGGTGCTTGACGGCATGAGCGACAGAAAGCGAAACGCCCGCACGCTTGCGCTGATCCAGCAGGTTCTGCGCATGGCAAGCGAAGAAGAGCCGCTACTGATCGTGTTCGAAGACGTTCACTGGCTGGATGCAACATCCCGTGCAACAGTGCAGGCGCTTCTGCGCAAAGGCGGGATACCGTGCGTGTTCCTGCTCATGACGACACGTCCCACCGAAAGCCCGGCTCTCCCGGACTCGGTCCTGAACCTGTCGCCGCTCGGGGCAGAAGACAGCATGCGATTGATCCGTGCAGTGCCGGGAGGCGACAGTATCAGCGACACAGATGCCGCGGTCCTGTCTACCCGGGCGTCCGGTAATCCGTTCTTTCTGGAGGAGCTTGTTCTGGCCGCCAGATCCGGTGCGGATGTGAGTCTGGAATTGCCGAACACCGTCCAGGCGGTCATCGAGGTCCGGATAAGTGCGCTGGCTCCTGCACAAAGAAATGTTCTCTACGTGATGGCCATCGCGGGTGAGGTGACAGCACTCGACCTGCTCGCGCAGCTTTCCCGGCGTGATGTTGAAGCGCTGGAGGAAGAACTCGTCAATCTTGTCCAACTGGGTTTCCTGTTCGAGGACGAAACCGGCTTCACGTTCCGCCACGTGCTGTTGAGTGACACCGCCTATGCCATGGTTGCGCAGCAGGATCGCAGGCGTCTTCATGCTGATATTGCTCACTATCTGGAAAGCTCGGAAAGCCCGAGCCGCGACGAGACAAAAGCATGGCATCATCAGGAGGCCGGGAACATTGCCGCCGCGATCGGTTACTGGACCAAGGCGAGCTATGCGGCCGTTCACCGGTCTGCGCGCGCAGAGGCGATTTCGTTTGCCAAGTCCGGTCTTGCCCTGATCGAACCGGAGGCTCCCGACAGCCAGGAAGCGGAATTGCGGTTGCGGCTGGCGCTCGCCACCGCGCTCATGGCCGTAAAAGGGTACGGCGCTCCGGAGGTCGGCGAGGAGCTTGAACGCGCTCTCTCCCTCAGCGCCGTTGCGGGCTCTGCCAAGGCAAAAGTCAGAGTTCTGATGGGACTATGGGTCAATACCTGGGTTGCGGGTAAACTGGAAACGTCGCTCCAGCATGCGCGGGAATTGCTGCTGCGGGCAGAGCGCGCGGGAGACCCGTCACTGAACCTTCAGGCGCACGCCGCAACCGGCGAAGTGCTGACCCATCTCGGGTGCCTGGATGAGGCCGCGCGGCATTTGCAACAGGGGCTTGAATTTGCACCGGAGGTCGCTTCTGCGACGATCACGGACCAGAACTCTGCTGTTACCTGTGCCGCCTATGCCGCCTGGGTTGCCGGAATGCAGGGCCGAAAAGATGCGTTGCTCACGCATGTCGACACGTCCCGCGAACTGAGCCTGGTCCGCGAAAACCTGTTTTCAGAGGCAATTCATTTCGCGCTTTGCGCAGAGGTTTTCATGTTCATCAACGATGTCGAAAAGACATCCGAGTCGGCGCGTCAGGCGATTTCGGTCAGCCGGGAGCACGGTTTTCCGTTCTGGCTTGCCTCCGGACTGGTGCTGGAAGGCTGGGCACTTGGAATGGCCGGCAGGTTCGAGGAGGCCTTTCCCGCAATCGAAGAGGGAATCAGCGTCTTCCAGCGTACGGGAGCCGGTGTGCAATTCACCAACTGGTTCGGCTTGAAGGCGGAAACCCACCTTCGGGCCGGGCAGGTGCAGGCCGGCATCGAAGCAGGCGAAAAAGCACTGGCTATCGCGGAAAAAAACCGGGATAGCTGGTTCACGCCGCGTGTTCATTCGGTCCTGGCGGCCCTTTATGCCAGGCAAGGTGAAACGTCAAAGACCGCCTTTCATTCCAACGAGGCCTCCAGGCTCAGGCAAGCGCGTCAACTGGACGACACTTTCGTCCGGATATCGCTTTGATATCCGTGTTTGGCCGGGTGTCGCGGATCGGGCAGGATGTGAGAACCGGGTGCCTTGCACAAATACGTATTGATTATTTCAAGTGCAGAAAATAGGTTTGCCGAGGATGGTTCCTGCAGAATGAAAACGGCTGCAGGATGAAAAGGGAACACGGTGAGGAAGAGCCGAAAGGGCGCCAAATCCGTGACTGCCCCCGCAACTGTGAGCGGTGAGCGACCCCGATGAACGCCACTGGGCCTTGTCGAACAACGGCCCGGGAAGGAACGGGAAAGCTTGGACCCGCGAGTCAGGAGACCTGCCATCGCAATCTTAACTTGACCGGGCGGGGTGTCCCGGTGGGAGACGTCCATGTGCAAAGCGGTTCCGCCGTTCAAAGATATGGTTCTGCCTGATCCCCGTCCATGCGGAGGGGGCGATGCGCCAGACCACACGACCATCCCGAACCTGGGAAAGTCACGTCAGACCTAGTACCGGCTCCTTGATGAAGGCGGCCGCTGCAATCCGTTCGCGAGCGGACTGATGGCGCCGCACCTTCAAGACGGCGCAAGGCCCCGGAGCGGGCCATCATGCCTGACCGAGATGAGCGTCGCGGCGCTCGCAGCGGGCGCATTCGCAGTGTCAGGTGTTCTCTGGCTGTTGATCTGGACGGTGCTGTGATGGCGGCCATCCTGGAACTGCGCAACCTTTCACTCGGCTATCCGGATCTCACCCTGTTCAAGCACTTGTCGCTGGATGTGGAGGCGGGAACAACGCTCGCGGTGCTCGGGGCGAATGGCTCGGGCAAGAGCACGTTTGTCAAGATGCTGCTCGGACTGATGGCCCCACTTGCCGGACGCCTGTCATGGCCGTCCGGGCATCCGGACGGGATCGGCTACCTGGCTCAGCTGACGGAATTTGACAGGCGCTTTCCCATCCGCGTGCGCGACCTTGCCGCGATGGGGGCGTGGCGCGGTTTCGGATTGTGGTCAGGCCTTGGACGAGCGGGCCGCAACCGCGTCGCGGCCGCCCTGGAAGACGCAGGTATTCCTGACCTGGCAGACCGGTCGCTGCACACGCTGTCCGGCGGGCAGCTTCAACGGGCCCTGTTCGCCCGTGTCATTTTGCAGGACGCTCCGCTGATCCTGCTGGACGAACCATTTGCGGCGGTCGATCAGAGTACCGAGGCCCACCTCCTTTCCATAATAAGGCGCTGGCGCGAGGAGGGCCGCGCGGTGGTGCTCGTCGTGCATGACCTGTCTTCCGTTCTCGATCATTGCAGTCATGCGCTGCTCCTGGGGAACGGAACGGCGACCCATGGTCCCGTTACCGAAGTCCTGACGCCGGACCGGCTCGTGGCCCAGGGGTATCTGTCGCAAAGCCAGGCATCCTGGATGTTCAGGGGCGGCCCCGATCGAGCAGAGGGAACGGTCCATGTTTGACGTTTTCGCGGAGATGTGGAGTTTTGCCTTCATGCGGCGCGCCTTCGTCGCCACCACCGTGCTGTCGGCGTCCGTCGCTCCGATCGGCGCCTTTCTCGTCCTGCGGCGCCTGTCTCTTGCGGGCGAGGCCATGGCCCATGCAATCACGCCCGGCATCGTGATCGGGTTCGTGGCCACGGGCTTGTCGGTGATGTCGCTGCTGGTCGGCGGACTGGCTGCAGGGGTCGGTGTCGCGGTCCTGACAGCCCTGCTTGCGCGCAAGACGATCCTGCGCAGCGATGCGAGCCTCGCCTCGCTCTACCTCATTGCTCTCGCCGTCGGGATTTTCATCCTGTCCGCGGCCGGGTCCGCAGTGCCGCTCAAGAGTTTCCTGTTCGGGTCGATCCTCGGTATAGACGATGCCTCCATGATGCTGGTCGGCGGTGTCGCGACGGTAACGCTTGCTGCCTTTGCCGTTCTTCTGAGGCCGTTGATCCTCAGCACCTGCGATCCGGTCTTCTTCGAGGCGCAGACCCGGCGGCCGTGGCTTGTCGATCAGGGCTTCATGCTGCTTCTCGTCCTGAACCTGCTCGCCGCGTTCAAGACGCTGGGGACGTTGATGGCGGTGGGCCTGATGATCCTGCCCGCGACAGCCGCGCGCTATTGGTCCAGCACGATCACGGGTCAACTCGTCCTCGGCTTTGTGTTCGCACTCGCAAGCTGCTGGATCGGCCTGACGCTTTCGTTCCTCTTCCCGGAGACACCGTCGGGGCCGGCGATCGTCCTGGTTGCCGGCGGCTTCTTCCTGGTGTCGGCCCTGTTCGGGCCGCTCGGCCTCGGCGGCCGGTTCCGTAAGCCGTCCGCCCGTAAACGAACCACTGTTGAACAATCCTATTCCGAAGAGAGAATCCAATGAGCTTTTTGAAAACCCTGGCCGCAGGTTTGATGGCCTCATCGCTGATGGCAGCTGCGTTGCCGGCCAACGCACATGACGACGTCAAGGTCGTCGCCAGCTTCTCGATCCTCGGGGACATGGTGGAACAGGTGGTGGGCGATCATGCCGACGTGACCACCATTGTCGGCCCGGACGCCGACGCGCATGTCTATCAGCCTTCCGTCGCCGACGCGCGGGCCGTGGCCGAAGCCGATGTCATCTTTGTCAACGGCCTCGGGTTCGAGACCTGGTCCGATACCCTGATTTCCGAATCCGGCACCGAAGCCACCGTTCATATCGCGACTGAAGGTGTGACGCCGGTCATGGTCGATGGAGAAACCGATCCGCATGCATGGAATTCCCTGTCCAACGGTGTGATCTACGTGCGCAACGTCGCCGATGCCATGTCCGAGGCCATGCCTGATCACGCCGACGATTTCAAAGCAAATGCCGAGGCTTACATCGCAAAGCTGGAAGCACTCGACAGGGAAACACGCACGCGCCTGGCAGCGCTTCCGGAAGACCGCCGTACGGTCGTGACCGCCCATGATGCCTTCGGCTATCTTGCCGACGCCTATGGTCTGACCTTCCTTGCACCCGTGGGCATCGATACCGAAGCGGAGCCGTCCGCCCGCGATCTGGCCGTTCTCATCGCACAGCTCAAGGAACAGGGCGCGGCAGCCTTGTTTGTCGAGAACATCACCAGCCCCGCACTCATTCAGCAGATCTCGGACGAAACGGGGATCGAGATCGGCGGCCGCCTGTTCTCCGACGCCCTGTCCGAACGCGGCGGTCCGGCGACCAGCTATCTTGCGATGTTCCAGCACAATCTTGGCACGCTGCTGGACGCGCTCGGAAACAACAATAGCTGACACGTTCCGCCAGAGCGGCGCCAAGTGTGCCGCTCCGGCCCGTTACCTTGACGGACCCGGCCAGCGGGACTGCCCGAACAGGATCGGAAGCTCCAGCATCCGCCCACCGCCAGAACGCGTTTCCGGTGGTTTGCTGCTCCCGCCCGGAGGGTCCATCGTGGCCGCGGCGGCGCGCACTTCCGGCGGTCCGGCTGCCTTGCCTTGTGCCAGTTCAGCCGCGATCCAGCGCGCCACCTGCGGTGCAGACACGCTGGTGCCTGGCATCGCCAAGAACGAGCCGCTCGCGGATCCGGCGCTCACCACGCCCGGCATGACGATGCTGTCATTGCTCTGGGCGGAGGCGTCCGGCCCGGTCTTGGCGGGGTTGTTGGTCGGTCCGGTCGCCGAGTAGAGCGCAATCGGGCAGTCTTCCCGAGGATCCGAATTCACGAACCCGGCAACGACGACTGTCCTGTCGCCGCTGGCGAAGCCGCTCAGCGTACCCTCCCGCCGAACCAGCGCGGAGGTGGCGGCCGGGTCATATCCCAGACGTCCGCCAATCAACGGCCGGTCAAGGGGATTGATCGGCAAACCGGGTTCATAAAACTCTGCATAAAGCGGATCATCGAAGTAGGATTGCCGTCCAAATACCGGATATCCAGGCAACGTCTCGTCCCGGATGACCCATGCCTTTGCGCGCACGTCGCCGGAGTGTTCGGGTGCTTCAAGCCGCATTTTCCATAGACCAGAGGGTGCGAAAGGGCCGACATTTTCCGGGCTGTCGGTTGCATACAGCAACACGCCGAAATGACCGCGTTTGAACGGACCGACATTGGCGCCGAGAAAATAGACAAGCCCTAACCGCTCGTCCTGATCGTTCAGCAATTCCTGCCAGGCAACGGGATGGTGCGAGGGAACTTCGACCGGATCGATCCCTCCCGGTCCGTCAACGGTCAGAGTGACGAAGTCATCGGGAACCGCTCCTGTCTCATCCAGCCAGATCTGCAAGGCCGACATGCTGCGGTCAGCCGGCTGGACGCGCCAATCGAGGGATTTCCCACGAGTTTGGCTGCCGCATATTTCGATGCGCGCGTGGCAACGGCTCTCGTTTCCGTTTCCGGCCGGGAGCACGAATTCGCATTTTATCTTGTCCTTTGACGCCTTGCTCAGGGCTCCCCCGATCTTCTTTTCGATGGCTCCGGTCCCATCATGCGGCCCGGCATAGTTGCCAAAACTGAAATTGATGACAAGCGGAGGGCGAACGCCTTTCCGGCCCTTGATCCCGATCCGCTTGTGGCGGTCGAGAATGAAGAAAAGTGCCTGTTCCAGCCAGGACGCGAAGAGACTGCCAGACGGGTCCTGAACATCGGATGTGCGCAGGTTGACCGCGATTATCGGGCGTCTTTCCGCGTCATCGGGATCTGCTCCGCCGGCTGGGAAACCTGCAGCCAGTCCCATGACATGCGTTCCGTGTGACAAACGATGCGCGATCGGTGTGTGCCGGTGGGCTGACCAGTCAATCGCGCCGATGGATTGGTAGAACGCGGTGTCGTCCAGGATGCCATTGTGCAGGTTGCCTGCGAGATGCTGGGTCAGCCCGTGTCCCGTCCACACATTCCCGACCGTTGCCGGTTCGACATGCGGCGAGGGCGGCAAATCGTTGGAGGGAACACCGTCCATGTTCCAGAAAAACGTTACCCGGGATGTCCCGGCGCCGTCGCCAAGCCCACGAAAGAGCTCGTGACCGATGGCGATGCCGTTGTCGATGACGGCCATGACAACCGAGCCATCCGGCACTTCGAATTCCACCGGTTGCTCGATGATGAACGGGTCCTTCTGGATGACGATGTCACCCGGCCGAAAGGCAGGGCCGACCTCGAACCAGGCTATTCCGGTCTGGTTGGCTCTCGGGTCGAGCACATACCGGTTGACCCGGTTCAGATAGTTTCGGCGCGCATAGAAGGAGACCGTCTGCGGCGCTGCGACCTTTCGGAACTCCTGCGAATATTCAGGTGGTATCAGAAGAAAGTCGCTGGGGTCGTCACCCAAACCGAGATATCTGGCGAACTCCCAGATATCCAGAAGCGTATAGTTTTCGTTCGTGTCCGGATCTGTCGCGGGTTGGACGACGGTCAACCACCAGATGTCGTCCGCGTCGGTCTTCAGATCCACCGAGATTGCGCGGCTCAGCGTGTTCACGCGAAAATCCGCCTCCGGATTGAGAACAATGTCGCCACTGTCAAATTCGTGCCAGGTAAAGACCACGGCAGCCTCCATCTCGTTCGCAGTGTTCAAAAAGAGCGCGCTACCATTCCGCCCTGGCTTTGGTCCAAAGCCAGCCCAGTGGCAGTGAGGGCGCGTCCGGCGCGGAGTTCTGGAAATCCTGCTCGCTCACCCAGGCGGTGTCAGCCTTCAGACCCGGCGGCGAGGCGGTGAAGTCGTAATATTGCCGCCAATCGAAATCGAGACCTTCGGCGGAACCGGACGCGTCCTTGAACAGCGTGCCGTCGAATTTCCAGCCCTTGTCCGGCGCATTTTGCATGGACCGTTTGACGAAGTACTCGCCGAGGTTCAGTCCGAGGACGGCTCCGGCTGCGCTGTCGACCGGAAAATGCACGCCGGCGACGGTTCGGTTGATCGCAATGCGCGCTGCCTGGCGCATCATCATCTCGCCCCACAGGTCACCGGAATAGGGCTCTGTTCCCGTTTCCTGGAGCAACCGCCAGAGCACCTGCGCCATGCAGAAGGCTTCGGTCGCATGCCCACTCGGCAGGCTGCCATGCGTTGGTGTCCATATCATCGGCTGGATCTGCGGAGACCACTCGACGGGACGTTTGCAGGCCAGGGCATATTTGACGCGCATTTCGACGTAATTTGCGAGCCAGAGAGACATGCCCAGAAGTTCCACTGTGAACGGGGTCCGGTCCGGATCGACAAAGGCAATGGACCTCAGGAACTCAAGCGGCGTTGCAAGCTGGGATATGATTTCACCGGCCCTGTCCGCGCGCAGGTCCGCATAGTTGGCGATCATGGTCAGCTGGTCGGCGAATATCTCCTGCGTCGGCCGCTTCATAGCCATGAGCAGCTGATACTTGGTTTCCGACGTGCCGTATTCCGTTTGCAGGTGATAGACATTTGCATCGCCGCCATCGAACTTGAAGCCGACGCGCGAGCCGAGTTCGAGCGCGAAGATGCTCGAACGCACACCCGGCGAAAGCCGTTCGAGATAGGCGGTGCTTTCCTGATTGTTCGCGTCGACATCACCTGCCGGAACAGGCTCGAACGTTCCGGCAATCCCGTCGCGATTGGTGATCAGGGCCTGAACCAGCAGCGGCGGGTTTGCCGATGCCGATCCAAGGCTGCCAAGGCTGCCCAAACTGCCCAGGCTGCCCAAACTGCCGAGGCTGCCCAAACTCCCCAAACTTCCAAGGCTCCCGAGGCTTCCAAGACTCCCCAGGCTTCCTTCGGGTCCAAATCCTCCTGAATTCGCCATCCTGCGCTCCTTTCGCCAATCCTGTTCAAGGTAGGGCCGACCAGGGTGCGGACCCCAGGGTACGGACTCACAAATGACGCCGATTTGGCGGCAGAAATGGGTCCGTACCCTAGTCCGGCACCCCCAATTCCTTCAGGGAGCGGGCAAAGGCCCGACCCATCTCGAAATCCGCTGCAGGCGATGATTTCCGCCACCAGCTGATCGAAAAATTCGGTTGTTTTTTCAGAAGTTTGGCAAGTGTTTTTCTGGCTTCTTCGTGCTTGCCCAATCGCCATTCCGCAACAGCCTTGACGCGCAACGTCGAGGTGTGGGACCGGTTCAGCCGCAGCGAGCTGGCGGCAAGTTCCAGGGCGCGCGCGTTGTCGTTGTTCGCGAGGCTGGCACCGGCGGCCATGGCCTGAAAGAAGAAGCGGTTCGGGTCGAGCGGTGCCAGATGCAGCGCATATTCCGCGTCCTGCGCTGCCTTGGCCCCTTCACCCCGGAAGGTGTAGAGCCCGGCCCGCAACGCGCGCCCGGTGGCATCATTCGGTGTCAGCTCGAGCGCGCTGTCGAACAGTTCCTCCGCCTCATCCAGATCGTGCAGCAGATTGTTCCGCACAAATCCCTCTGCAACCAGGGCGGCCGAGTTCAGCGGATCAATATCCAGCGCACGCTCGGTGCAATCCAGCGCGAGCTTCGCTTCGAGGCCGGGGTCGTCCGCCCAACCCTGCTGGACCTTGAGGACATGCCAGCGCGCCTTCCAGGCAAGGGCGGCCGGGGCATTGGGAACGCGTTCGATCAATCCGTCGAGAAGTTCCCGCGCCAGCTCGAAATCCTGCAGCGACAACCGGTTCATCAGCGCGATGGCCCCGAACAGGATTGCGTAGCCCTCAAGTGTCGGAAGGGGGGCGGAGAGGGCGCGTTTCATCTCCCTGTTCAAAAGGGCGCCGTGCATCCTGTTGGCAAGATCGCTGAAAATGGTGTTGCGCTGCAGAAGCTCGGAGGTTTCGAATTCGAGACGCTCCGACAGAACGACCAGACCGGTTCGGGTCTCGATCAGCTCCAGATCGAGGATTGTTTGATCCGTCGACTGACGGAAGGAGCCGGTCACGATGAAATCCGCGCTCAGTTTCGTGCGGATGTCCTCCAGCTCCAGTGCCTTTGCCCGGAAACTCGCCGTCGACAGGTTCGAGATCACGCTGAGTGCGGGAGACTTCGCCAGTGCCCCGACCAGATCCTCGGTGATCAGGTTTGACCAGACCATCGTTTCCTGGGACACCGACGGACACACCAGCGGCAGCACGGCAATTGTCGGCTGCAGGTCCTTTGCGGCGATCTTGGGGGTCACGCTATGTGCTTCGTCACGGTTGCGCAGCACGTATGCGCTGACCGGCCGTGGCAGGTTCTTCAGGTGCAGTTCCCCGATGTCTTCAAACTCTGCATCGGGGTCGCTCGCCAGCTCGTTGCGGATGGCGGCGCTGGTCACGATCTGTCCCGCGCGCGATGCCGCCGACAACCGGGCCGCCGTGTTGACATGCTGGCCGTAAAGGTCCTGGTCTGCACTGTGCAGGATTTCGCCGATGTCGAGGCCTATGCGCAATTCGATGCGCCGGTCGGGGTCAAGGTTCTCGTTGACCTTTTCGATCGACGCCTGGATCTCCAGAGCCGTGCGCGCCGCGTAGCCGGCGTCGTCAAACTCCGCCAGCAAGCCATCGCCCATGCGCTTGACCAGGCGGCCTTGCCCGGACGCCGCCAGCCTGCGTTCGAGTTCGTCCACGAAGCCGACCCAGCGGACGACGGTGCCTTCTTCGTCAACTTCAAACAGACGGACAGAATCGACAACGTCAGCGAACAGAACCGCCCTGTTCACCCGCAAGAACCTCGTGCCGAGCGTAAAAATGTCCTTGTACGAGGTCGAGATCATTGCGAGGTGCCCCGCAAATCCCGGTTCGAAAAAATACAGCAGTACATTGCTGAAACCTTTGGCTAAGCGCTAAGCCATGGGTGGATTTACAGCGTCCGTTTTGATTTTGATATTCAGTAGCTTAAGCGCGTAAAATTTTTCTGCAATACTTATAATATTAAATATGAAATTACTGTCTTGGGATCGAGAATTCCTCTTCGGAACTCAAGTCCATTTACTCATGTTTCATTGTAAAAATCCATCCGCAATTATGCAGATATTGGATGGAAATCTCTAATTGTCAAATCTGTCATCGGGGCGGGGGCTCGGCGAGGCGATGTACGGCCAGGTTTTGTGCAAGCCTATAGAGCCGGGTTTGCGATTGAACCGCCGGTGAGCCCGACGACAGTGGCGCCTTGCGTGTGCCCTATTTCCCTGCGGAAGGTGAATGTAAATAAAGCTATTGCGTGCGGTCGTGGTTGTAATTTCAAAATATTTTGAGATGTAAATCACACTTTTTCAGATTTGCTGCCGCTCATATCCTTTTGCTGTTTTTTCAAAATACTTCCAACACATATCCAAAGGCAGCCCAGTTGGGTGTGCGCGCGGCGTGTTTTCAGAACCGCATGCACGAGGCTGTTTATCAGAATTCATACAGTTCCAGATTTCATAGGGATGTTGTTATGAGGGGCTATCTGTTTGTCGTGGTCGGTGCATGGGTCATTTCCATTACCTATGGCGTCCGTTTTGCCTTCGGGCAGTTCCTTCCTTCTATCCAGCGCGAATTCGGTCTCGATCATGATGATACGGCGCTGCTTGCCTGCAGCGTCTATGCAGGAACTTGTGCCGCGCTGCTCGTTGCCGCCTATTTGACGGAAAGGTGGGGCGCGCGCGTCACGGTGATTGCGGCCATGGTGTTCGCCGCGCTGGGCGCGCTGACCGTCAGCTTCGCGCAGTCACAGACCTACCTGCTCGCTTCGCTTTCGTTCATCGGCATCGGCTCGGGGCTTTCCATGCCTCCGCTCGTCGCCGGGGTCGGCGTCGTCTGCAGCCGCTACAAGGAGCGCGCGGTCAGTATCATCAATGCGGGAACGGGTGCCGGTATTGTCGCTGCAAGCATCACGGCACTGCAATTCGCAGACACCTGGCGCGCATGTTTTCTCGTGTTCGCGCTGATTTCCGTCGCTCTGTCGCTCGTCGCGCTGTTCGCCGTGCCGAAACGGCCCGCCATTGCGGCGCGCACGGGTTCTCTCGGGCAGATGTTCAAGTCGCCGGGCCTGCACCAGGCCGCGTCGAGTGCCCTGCTTTTCGGCATGGTCAGCGCCGCGATCTGGACCGGTGGGGGGCTCAGCCTGGTTGGCCTCGCCGATTGGAGCACCGCCGAAATCAGCCTGTTCTGGATTGCTCTCGGCATTGCCGGCCTGTTGGGCGGCTTGTGCGGGGACCTTGTCGCGAAACTCTCGCTGGCCGAGATGCATTCGATCTCCTTCATCGGCCTTGGAGCGTCCGCGCTTTTGCTGACAATGGCCGAACACTCGGCAACACTGGCCTTTTTTGCCGCCAGTCTGTTCGGGGTGTTCTACATGACAGGAACGGCGATGTACCTGATCTGGGCTGGACGTATTTCACGGACCCATGCACCGACAGTTGTCTCGGTTTTGTTCTTCATGCTGCCCGTCGGGCAAATCATCGGCTCGGCGATCTTCGGAGAGCTGACCAGCCATTTCGATTTCGATCATGTGCTGGTCGTGTTCACGCTGATGTCGAGTTGCTTCATCCTTATCCAGGTGGTCTCGAAGATCGACGTGCAGACGGCATATGTTCCAGGCGATGCCGAGGCGTTACCCGTTGATCCCACGCCTGTATCGAAGGTGGGTGTGGACAGGCGTGTTGGCACAGGCGCGTGACCCAACTGCAAAGCCAGCATGCAGCCTTTACAACAGGCCCTCGCAGTCGAGCAGAGCCTGTCCCCGAGCAACTGCGCTTCTGAACACCCGGTGGCAGACCCTTCAGGCTTTGGCCCGGCCTTCCTCGACTGCGTCCAGAATGAATCTGGGCAGGGCAAATGCGGCGGCGTGAACGTCGGGTGTATAATACCTGGTCTGGAAACCGGCCGCATTGAACCGCTCTTCCAGCACCGTTGCCGCCTGCCCGCGCAGATCCGGATTGTCCGTCGCCCAGCCCAGCGTCATGTGACCGCCGAAATAGGTTGGGATTGCCGCGATATACGCAGCCGCGTCCTTGAATATGCGCGAGAAGCGCTCGATGCTCGTTACCAGTTCGTCACGCTGCAGGAACGGCACGCCGTTCTGCGTGACCAGCACGCCGCCTGGCGTCAGCATCCGGTGCACATTGCGGTAAAACTCTTCGGAAAACAGAACGGCGCCGGGCCCATGCGGGTCGGTGCTATCGACGATGACGACGTCGAAAGTCCGGTCCGTCTCCGCGGCGAATTTCATGCCGTCGGCAATGACCAGTTCAAACCGCGGATCGTCGACGACACCTTTATTGAAATCCGCGAAGTGCTCCTTGGAGAACTCCACGACGGAGGCGTCGATTTCCACCTGGACCAGCCTTTCGACCGTGCGGTGCTTGAGCACTTCCTCGGCGAGGCCGCAATCGCCGCCGCCGACAATGAGAACGTTCCTGGCCGCGCCATGGGCGATGATCGGCACGTGGGACATCATCTCGTGATAGATGAACTCGTCCGCCGTGGTGACCTGGGTCACCCCGTCCAGCATCAGGATCTTGCCGAAGACCGGGTTGGAAAAGAGCACCAGGTCCTGGTGCTCCGTTTTTTCCTGGTAGAGGATCTGCTCGCAGCCGTAGCTGACCTGAACCCCCGGATAGAGGGTTTCGTTGAAGACCAGTCCGTCGCTCATTCTGCCGCTTCCAGCGTGTGCGGTTTCGACAGCTGGTTGGCGACCTCGCGCCCGCGCAGCAATTCGGAAACCGCGGTCTTGCCCGGATTGAAGGCGTTGCGCAGCACGTCGACGCATTTTTCAGGCTTGGCATCGCCGCACATGAAAACGTCGAAAGCGGCATAGCCGGCCTCGGGCCAGGTGTGGACCGAGATGTGGCTTTCCGCGAGCACGGCGACCCCCGACACGCCGGTCGGTTCGAACGGGTGCAGGTGGATGTGCAAGAGGGTCGCGCCTGCCTCTTCAACACAGGCACGCAGGGCCTGTTCGACATGGGGCAGATCGTCGAGCCTTTCGGCGTCGTAAAGATCAATAATCAGATGCGCACCAGCGCAGTGGACCCCTTCCTTCTGAATGAAGTGATCCAGACGGTCATCGGCATAGATGCCGGCAGCCGCATTAGAAACGTTTTCTTCCTTCTGGGTGGTGCTTCTTGGCTCGGCAACGCTGATTGCGTCTTCTGCTACACGAGCCTCCAAGTCCATCCCCAGTTCGAAGAGGGCGTTGCTTTCCATATCGCTCTCCCAAACCAGCAGATGTCCCCGGTGTTGTTTCCGGAGCGCACTCCTTACAGAAAAGAGTGTTTAATCTCAATGGGAAATCTGCAAAATTCTGATACCGATGTTGCAATGCGAACAGGACCGCATCGGACCTGTCTTGTCCGCTCAGTAAATCATGCCGTTGTTTGAGAGGGTTAGGTGTGCCGGTCGAGATTAGAACCTTAACAGGCGAAGACCTGAAAAACGCGCTGCCAGATCTCGCCCGGTTGCGGATATCCGTTTTTCACGACTGGCCGTATCTTTATGACGGTTCCATGGAATACGAGGCGAAATACCTTCAGCGGTATGCGGAGACGGAGGGTGCCCTGATCGTGGGCGCTTATGACGGTGCACAGCTCGTGGGTGCTGCAACCGGTGAGCCGCTCGGCGACGAATATGACGCGTTCCAGCAGCCGCTGCGGGAGCGCGGGTATGATCCGGAAAAGATCTTCTATCTTGCTGAATCCGTTCTGGATCCGGCCTATCGTGGCCAGGGCATCGGGCACCGCTTTTTCGACGAGCGCGAGGCCCATGCAAAAAAGCTGGGTTTCGGCGAGGCGGTCTTCTGCGGGGTGATCCGGCCGGACGACCATCCGATGCGGCCGGCGGATTACCGGCCGCTGGACCCGTTCTGGCGCAAGCGCGGATACGCAAAACTGGACGGGGTCATCGTCTCTTTTCCCTGGCAGGATATCGGCGAAGGGTCGGAAACCGAAAAACCGATGCAGGTCTGGTACAGGAAATTCTGACCCGGCCCCGGAACCCACTGGCACCGGGCAGCCGGGTGCAGATGCGCTATTTCAGCGCCCACATGATGGTGACGTTGGCACCGATGGTTTCCTCTCCGGCTTCGATCGGCACGGATTCCGGGCTGGCCGCCATCACGGCGCTCGCGCGCATCATCTGAGGGCGCGGCATCTGGGTGCCGGTCTCGGCAATCGTCAGGATCTCGCCGAGTTCGACGCCGGCCGCGCTGGCAAAGATTTCCGCCTTGTGGCGCGCGGCCTCAACCGCCTTCTTGCGCGCTTCGTCGAGCTTCTCAGCCGGGTCGCTCACGTCGAAACGAATGCCGTCGACGGAATTCGCGCCGCTGTCAACGACCAGGGACAGGATGTCGCCGAGTTTGGCGATGTCGCGGATGTTGACCTCAACGCCGTTGCGGACCTCGTAGCCGATGATGTTGGGCTGGCGGTCGGAGCCGTCGGTGATGCGCTCATAGCGCGGATAGATGCCGAAGCCGCGCGTCTGGATGTCCTTTGCCTCGATACCGGCCCCCTTGATCGCATCAATCACCTTGGCGATCGCTGCAGAATTTTCCGACAGTGCATCGGCGGCCGTCTTGCCGGTTGTGGCCACATTGGTTGTGATCACCGCCATGTCGGGGGCAACGGTGACCGTGCCTCTGCCGTCCATGGTGATGGTGCCTCGGGACGGCACCGTCTCCTGCGCGGAAGAGGGAATGGCGGTTGAAAGCGCCAGCGCAAGCCCGACCGCGAGGGCAAAACCATGCACGAAGGCCAGTCTTTTGCCGCGCAGGACGGCGATGAAACCGGTCATTGAAAAATCCTTTCTGGCTCTAGGGTACGGACTCATAAAAGAAGGTAATTTGGTTTGGATGGTTTTGACCAACTGCGAG
>JBCBUA010000077.1:0-6186 GCA_039818365.1 Pseudomonadota bacterium
GGCCTATCCCTTGCTCTGGATCGTGCCCGGTCTGGGCTTCCTCGGGTTGATCGGAACGCTGCTGCTGCTGCAGACGAGGATGGAGATGCTGATCTTCGCCTTTTCGAAATCGGCGATTGTCGGGATCATCGCGACCGTCGGCATTTCCATGTTTCCGTTCATCCTGCCGTCCTCGGTTCAACCCGAGGCGAGCTTGACGGTCTGGGATGCGTCCTCGACGCACAGGACACTGTTCAACATGCTGGTGGCGACCATCATCTTCCTGCCGATCATTCTTGTTTACACCGCCTGGGTCTACAAGGTGCTCTGGGGCAAGGTGGATGAGGAAACCATCGAGCGCGACAACCACACGGCCTACTGAGGAGACGACAAGATGTGGTATTTTGCCTGGATCCTCGGAATGCCCCTGGCGTGCTGCCTGGCGATCCTGAACGCCATGTGGCTGGAACTGCGTTCGGACGACGAGCGCAGGGAGGAAGAGCGCCAGCGCTTCCATCGCCCGTGACTGAAAACATGGCCGGGCGGGGATCTGCGCCCGGTACATAATTCCTGTACCATTGATCGAAATCTGCAGTGAACGATCCGGCAATCGTTGTTTCACGCATCGCGCACCGGTTGAGAAGCGCCGACGGAGCGGGTTTTTTGGTCTCAACCCCGTATGGCACTTGTCTATGTACAAAAAACTGGGTGCTGAATAAGTTGAGGCGCGCCCGCAGGGCGGGCCGCAGCATTCCAGCTGCTCTTTCAGCGTCAAATGGCGGGATGGGTTTTTGATAAGAGTGGTGTTTTCGGGCGTCAGACGGATCTGCATGGTCCTTGCGGTGATCGTCTTTCTGGGCCAGCTGTCCATGGTTCTGATGCGATACCTGTTGGGTTTCGGCTTTCTGGAAATTCAGGATGCGGTCAACTATGCCTTCGCCTCGCTGGTGGCCCTTTCCGTCGCTGTCTCGTTCGAAGCGGACAAGCATGTCCGCGTCGACGTATTCCGCCAACGGCTCACGGACGCGGCCAACCGGCGGATCGACTGGCTGGGGGACATGGCCCTGGCGCTGCCGGTTTTCCTCATCATGCTCTGGATGGCCTATCCGCTTGTGCGCAGCTCCTGGGCAATCTTCGAAGGATCGCCGGAAACCGGTGGATTGCCCGGACTTTTCCTGGTCAAAACCTGTCTTGTGATTCTGCCTGCGCTGGTTGTCTGGCTGACCCTGGCAAGGGTGATCGGTTTCTTTCGGCGGGATGTTTCATGAGCATTGAAATCGTCTGGTTGCTCGTGATGGCGCTCAGCGTTTTTGCCTGCATCTTGTCCGGTGTCCCCGTGCTGCTGGCGATCGCGGGCGCTCCGACGCTTGTCGCGCTCCTGGCCGCCTCCTTCGGTGATTTCGACCTCGTTTTCTTTCAGGCCGTGCCGCAGCGGATCTTCGGCATCATGACCAACCCGCTGCTGCTGGCGGTGCCCCTGTTCGTGCTGATGGGGCTTCTCCTGGAAAAGTCGGAGCAGGCCGAACGGATGCTCAAGAGCCTGAGCACGGCGCTTGGCGGAAACCAGTCGGCGCTCGCGCTCTCCGTCGTTCTGGTGAGCGCCCTGATCGCCGCATCCACCGGGATCATCGGCGCAACCATCGTCATGCTGGGATCGATCATGCTTCCGGCGCTCCTGAACGCCGGGGTCAGCAGGCAAATGAGCAGCGGACTGATCTGCGCAAGCGGCACGCTGGGGCAGATCATTCCGCCATCGATCGTCTTGATCCTGCTGGGCGACCAGATCTCCAATGCCTATTTCGAGGCGCAGCAGGAAGCCGGAAACTTCGCGCCCGACCCGGTCACGGTCGGCGATCTTTTCGCAGGCGCCTTGCTTCCCGGGCTTCTGCTCGTTGCGCTCTATGCCGGCTATGTCGTTTTCCGGCTCAGCCGCAGCGGAGCGGACGGCGGGCAACGGGCCGGCCGGGAAACCGTCACCGGCCGTCAGCTGGCAGGCGCCATCGCACCGACGCTCGGCCTGATCGTTGCTGTCCTTGGCAGCATCCTGATCGGCGTCGCGACCCCGACGGAGGCGGCCAGCGTGGGTGTTGCCGGCGCTCTATTGATTGCGGCCGCGGGGCAGGGCCGGACCATTGCCCGCCCGGCGCTCCTTTGCGCCTTCCTGGCTGTTGCGCTGCTTGCACTTCGTCAGGCAGGCATTCTCGGTCTCGACTTTGAAGAGGGACGCATCAGCTGGACGGCGAAATCCGCGATTTCCGTTGCTGCGACTGCCGGAGCGTTTGCCATGATGCTGGCAGTCTCCGTTCCGCTTCTGCGCAGTGGCGTGCTCGCCGCAGCCCTGCGTGAAACCGTGACGATCACCGGCATGATCTTCGGCATCGTCATTGCCGCCAGCATTCTGTCACTGGTCTTTCGCGGTTTCGACGGCGATGAGCACGTCGCCGCGCTGCTTGAGTCCTTGCCGGGCGGTGCCTACGGGATGCTGCTGCTCACCATGCTGGTGATCTTTCTGCTCGGGTTCATTCTGGAATTCGTCGAGATCATTTTCATCGTGGTACCGATCGTTGGGCCGATCATTCTCCAGACCGATATCAGCCCGGTCTGGTTCGCAGTCCTGATCGCGCTCAACCTGCAGACATCGTTCCTGACGCCCCCTTTCGGATTTGCGCTTTTCTATTTCCGTTCGGTTGCCCCGGCCGAGATTAGAACCTCGCAGATCTACGTCGCCGTGATACCTTTCGTGGCAATCCAGCTTTTGGCACTCGGCCTTGTTGCAATCTTCCCCGCTCTTGCGACATGGTTGCCCGGAGTTTTGTTTTGATCAAAGGAGTCTGGACATGAAAAGACGGGAATTCCTGAAAGCGGGCGCTGTTGCCGCGCCTGCCGCCGTGCTTGCGGCACCGGCCGTCGCGCAGGGCAAGGTCGAGTGGAAACTTCCGACATCCTTTCCCGCAAAGGCGCCGGGCGTCGGCACGAATGTGACTTCGTTTGCCGAGCGTGTCGCGGCCATGTCCGACGGGCAGCTGACGCTCAAGGTTTTTTCCGGCGGCGAACTCGTCCCGCCCTTCGGCGTGGAAGATGCTGTGGAACAGGGAACGGCGGAAATCGGTCATTCGACGCCCTATTACGCGGCTTCCAAGAACTCCGCTCTTCACTTCTTCTCCGCCGTGCCGTTCGGCATGACGGCGGTCGAGACGACAGCCTGGCTCCGCTATGGCGGCGGCCAGGAGCTCTGGGACGGGATTTATGCCGAACGCGGCCTGAAACCGTTTTATTCCGGGAACTCCGGGGTCCAATCCGCCGGCTGGTTCAAGACGCCGATTGAAAGCCTGAACGACCTTGCCGGGCTGAACATGCGTATTGCCGGTCTTGGCGGCGAGGCTATGCGCAAGCTCGGCGTCAATGCCGTCCTTCTGCCACCGCCGGAGATTTTCCCGTCCTTCCAGTCCGGGGCGATCGACGCGGCCGAATGGGTCGGACCGATGCTCGACATGGCCTTCGGCCTGCAAAAGGTCGCCAAATACTGCTACGTGCCCGCCTTCCACGAGCCGTCGGCAGCCCTGGAGATCGTCGTCAACAAGGAAGCTTATGAAAGCCTGCCGGCCCATCTACAGGCGGTGATCGCCAACGCGGCCGAGGCAACCTCTGTCGAGACGACGGCCCAGTTCGACTATTTCAACGCGGTTGCGATGCAGAAGCTCAAGGCCGACGGCGTGACCTTCGGCCCGTTCCCGGCCGACGTGATCGCCGCCCTGAAGACAGCGGTTGCAGAGGTCATGGCGGAAAACGCCGCCGCCAATCCAACCTTCGCGGACGTCCAGAAAAGCTACGACGCGTTTCTGGAACTCGCCAGGGATTATGCCATCGAAGTCAAGGCCGCGACCTTCACCCAGCGGGTCTAGGCATTTGTGTCCGGCGGCGGTGCCATGCGTCGCCGCCCGACCGGCCCTGAAAACCATGCCTTTGCGCGAAACCGGCTCTGATGCTATGGAGGCGCCCATGACAACACCCGACCGCCTCTATACCGGCCCAAAGCCGCGCTTTTCCGTTGCCCCCATGATGGAGTGGACGGACAGGCACTGCCGTGCGTTTCACAGGCAGCTGTCTCGGCATGCGCTGCTTTACACCGAGATGGTGACGACCGGGGCGGTCATCCACGGGGACCGGGACCATCTGCTCGGCTTTTCCGGTCTGGAACATCCGGTCGCCTGCCAGCTGGGCGGGTCCGACCCGAAGGATATGGCGGTCTCGGCGCGGATTGTCGCGGAGTTCGGCTATGACGAGGTCAATATCAACGTCGGCTGTCCGTCCGACCGCGTTCAGTCGGGGCGGTTCGGCGCCTGCCTGATGCAGGAGCCTGAGCTTGTCGCCGCCTGCGTCACCTCCATGAAGGATGCGGTCGATATCCCGGTGACGGTGAAGTGCCGCATCGGTGTCGATGACCAGGACCCGGAAGAAGCGCTCGACAGGATGGCGGATGCGGTTTTTGCCGCCGGTGCCGATGCGCTGTGGGTGCATGCGCGCAAGGCCTGGCTGAAGGGCCTGAGCCCCAAGGAAAACCGCGATATTCCGCCGCTTGATTACGACCGCGTTTTACGGCTGAAGCAGCGCTTTCCCGAGGAGTTCATCGGCCTGAATGGCGGCTTGCAAAGCCTTGACGAGGCCGAGCCTTATCTTGAGACCCTGGACGGACTGATGTTCGGCCGGGCGGCCTATCACACGCCGCAGATCCTGGGCGAGGTCGACCGCAGGCTCTATGGCGTGCGCACAGACGACGTGTCTCCATGGGAGGCGGTGAGGGCGCATATGGCCTACCTGGATGAGCAACTCGCGAAAGGCGTCAAGCTGGCGCGCATGACGCGCCACATGCTCGGGCTTTTCCACGGGCGCCCGGGCGCGCGCAGCTGGCGGCGGATCCTGACCGTCGAGGCGATCAGGCCTGGTGCCGGGCTGGAGGTTGTCGAAAAAGCGCTGGCTGCGGTCAGCCCGCAGGACCACTCGGCAGAAGCCGCGGAGTAGCCCTTCGGAAAATCAGGGGTTCATGATCAGCCGGTCGCCTTCGATCCGCCAGCTTCTGAGCTTGTCCAGCGCGGTCAGGCCGAAAAGGCTGCCGCTCAGGGCGCCGTCTCGTGCAACGAAACCGCGGATATTGCGCAGGCTGTGATCGCCGACCGTGATTGTCTCGATGAGGATCGGGGCAACCATCGCCCGCCCGTTGGCGGTGGAGACCGGAACGGTGAAGGAAAGCGTATCGGGATCGAAGCCCGACCGGCGGGCATCGTCATAGGTCAGGACGACGGCGCTGGCGCCGGTATCCAGCAGGAAATTGGTCCGGGTTCCGTTGACCCGTCCATCCAGCACGAAATGCCCGGTCGCGTCGCGCACGATCAGGATAGAGCCGTCGGGCTGGGTGACCGCGAGCCCGGGCGCAAGCGCCCCGAGCACCCGGTAACCCGCCTGAACAAGGTCGGTCCGGTAGGTGTAGCCGACCACCAGAAGCGCGCATAGACCACCCCAGAAAAGCGTTCCCTGGACGATCTCGCGGATTTTGGGCTGTCCGAAGATGAAGCTTGCAAGGAAAACGAACGCAAGTGCGGAAAGCGCGACGATCCTCGGCCCGCTGTCATCGAAATTGATGTTGTCCGGGTCTGTCGGGTCGCCGAAGAAAAAATAGAACCCCGCCGCGAACATGATGACGATCAGCGCAACGACGACGAAGCCACGGATCTGTCTCGGCTTGTCACTCATCACTCGCCGCCTTCTTGCCCCTCGATGGCGCGGCGGCCGGGCAGGTCGGCCATGATCTCGGCGCGCTGTTCCTCGCTGTAACCGGCCCAGCCGGCGATTTCGTCAAGCGAACGCGAACAGCCGGCGCACAGGCCGGTTGACTGGTCGATCTGGCAGAATTTGACACATGGCGAGTTCATGATGCGCATATGGCCACAGATTGTGGCTTTGCCAAGTCATAATACCAACCTCAACAAATAAGATCCTATCCGACCGTGTCTGAAGACTGTTCAGCAAGAAGCAGGCCGCAGGGCGATATGGGTTATCGTCCAAGACCTGCGACGCGGCGGAACAGTCTCCAGACACGGTCTTCGGTGGCCTGTTCCGGCCCGCCGGACGGCGTTGCACCGCTTGAACGGCCAACCTGGCCGTCCTGCGCAACGCGCCTGGCCGGCAAACAGGAACAGTGTCATCAGATGG
>JBCBUA010000077.1:6285-20090 GCA_039818365.1 Pseudomonadota bacterium
ACGACAGGGATGCGTCGTCAGCGGAGCCCGCTGGGGTTGAACGGCGCGGTGATGATGTTGACCGGAAGCGCGACCGTATTGCCGACAAACGTGCCGAGGCTGTCGCCAAGGGTGGCGCCGCGCGCAGCGTTGGTTCCTGACCTCAGCCCCGATTGCCCGAGCGTATTGCGGAATTCGGGACTGAGCTGCGCAAGCTGCGCGAACTTGGAGTGATTGGCCGAGTCGAGCGAATCCAGCTCCGTCACGTCGATCACGATCGCACCGAGTTCTGCGAGTTCCTCGTCGTTGGAATAGGCCCCGACCCGTTCCTTGCCACCTGCGATCGCTCTTGAAAGACGCAAGGCGCGGTCGTCCCGCGATACGACGACAACATAGGGATTGGCTGGCCGTCCGAGTTTTCTCAGCTGTGCCTTGAAGAGGTCGATGTCGATATCCGGAGCGGCCAGGATCACGACCTTGACTTTACCCTGAAGCGCCCGCCGCTGCTCCGGTGAGGACTGTATGGCCGTTTCCATGAGCAGCCAGTTGCCCATGGAATGGGCCAGAATGGTGATGTTGTCCGCGTTCGTCTTGGCAAGCAGCAGCATGGTTTCCGCGAGCGATTGCCGCGCCACGGCAGCGCTGTTCAGATCATAGACATAGTCCTGAAGCTTGCCACGGGAGGCCCAGGTGAAGAGCACCGGCACGCCGTCGATGTCGCCGTCATGGACCACCTGAACGAAGCGATAGAGCGCTTCGGGAAACAGGGTGTTGTATCCGTGGATGAACAGAAAGATGTCACGCTTTCCGCGCGGCATCTTGGCAAGGCGGCTGTTGATCTGGCGGATGAAGGTTTGCTGGTCCTCAATGTACCCCGCGTCGCGCGCGACGAACTCCGTCTCCGGATTGCCGGGCAGGCTCTCCGGCCACTCAATCTGGCTGACTTCGTGGCTCGGCGGAACGGAGATGGTGGCATGGGCGTAGCTGACCTTTTCGCCGCGCTCACCGTTGAAATAGGTGTCCGGGCGGCTGTCGCGTTCGCGGGTCGTGACGACAAGGATGTCATGGGACTTTGCCCCCTGGGCGGGGATCTCGGTGAGTGCCAGCGCGCCGAACTCCGGCCGGCTGCCGCATCCGGCCAGAAGCAGAAGCACGGCCAGAAGCAAGACTGCCTTCTGCGTAAGCGACCAAGCTCCTTTCGAACCGTTACAAATTTGATCAATCATCGCGTGCCGTCGCCCACCTAACACCTGCTCAAGGCACCATAAGCATCCCGAGCAGGAATCCAAGTCCGCAGATTTGCTGAATGGCACCGAGAACGTCGCCGGTCACGCCGCCGATCTTCGCCACAGCAATGCGTCCGATCAAAAAGCCGGCAGCGACAGCGATGGCGAGGCCGAGAAAAACAGCTGTGGGTGAAATAAGCAAAGCTCCCGGCAGGACGAACGGCACGGCAAGAAGCGCAGCTTTCCAGGCCGCGCCCGAATCCGGTTTGCCGAACCTGGCCGCAAGGCCGTCCGGGCGTGCGAGGGGCCTCTGCGACCATTGCCAGACAAGAACGGCACGGCTGATGACTTCGGTGCTCAGGAATAGGAGTGCTGCATCGGCCGGGCTGAATTTCTGCCAGAGAACGGCAAGGAGGGATACGCGCAGCACGACCGTCAGCACAAGGGCAAGAGCACCGAAGGCCCCGATGCGGCTGTCCTTCATGATTTCCAGCCGCCGGGCCGGTGTCGATCCGCCGAAAAAACCGTCAGCGACATCGCTCAGCCCGTCTTCGTGCAAGGCGCCGGTCGTTGCGCACAGCGCTGCAAGCACCAGCGCTCCAACCGCAACGGCGGGCAGGGCCGTGTAGCCGAGCAGGGTGCCGAGACCTGCCGCGGGCAAGGCAACGGCAAGGCCCGCAAGAGGAGCTGCGGCTGCGATCTGCTGGAAACGCGGCGCGGCTGCGGGATCGTCGGACCTGTTCACTTTTGGCAGCGGAAGCCGCGAAAAAAAACGGACACAGGCGGCGGTATCAGCCGCAAGCATCGACAGCGAACCGATAATCGGCAAAGTTGTCGCCCGTGACGCGTTCTGACCGTGTTTTTCCCGGGAATCTGAGGATTGGTCGGTTTCCGAGCTCATCAGGCCGGTCCTGTGCTTGAGTTTTTCCAACGCGCCGTTATAGATCAGCCGCCAGAGAGGACCAAGTATCGGAACTCCCAGAAAAACAAACCGGGAAAAACAACATGTCCCTATCCGAGACCGCGCTTCCGTTCGATGATATCCGCAACCTCGTCAAGTCAATGCCGGGGCCGGACGAGGAGGCGTTGCACAAGGTCAGGGAAAGGGACGGTCAGCTGACCAAGCCCGCCGGGTCGCTTGGGCGTCTGGAAGAAATTGCGGAATGGCTTGCGGCCTGGTCCGGAAATGCCCCGCCCAAGGTCACCCGCCCGATGGTTGCGATCTTCGCCTCTGCCCACGGAGTTGCCGACGAAGGCGTATCGGCGTTTCCAAGCGCGGTGAACAAGCAGATGGTGGAAAACTTCGCAGCCGGTGGTGCCGCCATCAACCAGCTTTGCCGCGTGAACGACATCGGTCTGAAGGTTTTTGATCTTGCGGTTGATATGCCGACGCCGAGCATCACCCGCGAAGACGCCATGGACGAAGCCAATTGCGCCGCGACCATGGCCTACGGCATGGAAGCGCTTGCGGGCGGGATTGACCTGATCTGCCTTGGTGAAATGGGGATCGGCAACACGACGGTGGCTGCGGCTGTGTTTCACGGGCTGTTTGGCGGCGAGGCGTCCGACTGGATCGGACGGGGAACCGGTGTCGATGATGAGGGTCTTGCCAGAAAGCGTGAGGCTGTTGAAAAGGCCGTGGCACGGCTGAACGGTGAAAGCGACCCGCTCGAGATCCTCCGGAAAGTCGGTGGCCGCGAAATCGCGGCCATGGCGGGTCTGATCATTGCCGCGCGCCTGCAGCGTGTTCCGGTCATTGTCGACGGGTTTGTCACCACCGCCGCCGCTGCCGTGGTTTACGCCATGAACCCGTCCGGCCTGGATCACTGCCTGTTTGCGCATGTCTCCGCCGAACACGCGCATGGGCGCGTCCTTGAGCGTCTCGGCAAGGATGCCCTGTTCGATTTCGGCATGCGGCTGGGAGAGGGGTCCGGGGCGGCGCTTGCGGCCGGGGTGGTCAAGGCCGCTTCCGAGATGCATTCGGGCATGGCGACCTTCGCCGATGCGGGTGTCTCCGGGAAGTCCTGACGTCAGGCTCTGCGGGCGGTTTCTTCCTGAGCCTCGGCAGCCACGCTGGACGTTTGTTTCACCTCTGCCGCGTAGTTCATGTTGCGCGACGGCGGCAGCGTGACGATGACTTCCGTGCCTTCGCCCAGCTTGGACCTGATCGTGAACTTTCCATCATGCATGCTGACAAGCGCCTGGACGATCGAAAGCCCGAGCCCGGTACCCTGTTCGGCGCTCTTGATGGCATGCGAGCCCTGACCGAACGCTTCGAGAACGGTTGGAATTTCCTCTTTCGGAATGCCCGGGCCGTTGTCGCGGATCGAAACATATTGCCCGCCGTCAGACGTCGGTCCGAGGTTCACACGCACTTCGCCGCCGACCGGTGTGAATTTGACCGCATTCGACATCAAATTGAGAATAACCTGCCGGACGGCACGCTCATCTGCCCACACGCGGGGCAGACCTGCCTGATGGGCGTGATGCAGGACAATCGACTTGGCGTTGGCGCGGACCTTCATCATCGTGCCGCACTCGGCGACCACGTCCTGAAGGTAGATGCTTTCCTCGTGCAACTCGTGACGGCCGGCCTCGATGCGCGACAGATCGAGGATCTCGTTGATGAGATTGAGCAGATGTTCGCCCGAGCCGTGGATGTCTTCCGCGTAGGACCGGTAGTTCTTGTTGGTCATCGGACCAAGAACCTCGTCCTTCATGATTTCGGAGAAGCCGAGGATCGCATTGAGTGGTGTTCTGAGTTCGTGGCTCATCGTCGCCAGGAACCGGGATTTCGCGAGGTTGGCGGCTTCCGCACGCCGGCGTGCCTCATCGGAAACAGAATTCGCGGTTTCCAGTTCGGCGATCAGATGATCCTTGTCCGCGCGGTATTCCAGCATCGTATTCGCGTTTTTCAGGAGCTGGTTCCCCAGGATCAGAAAGAAACCCTGCGCGCCGATGGCCATGGCCGCAAGCGTGTAGTGGACGGCGCTCGACTGTTGCAGGAAGCTGAAGGTGACGACGAACGTAATCGGCAACGTGCTTGCCAGGAGGCATTTGGGCAGGTTGGCCGATTGCATCGTGTTCATGGCGATGACGATCAGGAGCGTCGCGAAGTGGAAGATGACCAGGCCTTCCCCGGAACCGATCTTTTCCGGCATCAGGAAGAACATGGCCCAGCTGCATCCGTAAATCAGGTCACCCGCCGTGAAACGGCGGCGCCAGACAACCCTTACTTTCTGGTCCGACGGCGCTTTTTCATAGGAATGGCTGATCACGACCATCAGGAAATGGGTACAGATCGTCACGAGAAACCAGGCGCCCATGAACTGCGGACTGACCCAGAGCGAGGAGATCGCGGCCACGATCAGGGCGAGAAGCGGCGCGGCAAACGCCGCATTGATGCGCGTGTCGGCGAAAAGGTGCTGGCGCTCATGTTCGAAGGTCGACTGCCGGTTCTCGGGAGCGCCGAGACGGCTGCGGATATCACGTACCGAGCGCGCGAGCTCGCGTCGCCTCAAGGCACGCTGCCTGTTGATCGCGATCGTGTCGTGAATTGTATCTGACGTTTCGGACTTCATCGGACGCCGGAGGGTGTTGATATCGTTATTGTGATACTGCGTGTTTATGCACAGTGACTCATCATTCCTTAAGATCGTCCTCAGGATCGTGGTAAGCATTGCGTTAATAGGCTGTATCAGGGTGCAACTCTTTGTCCTTTCACCATAATTCCCATTCCCTCGATGATCTGGTTTCGCGCATTCGCGCCTGCCGGGAATGCAGCGAAAATCCGGTCGGGAAAGCCCTGCCGCATGACCCGCGGCCTGTCCTGCAGGTGTCGTCGAGCGCACGGCTTTGCATCAGCGGACAAGCACCTGGGACGCGGGTGCACAGGAGCGGCCGACCCTTCACCGATCCCTCCGGGGACAGGCTGAGAAGCTGGATGGGAATAGACGAGGAGATCTTCTACGACGCCGCGCGTCTCGCCATTGTGCCGATGGGGTTCTGTTTCCCGGGACTGGATGCCAAGGGCGGGGATCTGCCACCCCGCAAGGAATGCCGTACGCTTTGGCATGACCATCTGTTTGCCGGGTTGCCCAAGATCGAGATGATCCTTGTGATCGGCCAATATGCACAGGCCTACCACCTCGGTGCGATGCGCAAGAAGAGCCTGACGGAAACGGTCGGAGCGTGGCAGGAGTATTTCAGCGCAGCCGCCGCGGACGGCAAACCGAAAGTCCTGCCGCTGCCGCATCCGTCCTGGCGCAACAATGCCTGGCTCAGAAAGAATCCGTGGTTCGAAACGGATCTTCTGCCTGTTTTACGAGCCGAGGTCGCGCGTTTGATTTAGGCTGGTCGGCAGAGTGGGAAGAAAAAAATACTACAGGCGGCGCTATTTGACATGCTGCGAGAAAAATTCCATACGTGTTTTGCCTGTGACTGAAATCATTTCCTTCAAGTGAGCGTGACTTGTTTGAAGGGCGTGCGCCAAAAGCTGGAATTTTCCACCATGATTGATCGCATCGATCGCCGCATCTTGTCCATTCTTCAGGAAGACTGCACCGTTCCGGTTGCCGAGATCGGCCGCCGTGTCGGCCTGTCGACGACGCCTTGCTGGCGCCGCATCCAGAAGATGGAGGAGGACGGGGTCATTACCGGCCGGGTGGCCATTCTGGATCCGGCAAAGGTGAATGCCAAAGTGACGGCCTTCGTGGCGATCACGACGAGCCAGCATTCGGAAGACTGGCTGAAGAAATTCGCCGATGTGATCCAGGAGTTTCCCGAGGTTGTCGAGTTTTATCGCATGGCAGGGCAGGTCGACTACCTGCTGCGTGTTGCCGTGCCGGACATAGAGGCCTACGACGCCTTCTACAAGAAACTGATCGCAAAAATCGAGATCTCGGACGTGTCGACGACGTTCGCGATGGAGCAGATCAAGAACACCACTGCGCTGCCGCTGACTTATGTTGTTCCGGAGAAACCCCGCGGCGACGCATAGCGGTGCGAAAGCTTCAAGCGCCGCTGATGGGGTGCCGCGCGAAAAACCGGGCGGCCTCTGCGTCCGTTACGGCTTGTCCGGCAAAGATCTCCGCATAGTACCGCATGCGCTCCAGGCGCGGTGCCAACGGGTCTGATGGCCCGTCCTTCTTCATGGAAATGTAGCCGATCTGGGTCAGGTAGACCGTGTTGGCACGCACGCTTGCGTGCTCAGCGTCGAAACCGAAGCGCTCGAACATGGACTGCAGCGCCTCGACCCGGAGGCCATCGGCTTCTTCGAGAAGGCCGGCAAGCCGCAAATCGGAGTGGGCCCAGTTGCGGACGGCGAATTCCAGTCTGGAATCAAACAGATCAGGCAGGAGCCAAAGGTCGAAAACGTTGAGGATCGCTTCGGTGATCGTCTCCGCATAGGCCTCGGTCCGCCGGATCAGGTTGCCGGTGTTCTGTGATCTCCAAAGCGCGATCAGGGCATCGAGCAGATCCTTGCGATCTGAAAAATGACCGTAAAAGCTCGTGCGGGACAGGCCCATACGCTCGGCGAGCGGCATGACCTTGACCGCATCGATGCCGCTCTCCAGCAAGGCGCCGTAAGCCGCTTGAATCCAGAGTTCCCGCGTTCCGCGCCATCCACTGGTTTTTTCGATCAGGGTCTCGTTCATGCGTGCTCGTTAGCAGTTGGAACGGTATCGAACAACCTAAATTGACAGGTATGTCTTTAAAAACGACATAAATGTCGTTTTTGCGGCTTTTCACCCGGCGGCACCGCGAAATAAGCTCGATGGTGACCGGTGCAGTCCGGCAGGATGCGAATTGAGGGAAGCGCATGTCAAAGGATCCATTGCTGCAGCCTTATCAGCTCAAGCACCTGACGCTGAAAAACAGGATCATGATCACGTCGCACGAGCCGGCCTATCCCGAGGACGGCATGCCCAAGGAACGGTACCGGGCCTATCATGAGACCCGGGCAAGGGCAGGGGTCGCGCTGACGATGACGGCGGGGTCGGCTGCCGTTTCCCGCAACTCGCCGCCAGCCTTCAACAACATCCTCGCCTACAAGGACGAAGTTGTGCCCTGGATCCGAGAGCTGACGGATGCCTGCCACAGCCACGGCTGCGCCGTCATGATCCAGCTTACCCATCTCGGTCGCCGGACAGGCTGGAACAAGGGCGACTGGCTTCCCTCCGTTTCCTCCACCATGGCCCAGGAGCCCGCACACAGGTTCTTCCCGAAACTTGTCGAGGACTGGGACATCGCCCGGATCATCCAGGACTATGCCGACGCTGCCGAACGCATGAAGGAAGGCGGTATGGATGGTGTGGAGCTGGAAGCCTACGGCCATTTGATGGATCAGTTCTGGTCACCGGCGACGAATCAGCTTGACGGTCCTTATGGCGGAGAGACACTCGAGAACCGGATGCGATTTTCGCTTGAGGTCATTGATGCCATCCGCCGGCGGGTCGGTGCGGATTTCATTCTCGGTATCCGCTTTACGGCCGACGAGGCGATGAAGGGCGGCATAACAGCCGAAGAGGGGTTGGAAATCGGCCGCCGCCTCAAGGCGACCGGGCAAATCGACTTCCTGAACGTGATCCGTGGCCATATTGATACGGACGCGGCATTGACGGACGTCATCCCCGTGCAGGGCATGCGCAATGCCCCGCATCTTGATTTCGCCGGCAGGGTGCGTCGCGAAATCGGTCTGCCGACATTCCATGCGGCCAAGATCCCCGATGTCGCAACGGCGCGCCACGCAATCGCCGAAGGATTGCTGGACATGGTCGGCATGACGCGCGCGCACATGGCCGATCCGCTGATCGTCCGGAAAATCGCGGAAAAACGGGAAGAAGACATCAGGCCCTGTGTCGGCGCGACCTATTGCCTTGACCGGATCTACCAGGGAGGCGAGGCGCTCTGCATTCACAATCCGGCCACGGGCCGCGAATTGGCAATGCCGCACGAGATATCCCCGGCAGGGGCGAAGAAAAAAATTGTCGTCGTGGGGGCCGGTCCCGCCGGAATGGAAGCCGCGCGCGTCGCTGCCGAGCGCGGCCACGACGTTGTGGTTTTTGAAGCGGCGCCCGATGCAGGTGGCCAGGTCCGGTTGACGGCCCAGTCCGAGCGGCGCAGGGAGATGATTTCGATTATCGACTGGCGCATGGAACAATGCCGCGCGAAGAATGTGAAGTTTAACTTTAATACATACGCAGAAACTTCTGATGTCACGTCCGAAAACCCGGATGTCGTCATCGTTGCAACGGGCGGACTGCCGCACACCGACGTGTTGTCTGAGGGCAATGAACTTGTCGTCTCCGCCTGGGACATCATAGCCGGCGATGTAAAGCCCGGCAGGCAGGTTCTGGTGTTTGACGATGCCGGTGATCATGCAGCCCTGCAGGCGGCTGAAATGATTGCCAAGACCGGTGCGCATGTCGAGATCATGACACCGGACCGGTCGTTCTCTCCGGAAGTCATGGGGATGAACCTGGTGCCCTACATGCGCGCACTGCAGGACAAGGATGTCCGCTTTACGGTCACCTACCGTCTGAAAACCGCCAAACGCTCGGGCAACAGGATCACGGCGGTAATTGGCACAGACTATTCCGCCCATACCGAGGAGCGCGACTTCGACCAGATTGTCGTCAACCATGCAACGGTGCCGCTGGACGAGCTCTATTTCGAGCTCAAGCCCAGGTCGAAAAACCTTGGCGCCGTGAACCAGGAAGCTCTGATTTTCGGCCGTCCTCAGCCGCTCGAGGCCAATCCCGGCGCAGACTTTGCTCTGTACCGGATCGGGGATGCGGTTTCTGCAAGGAACACGCATGCCGCGATTTACGACGCGCTCAGGCTCGTAAAAGACATCTGACTTCAGGCCATTGCGGATTTTTTGGGCAGCGTCTCACTTGAATAAGCGGATGCCGTTTTTGAGCTATGGCAACTGATTGTTGCGGGACTAGGTTTCGCAGCATCAACGCTCGGTGATACCGACACATCAGGATCAGACACATGTACAGCGACTCGGACATTCTTTCGCTATTGATGGGCCGTCGGGCCGGTTATTCGCTGCCGCAGCCGTTCTACACCGACGCGGACGTGTTCCAGGCCGATCTCACGCATATCTGGCAGAAAGACTGGGTTTTCGCGATCTGTTCGGCGGAACTCCCGAAATCCGGAAACTACGTCACGCTCCAGATCGGCGCCTATTCCATCATTGCTGTGCGGGGTGCCGATGGTGTCATCCGCGCATTCCACAACTCCTGCCGCCATCGCGGCAGCCGGATCTGTTCGGCCGCAAAGGGATCCTCGCCGAAGCTGGTGTGTCCTTACCACCAGTGGACCTACGAACTGGACGGCAGGCTCCTGTGGGCACGCGAGATGGGAGACGATTTCAAGGCGGAACAACACGGGTTGAAGACGGTTCACTGCATCGACGTCGCCGGCATGATTTTCATTTGCCTGGCGGACGTTGCACCCGATACGTCCGGCCTGCAACGTCAGGCCGCGCGTTATCTCGGGCCGCACGATCTGGGAAATCTGAAAGTCGCGCATCAGTCGACGATCATCGAGAAGGGAAATTGGAAGCTCGTCCTGGAAAACAACAGGGAATGCTATCACTGCTCCGGCTCGCATCCGTCCCTGTGCCGGACGTTTCCCGATGATCCGAACCTTGTCGGCGCTGATGATGCGTCCACGTCCAATGCCGGAAAGCAGCATGTCGAGCGCTGTGAAAAAGCCGGATTGCCCGCCAAATACGTGATCTCGCCGAACGAGCAGTGGCGTTTCGTGCGCATCCCCTTCCTCGGGGAAGCGGTCAGTTACACCATGGACGGCAAGGCGGCTGTCTCGAAGCGGATCGGGACTGTACCGTTCGACAATGCGGGAACGTGTCTTTTCTTCAACTATCCCAACACCTGGAACCATTTCCTGTCCGATCAGGTGCTGACCTTCCGTGTGTTGCCGATCGGACCGATGGAATCCGAAGTGACGACGACATGGCTGGTGCACAAGGATGCGCAGGAAGGCGTCGACTACGATCTGGAGCGGCTCACCGAAGTGTGGACCCACACCAATGACGAGGACCGCCGCATCGTTGAGGAAAACCAGATCGGCATCTGTTCGCCGGCCTACGAACCCGGGCCGTATTCACCGGTGCAGGAAAGCGGCGTCATTCAGTTCGTTGACTGGTATGCCGCGCATCTGGAAACGTCCCTTCTGGGTCGGTTCCGCGTAGCGGCGGAGTGAACCGATGATACCGATGCCGGGACGCGATACGCCTGTCTGGTCCGACAGCGAGCTTCTGGAATGCGTGATGGTGGTACCGGAAGCCCCCGATGTGAAGACATTCTCCTTCCGTCCACCGTCCGGCGCGACGTTTGTCTATCGGGCAGGGCAGTTCATCACGCTGGATCTGCCACTGCCCGGAGGCAATGTGCAGCGAACCTACACGCTGTCGTCCTCGCCGGTCTCCAGCGCCTACGTCTCGGTAACGGTAAAGGCGCAGCCGGGGAGCCAGGGTTCACGCTGGCTTCTGGACAACATGAAGCCTGGCATGCGCTTGAAGGCGTTCGGCCCTGCCGGCCTCTTTCATTTGCCGCCGAGCCCGGACGGCAAGTTCCTGTTCATCTCGGCAGGCTCCGGCGTCACACCGATGATGTCGATGGCGCAGACGCTTTTTGAGCGCGGCGAGGACCCGGACATCTGTTTCATTCAGTGCGCCAGACGCCCGAGAGATCTCATCTTCCGCCAGAAGCTGGAATACATGGCGAGCCGCGTCACGGGTCTGCAGCTGCACTTCGTGGTCGGCCAAAGCGATCCATATGAGGTCTGGACCGGGTATCGCGGTCACTTCAACCAGTTGATGCTCGGGTTGATGTGCAACGACTACCTGGAGCGGGATGTCTATTGCTGCGGCCCTGAAGGGTTCATGGATGCGGTCCGCGAGATCCTGAACGCGCTCGGATACGACATGGACCGCTATCACCAGGAAAGCTTCCAGGCGCCAGCGGAAACCAAGGCGGAACTGACCGAGTTCGACGATGTCGTCCCCCAGGAAGACACAAAGGCACAGATCGTTTTTGCAAATTCGGGCGTGTCCGCCTGGTGCACCGAAACCGACACCGTTCTGGCCGTCGCCAAGGATGCCGGTCTGAACATTCCGTCCGGCTGCACCTTCGGCGTCTGCGGCACCTGCAAGGTCAGGAAACTGGGGGGCGATGTGCACATGGTACATTCCGGCGGGATCAGCGAAGACGATATCGAGGCCGGCTACATCCTGGCCTGCTGTTCCAACCCGATCGGTACTGTCGAAGTCGAGGTATAGGCGGCGGAAGTTAGCGTATCTAGTCCAGCCCCAGGCGGCTTCGTACCTTTGGCGAGGAAAGTTCCTTCACCGTTTCGCGGCCGATCTTGCGGGCTGTCCTGTCCTCTGAACGCAGCAGGTCCTCGCCCAGGTCCAATGCAGGACCATTCAGGTTCGCCGAGCGCTTGCCGATCTGCCGCAGGGCCCAGTGAACTGCTTTCCAGACGAAATTGCGGTCATCCGTGGAGGCTGCCCGGATGAAATCGAAACACTCCAGGAACTCCTCATCCGGTGCCGCCTTTGCGTGGACGGCACGCCAGGCAATCAAGGCAAAGCCCCCACGTTTGACGAACTCGCGTTCATCGGCAACGAGAACCGGCACGAGTACGCCTGAATCGTCTCGGCGGGCGTGAACACTGGTCAGCTGGTCGCACAGATCCCAGGAGTGGATGTCATCCAGCCAGCGCTGTGTCAGCTCCGCTGTCATTGCCATTGGAGGGGTGATGAAAATGGCAAGCAGCCGGGCCTCGTGAAATCCGGTCGCCCAGAGATCGCCCGCCAGATCCGGCGACTTTCGAAGGTCCTTTGAAAACGGCCGCAGAACAGAAAGCGGCACGCCGAACGCGCGGGACGCGTCGATGCCGAACCGGGCCATGCCCTGACGGTTTTCCTCTGTTCCCAACGCACCGAGATGGTCAAGCACGGCTGTTGCAGTCCAGTCTGACGTCGAACGGCGCATCTGTGCCCCTGAAAATGCGTCTTTGCTGTGTGATTGTGCCTCAGGATCATAGGACAGTTCCCGGTCTGGACGGAAGATGCTCTTGCAGCGCCGGTCTCTGCTGAGCAAAAAAACAGGTCCGGCGCGATGCCGGACCCTGCTTTGTTCAGGTATTCGATGACAGGCGTCTGTTTTCAGGTGTCGTATCGGAGCCCCGCCAAGGAGCGATCACACCCAGTAGGGTGCGCGCCACCAGACACGGGCGGCCTGTTCTTCCCTGTTCCGCTCCTGCGCGAGACGTCGTTTGGTGCGGGGGTCCATCGTTTCAGCGCGCGATGACCGGGTTGCTTCCAGAAGGCTGCGTGCATAAATATCTAACATTGACTTACACTCCTCGGTTGGCGTCTGATGAGAATATGGCTGTAGATCGAGTGAATCGCGAGTCAGGAAGATTTTGAATATGTAAGGAAGAGTTACATATGGATTGGCGTTCCCTACCTCCGCTCAATAGTCTGAAAGTGTTTGCCGTCGTGGCTGAAACAAAAAGTCTTTCCGCCGCCGGGCGGGCGCTCAATGTCACCCATGCGGCTGTCTCTCAGCAGATCCGAAGCCTTGAGAGTTTCATGGGTCTGAAGCTGATCGTGCGGGAGGGCCGGGGTGTCGCCCTGACCCTGGAAGGCGAACAGCTCTTCAGCGGGTTGAAGGGCGGCTTCGAGGCCATTCGCGACACCGTTGACGCGCTCCTCAAGGACGATCAGGCGCGGCCGCTGAACATCACCATGACGCCCACCTTCGCGGTCAGCTGGCTGATGCCGCGTATCAATGATTTCCGGCTGAAACATCCCGAAATCGAACTGATGCTGAACCCGACTGCGGAAGTCATTGAGCTGACACCCGGCGGTACCGACATGGCGATTCGTTTCGGCAAGGGCGATTGGCCCGGCCTCGATTCCGAACTTCTTTTGCCAACCAACTTCGCCGTTGTCGGGGCGCGCTGCCTGATCGGCGACAGGCCGATCAGCAGCCCCGAGGACATCCTGGATTTCCCGTGGCTGCAGGAATACGGCACCAATGAACTGGCCATCTGGATGGAGAATCAGGGCGTCGTGCCCTGCGAGAAGCTCAATGTGACCCATCTGCCGGGCTACATGCTGCTTGAAGGATTGCGGCGCGGCGAGGGGGTTTCGGCAACCGCAAAGGCATTTATCAAGCCGGATATCGATGCCGGCAGCCTTCAGGTGCTGTTCGAGGATGCAGAAGACCCGGGAACCGGCTATCACATGCTGACACGCCAGGGCGTCAAGCGCCCGCCACTGAAGAAGCTGATGGCCTGGCTCCGCACCATGATCGCGGAAGACACGGAGAGGGCGTGGGGCTAGGGTTGGACCGTGAGAAACAGCCGGGAGCGCTCGATCCTTGACGAATTTACAAAACACCACCAACCCCCTTGTCCTGCCGGACGACCTGCCGCGTCCTGTCGATGATGGCGGGGCTGATCATCTGGCGGGCATGAAAGTGCCCTTTGTGCGTTTGCAGGCAACGAGTGGAGAAAGGGTGGACTTGTCCAACATGCCGGGCCGGGTGGTTG
>JBCBUA010000078.1:0-19704 GCA_039818365.1 Pseudomonadota bacterium
CAAGGCGCTCGCGGTCCCAGGAGAAGTCACCTTTGGCCCGGTCGTTCAAACGGCAGACGGGGAAAACGTGCTTCACATGGTCCGGCCGCTCGAGGACGGACTTGCGGTCGGTGCCGTGCTGACCACTTATTTCCGCGAACTCGGCGAAGCGATTTCCTTCGGTGTCCGCGGCCATGCGGCAATTGTCGATCACACCGGCCGCGCGCTCTCGCATCCGCTGCCGGATTGGGTTGCGACGCGCAAGGACATGTCGAATATCTCCGCAGTGCAGCGCATGCTGGCCCGGCAAACAGGCGTCGAGAGCTTCTATTCACCAGCGCTCAAGGGCGACATGATTGCCGGGTTCACCTTCGTGCATCCGGTCGGCTGGGGTGTGATGATCCCGCAGCCGATCGCCGAGTTGCAGCAAAAGGCTGACGTCGCCCGCCGGTCCGGCGTCATTGTCCTGGCCATCGGGGTGGCCTCCGCGCTGGCGCTCGCGCTTCTGGTTTCCCTTCGTGTCGTGCGGCCGATCGAACAGATATCGCGTGCGTCGTCCAAAATCGCGGGAGGGGAATTCGGTCTGCCGGACCTGCAGGGATCGAGCCGGCTTCTGCCGGTCGAGTTCAATGAACTCAGCCGGCGTTTCCGGGAGATGGTGCTGCGCCTGCGCGAAAACCTGTCGACCATCAACGCGCTTGCCTACCAGGATCTTGTCACCGGTCTCGGCAACAGGACCTACCTTCACCAGCAATTGGACAACGCGCTCTCAGCCGGGGACGCCGGGGCGCTGATGCTGATCGATCTCGACGGGTTCAAGTCCGTCAACGACATGCATGGACACGACGTGGGCGACAAGGTTCTTGAAGTCGTCGGAATGCGCCTGTGCTCGGTGCTGGGTGTCCGCAGGTTGGCCGATATCGATCCCGAGGAGACACGCCAGATCGCAGCTGACGCGCACGATAAGTCCCTGGTCACCCGTCTGGGTGGGGATGAGTTTGCAATCTGGATCCCGTCTCAGGATATGCATCAGATCGAGGACACAGCCGCATTGATCGTTGAGCGCATCAAGGAACCGATTGCCCTGGACAACGCGCATATGCGCATCGGGGTGAGCGTTGGTTTCGCCCTCTATCCCGCGCACGCAAGTGACCGCTCCGATCTGATGAAGGCTGCCGATCTTGCCATGTATGATGCGAAAAAGGCGGGCAAGGACCGATTTGTGGCGTATTCACCGGGCCTCAGGATCGCAATCCAGACCGAGCGAAGACTAACGGCCGAAATTCTGAGCGGCCTGGAGAAGGGACAATTCCTGCCGTTTTTCCAGCCCCAGTTCCGGCTGCCGGACAAAACGGTCGCCGGTGTCGAAGCGCTTGTCCGATGGGAACACCCCGAGCGCGGCCTGTTGTCGCCGCAGGACTTTCTGGAGGCGGCCAGGGATCTCAATCTTCTCGCCGACATTGATGCGATGATGCTGGAACAGTCGGTCGCGCTGGTAAAAGGTCTTCGTGAACAGGGCTTCGATATCCCTGCGCTCGCTGTGAACCTGTCGGAAGAAAGACTGACGTCACCAGGTTTCCCGGATGCACTTCAGCTTGTCCGCGACCTGCCGTTCGAACTGCGTTTCGAACTTGTGGAGACCATGGCGCTCGATCATCTCGATGCTGAGGTCGCCGCTGTCCTGGATCAGATCAGGGCTGCCGGTTGCCGTCTGGATCTCGACGATTTCGGTGTCGCCAATGCATCCGTTCTGGGTCTGATGAACATCGAACCCTCGCATATCAAGATCGATCGCAATCTGGTGTCCGGCATCGAAGCGGGCAATACGTTCGAGCGACTGGTGCGGTCGATCGTCGACATGGGGCATTCCCTGAATATCCCGGTCATTGCGGAAGGGGCCGACAGGCTGGAACAGGTCGAGCGCCTGGCGCTGATGAAATGCGACTATGCCCAGGGATATGCGCTTGCCAAGCCGATGCACATTGATGGCCTTGCCGTTTTCCTGGCAACGCATGCGAAAAAACACAGAACCGCCTGAAGCTCAGGCGGTTCTTGAATGCGGGCGTGGCCTTTGCCCCTGACTTAACATGCCGGAACGGGTCACCGCCCTTCGCGGTACCATGTCAGGGAGAGCATCCCGAGAAGCAGTGCCAGGCCCAGAAGGCCGATCATCAGCGGATAGCGGTCAACGCCGTTCAGGACACTCGCTTCCGTCGCCTTCAGGCCGATCCAGCCATTGCCGGCATAGCTCGCTGAAGGCTGCATGGAAACGACGCGGGGAATGTCCAGGTCGCCGCCTACGTCTCTCAGTCGCTGGGTGCTGCCACCCGTCGCTTCGCTGATCGGAGACAGAACATCGGTGGTCGACAGGACGTCCGTGTATTCCTTCGGGTTTTGCGGGCCGACATGAATGAGCGCGCTCAAAGTGCCGTCCGTCACGGAGAACAATCCGGTCTGGTCGGCTGCCATGTCCCCGCGCCAGAGGCCTGGCTCCCGCTCGCTCATGTCAACCACGGTCGTGTCGCCCGCCGGTGCGGTGACGGTCACTTCGCCCACGGTGTCTCCCAGGGTCTGCCGTTCCACGACAAGGTCCGATCCCCGGATGGACACATTCAGCGCTTCTTCTTCCAGATCCGGTTCCTGCATCAGCCAGTGCGCCAGCCGCCGCAGCAGGGGTACGTGAGGACCACCGCCCTCGAAACCGCGCGCCCAGAGCCAGACGTGATCGGAGAGCAGCATCGCGACCCGGCCTTCACCCTCGCGGTTGAGCACGAGAAGCGGCGTATCGCTCGGGCCGGACATCAACTGCTGGCCGGCGTCAAGCTGGGTATCGACAGCGCGGAACCAGCGGCTCCAGGCAGGCGGATCCTGTTCGGAGCCGGGCAGGCCCCTGGTCACTGGATGGCGCTCGCCCAGGCTCGCGAGCGTCGCGTGGAAGGGTTCTTCCAGGATGCCCCCCGTGGGGCTGGCAGGCAGGATCGGCGCGAGCGGCGTCCGGTAGAGGCTACCGGCTTCGGCGTAGTCCGGCCCGCCGGCAAGCAGAACAGCACCGCCGTCCTGAACGTATCGCGCGATATTGTCGAAATAGAGCATCGGCAACACGCCGCGCCTGACATAGCGGTCGAAGATGATCAGGTCGAACTCGTCGATCTTGACCGAGAACAATTCGCGTGTCGGAAAGGCAATCAGCGAAAGCTGGTTGATCGGCGTGCCGTCCTGCTTTTCCGGTGGGCGCAGGATGGTGAAATGGACCAGGTCGACGGAGGCATCGGACTTGAGGAGATTGCGCCAGGTGCGCTCGCCCGAGTGCGGCGATCCCGAGACAAGGAGAACCCGCAGGTTTTCACGAATGCCGTCAATCGTAACAACGGCGCGATTGTTCAGCGTTGTCAGTTCGTTGTCGAGCGGCGCGGCTTCGAATTCGAAGATGTTGTCGCCGCCATGCGCGATTTCAACGGGTATGTCGATCTTCTCACCGGTACGGGCCGTGCGCTCGCTGATGATGCTGCCATCGCGTTTGACCGACAGCTGAACCAGATCTCCGGGGCCGGTGCCCTGGCCCTGGTCAACCACCGTGAGGCTGACGGTCTGTTCGGAACCGACCAGACCGAATCTCGGTGCCTTGTCGAGGACAATGCGCCGGTCGCGCTCGTCCGGGGCGCCGGTGATCACACCGTGGACGGGTGCATCAAAGCCCAATGCACCGGCGCTTTCCGGCACATCGTGGATCTGACCGTCTGAAACGATGATCGCGCCGCCCACCCGTTCCGGCGGAACATCCGCCAGCCCGTTGCTGAGGGTCTGAAAGAGCTCCGTCCCATTGCCCGAGCCGGCATTGCGCGATTCAAGAACCCGCAAGTCAAAGCCCTTGAGCGCGGCCACGCGACGCTGGATCTCCGCAGCCGCCTCGTCCGTTGCTGCCTCCCGGTCGGCAAGCCGCTGGCTTTGGCTCTTGTCAACAACGAGGGCAACAACGCTGGAAAGCGGTTCGCGGTCCTCGCGCTCGACCGCAGGGTTGGCGAGTGCGAACAGCAAAAGGGCCATCGTCAGCGAACGCAGCATCCATCCGCGCAAGCTCAGATAACCGGACAGGGCCGCAAGAAACAGGGCAATCGCACCACCGGCGACGAGGGCCCAGAGAGGCAGCAGCGGGTCGAAGGAAAGAGACCAGACCATCAGCGCTCCTATTGTCCCAGCCGTTCAAGCAGGGCGGGTATGTGAACCTGATCGGCCTTGTAGTTGCCTGTCAGGCTGTACATGACGATGTTGACGCCGGACCTGAAGGCGTAGTCGCGCTGAACCGGGCTGTTCGGCACCGTCGGATACATGAATTCGCCATCTTCCGTGATCGCCCAGGCCGATGCGAAATCATTGCCTGTGATCATGATGGGCGACACGCCATCGCCGGCGCGCACCGGACGGTCGCCCCGTGCCGCGATCTCCTCGAGGCTTTCCACCCAGAGCGGGCTTCCGGCATAGCGTCCGGGAAAGGCATCGAGCAGGTAAAACGCCTTGGTCAGAACGTGATCGGGCGGGACCGGCTGCAGCGGCGGAACGTCCAGGTCTTCCAGAATCTCACGCAGTTTGAGGGTCGCCGGTGTCGATGAGAAGCCGGTTGCGGACGCGTTGATGTGATCGCGCGTGTCGAAAAGGATGGTGCCGCCGTTGCGCATGAAGGTATCGATGCGGGCGATTGTCTGATCGTTCGGTTTGTCCGCGACCGGGTCGATTGGCCAGTAGAGCAGGGAATAGAACGCCAGTTCGTCATTTGCGATATCGATCGCAACGGGGGCTCCCGGCTCCAGAGCTGTCCTTTCGGCCAGAAAGCGGGTCAGGCCCGAAAGCCCGGCAGCGCTTGCGTCATCAATCTCAGGATTGCCGGTGATGACATAGGCAAGCCGCGTTTCCAGCGTCGATTCGAGCGCCAGCAATTCGTCCGATGTCGATTGCGCCTCAGCCGGAGCCGGTGCGACGGTTGCCGCAGCGGCCAGCGAGAGCGCGAGCAGGCCGGCCACCCCTGCGGTGCGGCTGCGCAGGCCGATGCGGCTGAGGCCGCCGGCAAGCAGAAAGACGGCGATGGCATCGGCAATCAGCAGAAGAAACGCGACCGTGAAGAAGAAGGCCCTGAGATCGACCGGATCGGACGCCGGGTAGGCGGTCCTGGTGGCCCTGTCGCCGAGCAGAGCCAGGTCGAGCGTTGACAGGGTGTCATCCGCACCCATGAGGTTCAGGGCGCGGAACCCGTCCTCGGTTCCGTAGAGGCCCGGCGGCGTGCGGCGGCTGGCAGCGGCCTCGCGGAAGTCGGTAGCGCTGACGGGCGTGACCTCGACCGGAGGTGCACTGAAGCGCCCATAGCCGTCAAGCAGGCGCAGGGGCGGCAGAACGCTTGACGCGGAAGTGCTGTCATCCGCTGTCTCGGAAGCGGCTGCCACATTCGAGACGGCGAGGATCCGGCGCAGCATATTCAGGAAGACACCGGAAAGTGGCAGGTTGGACCAGGCCGAGTCGGCGGTAACGTGGAAGAGGACAACGCTGCCTGCTCCGATCGGCGCTGCAGTCACGAGCGGTGTTCCGTCCTCAAGCATCGCCCAGGTCCTGTCCGGCAGGTCCGATGTCGGTTCGGCGAGCACCTGGCGGTTGACCGTCACTTCCTCCGGCACTTTCAGGCCGGCGAAGGGGGAATCGTCCGGAAAGTCAGCAAGGTGCTGCGGCTGTTTCCAGGAGAGTGACCCGCCAAGCGACCGGTCACCGGCGCGCAGGCGCACGGGGATCAGGTCATCGCTGCCGCCGGCCGTGCGCGGACCCGCGAAGCGTACCAGCGTGCCGCCATTTTCGATCCATTCCCTGAGTTCCGCAGCGGTCGTGTCCGGAAGCCGTCCGACATCGGCAAGGACCAGGACGGAAATGCCCTGGTCGATCAGTTCCGGCACCGCCGCGGCGATGTCGCTGTCCTTGGACCGGCGGATATCCGAAAACGGCAGCAAGGCCCGTTCAAGGTAGTAGACCGGTGACAACAGAGGCTGGTCCAGATCTCCGGACTGCCCGGAAATGAGGCCAATGGTCCGGCGGCGCCAGCTGTCATCCACAAGTTGGACGGCGCCTGCAGCCGCTTCTCCTGATATTTCGACACGGGCAATGTCGTTGCGCAATTCGCTGGGCAATTCGAACCGTGCGGTCGTCTCGGTGTTTCCGGCATCGAAGGTGGCCTGCACCTCACCGAGAACAAGTCCCTTCAGGTCCAGGGCCCTGACATTCGCGGTCCCGAGCGGCTGTTCGTCGTGTCGGACCACGGTGACGGAAAGCGCATCGGTATCGTTTTGCAGGTCCTTCAGTCCCATCGGCGTGTCGAGGCCGGTCAGGACGGTGACCGGAACATTGCCGGTCATCGCGGCGAGATCGGTCATGAACGGACCTTCCAGTTCCGTGTCGTCGGACAGCCACACAATGGCCCCGGGCATGGCATCCTGCGCTGCCTTGCGCAGGCCGATATTCAGTTCACTGCGCTGCGGCGGGTAGGGGCGGGGTTCCAGCGCGCGCAATGTCTCAAGTGCGGCCGTTGCAGCTTCCGGCGTGAAACTCTGATTGGGGCCTTCCGCGGTCGCAACGAAGACAACAGGCTGGCCCGACTGCTCGGCTGTCGCAAGGATCTGTTCGGCGGCACTCAGCTGAGCGTCCCAGCTCTTCGCCGAGGTCCAGCCATTGTCGACAAGCAGCCAGAGAACACCGTCACCGGTGGCAACGGGCTCGGACGTGCGCCACACCGGGCCGGCAAGCGCAATGATCAAGATGGCGGCAAGCAGCAGGCGCAGCAGCGTGAGCCACCACGGGCTTCGCTGCGGCGTTTCCTCATGCTGGTCGATATCGAGGAGAAGACGTGTGGGCGGAAACGCGATTTCACGCGGACGCGGCGGTGTCAGGCGAAGCAGCCACCAGATCACCGGCAGGAGCGCGAGCGCGGCAAGGATCCAGGGGACGGTAAACGTCAGTGGCAAACCGGCAAACATGGGCTCAAACACCTCCCCGGTTCATCACGTCGAGTGCACCTGAAAGCGCACTGTGCAGGACGAGAAGCGGTTCGGCCGCCGGCCGGTCGGTATGGTGGAGCACGTAGGTCCAGCCCGCGCGCCGTGCCATGTCCCGAACCTCTGCCCGGTGCGCCTCCAGCTTGTTGTGATAGTCCTCGCGCCAGTTTTCCGCGCGGCCCGCGGTCAGCCGTGTCCCGAGCTCCGGATCGGTAAACTCGATCCGGCCATCGAAGGGAAACGTCTCTTCGATCGGATCGAGAACCTGTACCAGGTGTCCTTTCGCCCCGGTGCTGGCGACACGCGCCACCCATTCGGCAATCTCGTCCAGCGGATCGAGGAAATCGGAAACCAGAACCACGTCGGCAAAGCGTTTTACCGACGTGGTGTCGGGAAAAGCGACAGGTTTCGACAGATGGGTGAGGGCGTCGGCGAGCCGTTCAGCCGCGCGCCTGTCGGAAAAGGGCCGGGTCAGCCCCGGCAGTCCGATCCGTTCCCCGGTTTCCGCCAGCATGTCGGCGAGCGCAAGCATGAGCACGATGGCCCGGTCCCGTTTGCTGACCTCGGACAGGCGCGACTGGAACACCATCGAAGACGACAGGTCGGACCACAGCCAAACCGTATGTGCGGCTTCCCATTCGCGTTCGCGCACGTACAAATGATCGTCGCGCGCGGAGCGGCGCCAGTCTATCCTCTTGGCGGGTTCGCCCATGTTGAACGGGCGGAACTGCCAGAAGCTCTCGCCCGGACCGGCTCTGCGCCGGCCGTGCCATCCGGCGATGATCGAACTGGCGACATGGCTTGCCTCCACCAGAAGATCAGGCAAGGCATCCGCGACGGACCTTGCCTCGCCGATGACGCTGGGCCACTTTTCCTGATCGATGCCTGCCTTGTTTGTCCGGGGGTCCATGTGGTCTCGGGCTCCTGCGAAAGACTTCGGTCTCAGGCGATTGTCTCTTTGACGCGCTGTATGACGTCTCTCACAGTGTGACCATCGGCTCTTGCGGCAAAGGTCAGTGCCATCCGGTGTTGAAGAACGGGTTCGGCCAGCGCGAGCACATCGTCCACGGACGGAGCCAGGCGTCCGTCCACGAGGGCTCGTGCACGGACGGTCAGCATGAGCGCCTGGCTCGCACGTGGCCCGGGGCCCCATGCAATCAGCTTGGTTACGTCGCTTTCGGCCGCACTGTCGTCCGGCCGCGCCGAGCGGACGAGTTTCAGGATGGCTTCGACTACCGATTCACCGACCGGCATGCGGCGCACGAGTTGCTGATAATCCATCAGTTCCTCGGCGTTCATGGCAACCTTCGCCTCTGCCTGGTCTGCTCCCGTCGTCTCCAGAAGGATCCTGCGTTCGGCCTCCAGGTCGGGATAGTGGACGTCGATCTGCATGAGGAACCGGTCGAGCTGTGCTTCCGGCAACGGATAGGTGCCTTCCTGTTCGAGCGGGTTTTGCGTTGCCAGAACGTGGAACGGCCTCGGCAGGTCATGCGGGTGACCGGCGACCGTCACATGGTATTCCTGCATGGCCTGCAGCAGAGCGGACTGGGTGCGCGGGCTGGCCCTGTTGATTTCGTCGGCCATCAGCAATTGTGAAAAGACCGGCCCGGGGATGAAGCGGAAGGACCGGCCGCCGTCGGCCGATTGCTCCATGACCTCGGCCCCGAGAATGTCGGAGGGCATGAGGTCCGGCGTGAACTGGATTCTGCGTGCATCCAGGCCGAGAACAGTGCCGAGCGTTTCGACAAGCTTTGTTTTCGCAAGTCCCGGAACCCCCACGAGAAGACCGTGGCCTCCCGCCAGGATTGTCACGAGAGACTGTTCGACGACGGTTTCCTGACCGAAGATGATCCGCGCGATGTCAGCTTTTGCATCGCTGATGCGCGAGACGGCCCGTTCCGCGTTTTCCGCGACCGCGGCCAGATCTTCATCGCTGGGGTTCGAGGGGGAAACAACGCTCATGAATCACCTTTCCCGTCTTGTCTTTTCCCGGACCATCGCACGGCGCGGGGCATTGTCTTCGGTTGCTGCGACTCATGCAGTCTGACACCATATAAATCTGTAGATAAGGCGCAATTGTGCGCCATACAGTGGAAAGGTCCAAGATTCTTTCCAGGTGTTGGGGAAAAGGCTGTGCCTAAAGCAGGCGTTCCAAGGCCGGCGGCCGATGGGTAAGTTGGTGTCTCGGCAATTTTCCGGAGGAGCCGGAAATTCATTTCAGGACTGTGAAAGACATGCCACAGAATGACAATTTTGCTGCCGCAGGCATGCCGGACGGGCTTAAAGCCCTGATGAGCAGAGCGGATGGCAAGGACAAATCGCTTCCACCCGTGGACAAGTGGAACCCGCCGTTTTGCGGGGATCTCGACATCAGGATCGCCCGGGACGGAACCTGGTTTTACCTTGGGTCACCCATCGGAAGGCTTCCGCTCGTCAAGTTGTTCGCGTCGGTGCTGAGACGGGATGCCGACGACAAGCACTACCTCGTCACGCCGGTCGAAAAGATCGGTATCACCGTTGACGACGCCCCGTTCCTCGCCGTTGAAATGGCCATGACCGGAACGGGTGAGGACCAGGAACTGACGCTCCGGACAAATCTCGGTGAACTGGTGACCGTGGATGGCGAACACCCTTTGAGGTTTGAAAAAGAAACGGACAGCGGGGGCCTGAAACCCTATGTTCTGGTCAGGGGCCGGCTGGAGGCCCTGTTCACGCGCGCGCTCATGTACCAACTGGCGGAACTGATCGTGGAGCGCGATGGGCCCGGCGGGCGCGAAACAGGGATCTGGAGTGACGGATGCTTTTTTGCGATCGGCGCACACTTGCTGAAATGAACGGAATAACCACTTGATTGTGCGGACAATAACCAAATCAGAGCCTTTTGCCGGATGAGCTCCCCAGTTGTGGACAAAGCGATACACCTGAACCGATGGTCGGAGGACCTGCGGCAGCGACTTGATGTTGCTGCCCAAAGAAGCGCCCAGCCTGAAACCGGTGATCACATTCTCAATCCCGACCTTCCGCCTTATGCGCGGTGGCAGGGGCCGCCCAGAGATGCGGCGGTGCTCATCGGCATCCTGGAACGCGAGAACGGGCTCAGCGTGGTCCTGACGCAGCGCACCGGGCACCTGAAATCCCATGCTGGTCAGGTCGCGTTTCCCGGCGGCAAGATCGATCCGACCGATGCGGGACCGGTCGATGCGGCTCTGCGCGAAGCGGACGAGGAAATCGGGCTGGTTCCCAACAAGGTGGAGCCACTCGGCACACTTGCCCCTTACCTCACGGGCTCCGGCTACAAGATCATTCCGGTGATCGGCAAAGTGCGGTCGGCCGGGCCGTTCCATCCCAATCCGGACGAGGTCGAAGATGTGTTTGAAGTGCCGCTCAGTTTTCTGATGGATCCGGTGAACCACCAGAAACAAAGCCGCGACTGGCAGGGCAAACGGCGCTACTTCTATGCCATGCCATTCGGCGAACGCTACATCTGGGGCGTTACCGCCGGAATCATAAGATCCTTTTACGAAACGGTTTACCGCTGATGCTGCGTGTTGCACTGACCCATCTTCTCCTGTTTCTGCTGCCCTTCCTGTGTTACGCGATCTGGCTGTGGCTCACGAAAAGGAGCAAGGATCCCGACCGCTGGGCGCGCGGGCCACTGGCCTGGCTGACCGTGTCGGGGCTCGTGCTGGTGATTGCCGGTTTCGTGGTGATGTCGACGCTGAACCGCGGGCCGGAAGGCAGCGACTACAGGCCGACCCAAATGAAAGATGGCGTTTTCGTGCCCGGTGGTTTCGAATAGGCAGATGACCCCCGGCGTTGACGAAAAGCTCTCGAAAGCCGACTGGCTTTCTGCGCCCGGCATTCAGGCCGTGTTCTCCGCCGTTGAGCGCGACGGAGATGAAGCGCGGGTTGTCGGCGGGGCGGTGCGCAACACCTTGCTGAACCACCCGGTGCCCGATGTCGATATCGCGACAACCGCGCGCCCGGAAATCGTCATGTCCCGGGCACAGGATGCCGGCCTGAAAGCGATTGGAACCGGGCTGGAACACGGCACGATCACGGTCATCGCCGATGACTTTCCCTATGAAGTCACGACGCTGAGAGAGGACATCGAGACGTTTGGCCGCCAGGCGCGTGTCGTTTTCGGCCGGGACTGGGAAAAGGACGCCAAACGCCGCGATTTCACGATGAATGCGCTCTATGTGGACCGCAACGGGCATCTCCATGATCCGCTTGGCGGCCTTGAGGATTGTCTGGCACGGCGGGTCAGGTTCATCGGCGATGCGGATGGCCGGATAAAGGAAGACTATCTCCGTATCCTGAGGTTTTTCCGTATCTACGCCGCTTACGGGGATGGCGCACTGGACCCGGAAGGCCTCGGTGCATGCCTCAGGCAGAGGAACGGACTGCGGCAGCTTTCTGCCGAGCGCATTGGTCACGAGATGCGCAGGCTGTTGCGCGCGCCGCGCGCTGCCTATGCGTTGCGCATGATGAATGATTGCGGTCTTTGGGAAATCGCGACCGGAGGTCTTGCCCGCGTGGACGACTACGAAGCGCTCCGGACGCTGGACGAACTTGCGCCCAACACGCGCGATCCGGAACTCGGACTTGTGGTGCTTGCCGGTTTCGTGCGCGAGGATATTGCCAGAATATGCGACCGGCTCCGGCTTTCGAACAACGAACGCAAACGCATGGAAACGGCCTGGGGCGCAAAGAAAAGACTTCTTCAGACCGGAACACCTCCAAGCGCCGCGTCAATGACCTATGCCTTCGGGCGCCAGGGTGCGATCGATGGCTTGCTGGCAGTCTGGTCTCAGCGCATCGCCGGAAAGACGGGTGACAGCGACCGTTTCAGGGAAAAGCTGTCCGAATTCGGGGCACAGGTCATTCCGGAGTTTCCGCTGAAAGGCGCGGACCTGATGTCCAACGGTCACAAGGCCGGACCGGAACTCGGTGCGCTGCTGAAACAGCTGGAAAGCGAGTGGATCGACAGTGAATTCGCGCTGACCAAAGAAGATCTGCTCGCACGTTCCAAGACGGCGTCTTAGCGAAATTTTAAAAGTAATATCTGTAAGATATCGGTTGCTGTTCCGTTTCGGAAACCACCTGTATTACACCTCGCACTTGTTTTGAGGGCGCGAACGAGTCGATCGATGGAAATAGTTCTCATTTCAGACGGACCGCTGCCGTTGCATTCTCCGGTCAGGAAACTGCCCTTTTTCTTCCCGGCCCGCCTTATCAACATGGATATGGTTTCTCCCAACACGGTCGGAGCAGGCAAGGTGGCGGTCGTTGAACTGCTGGGCGCGACAGATGCCGGGCTGACCGCTCTGAAATCCTCCTGGGAGAGCATCGCCAGCATTCCGGTCATCTGCCTCGTTTCACAGAAAAACCGGAGAGAAGTCATCCAGGCCGGAGCGCTCGGCAAGACGGAAACGATCGAACGCGACGCGCCTTTTGCGCTGCTTTTGAAGCGGCTCAAGAAACTCATGGAAACTGACATCCTCGAAGCGCTGCCGAACAAGACGCCGGAAACCACGGTCAGGGCCTACAAGTCGAGCAACACATTCCTGGAAAGCCTTTGCCTGTCGACGGTGGAAGGCGCCAAGATCCGCATCAGCCTGATGAACGAGAGTTCGGAGGAAATGCTGACTGCGCTCAAGAAGGATGGTCTGTCGTGCTGGCTAACTGCGGTTGAGACCCATCACAGCGCCACATACAGCCACTCCCTGCAGGTCGCCGGCCTTGCCGGCATGCTCGCCAAGCATATCGGCTGGAGCGAGGAGGACTGCAAGGAAGTCATCGCGGGCGGCCTGGTGCATGATATCGGCAAGATGCGCATTCCGCTGACGATTCTCGACAAACCAGGCAAGCTGACGCCGCAGGAGCGCGATATCATCGACAAGCACCCGGTCTTCGGACGGGATATTCTGAAATCGAGACTGGAAGTGTCTGCGGATGTGAAGCGCATGGCAATCCAGCACCATGAGATGCTGGACGGATCCGGCTATCCAAAGGGCCTGCGCGGTGATCAGCTTGTGCCGAAGGTGCGCCTGCTTACGGTTTGCGACATTTTCGTCGCGCTGACCGAGCAGCGTTCCTACCGCGAAAGCGTGCCCTCCCGCACCGCCGTGGCGATGTTGAAGGACATGGGGCCGAAGCTCGATCAGAAAATAGTGGGCAGCCTCTCACAGATGCTTTTCGGGCGGGCCTTCGGCGCCGTCACCCGGGAAGCGCCGGCCGCCTGACTGCTCTAACAGTCAGGGCCACTTAACGACCGGGGGCATGGAGGACAGGATCGAGGCAACGTTGCCGCCGGTTTTCAGCCCGAAGATCGTGCCGCGATCATAGAGCAGGTTGTACTCCACGTATCTGCCGCGTCTGATCAGTTGTTCCTCCCGTTCGGCCTCGGACCACGCCTTTTCGAAGTTTTTCCGCACAAGCTCGGGGTAGACGCCCAGAAAGGCCTCGCCGACGGCTTTGGTGAAGGCGAAGTCGGCGTTCCAGTCACCGCTGTGGAGATAGTCGTAGAAGATGCCGCCAATGCCGCGCGCTTCGTTCCGGTGCTTGAGAAAAAAGTAATCGTCGCACCAGGCCTTGTAGGCGTCGTAGTCGGCAACCGCGTGGCCCGCACAGGCAGACCGCATCGCCTCGTGGAATGCGATTGTGTCCGGATCTTCCTGTGTCCGGCGGGCATCTAGCACCGGCGTCAGATCCGCTCCGCCGCCAAACCACTGCCGCGTCGTCACGACCATGCGCGTGTTCATGTGAACTGCCGGCACATGGGGATTGTGCAAATGCGCGATCAGGCTGATGCCGGACGCCCAGAAGCGCGGATCTTCAGAGGCACCGGGTATCTGTGCCCGAAACTCGGGGGAAAACTCCCCATGGACCGTGGAGACGTGAACGCCGACTTTCTCGAAGACGCGCCCGTGCATCATCGACATGACGCCCCCGCCGCCCTTTTGCCCCGTGCTATCGGTGCGCTCCCAGGGCGTGCGCACGAACCGGCCCGCCGGCTGGTCCGACAAGGGGCCCGAACGCGCGCCGATGTCATCTTCCAGATCTTCGAACGCCTTGCATATCCTGTCCCGCAGGCTCTCGAACCAGGCGGGCGCCGCTGCCTTCTTGTCTTCGATATTGCCGGGGATCGGACCACCGCGATTTTCAGGAGCAGGTGCGTTCATATGATAGGCCTTAAAGTCAACTGGTGCGCCGGAACGGCTCTCATTCCGGATTCTTAGGAAATGTGTCGGTCTGCCGCAAGGCTTCACCGAGTGCCATCCCGGCGGAGACGGCGACATTGATCGAGCGCAGACCCTCGGCCATAGGTATTTTCAGCCGCGCGTCCACCAGGTCGTGCACGCTCTGCGGCACCCCGGTGCTCTCGCGGCCCATGACCAGGATGTCGTCGGCCCGAAACCCGAACTCCGTGTAGCTCTGCTCAGACTTGGTGGTGAGCAGGACCAGGCGCCGGTTCTGCGTCAGCCTGAACAGTTCGAAATCGGCAAAGCTCCGGTGCCGCCGCATCGTGGCGCGTTCCAGATAATCCATGCCGGCGCGCTTGAGCGCACTGTCTGAAATCGGGAAGCCCGCCGGCTCGATCAGGTGAACGGTTATGTTCAGGCAGGCGCACAGACGCAGGATCGTTCCCGTGTTCTGAGGAATATCAGGCTGATAGAGAGCTATGTCAGGCATTGTTTGCGGCACTCGCTTCAACACGGCATTTCAAGCTCGGCTGGATATCAGCCTGGTCGGCAAATGTCATTCCCGTTCAAAAACCGCAAGTATATTTGTGGCCCGGCAACACCTGCCGCGCGTAGAATGGCTGACAAGAATCGCACCAGTCCCGGAGACGGCACGTGTCCCCACTCTTTCGCGTCTTTGAAACATGGATCGATCCGTTTCGCGCACCGCCGCCAAAGGACATGCCGCGGAGCGGGACGGCTTTCCTCGCCTATTTCGTGATGCAGGTCCGGTGGCCGTTCGTGGCCATGCTTGTGCTCGGGGGGCTGTCTGCGTTCGTGGAAGTCACGATCTTCAATTTTCTCGGGAGGATCGTTGATCTTCTCGAGTCAGGCAACAGGGAGACCTTCTTCAGCGAGCATGCCTGGACGCTGGCCGGAATGGCGTTCGTGGTTCTTGTCTTGCGGCTGATCGTCAACTCGCTCATGGCGCTTGTCGAGGAGCAGACCGTCGTTCCGGGTTTCTTCAACCTGGTCAGATGGCAGTGCCATCAGCGGGTCATGAAGCAAAGCCTGAGTTACTTCCAGGACGATCTTGCCGGACGTCTTGCGCAGAAGGTTCTGCAATCGGGGCTGTCCGCCGGCGATTTCATGGTCAATCTGCTGCAGGTCGCCTGGTTCATCATCGTCTACGCGATCACGACACTGGTCCTGGTCACGCAACTCGATATTCGTCTGGGGATGATCGTTGCCGTCTGGCTCCTGTGTTTCTCAGTCACCGCGCTTTACTTCGTGCCGCGCATCCGGCTTGCCGCCAAGGACACGGCGAACACCTATTCCGGTGTTACGGGGCGTCTCGTTGACACATATACAAATATCCAGTCGGTCAAGCTGTTCGGGTCGACGGAAGAGGAAAATCGCGGTGCCCGCGAGGCGGTGGAACACTTCATTTCGAAGCTTCAGCGCTTCACGCGGTACCTGACTTCGATCCGGATGGTCATGTCGCTGATCAACGGCGTCATGATCGTGGCGATCACGGCCGTTTCGCTGCTTGTCTGGCAGGATGGCGGTATCAGCACGGGCCATGTTGCCTTTGCGCTCAGCCTGATCCTGCGGCTCAACATTCTCCTCAACCGGCTGTTCAACCAGCTCAATGGCCTGTTCCGGCATTTCGGGTCGCTCCAGGACAGCATGGAAACGGTCGTCAAGCCGATCACGCTGACCGACGCACCGGACGCTGCCGCGCTCAACGTCAAAGACGGCGCGATCGGGTTCGAGAACGTCCGGTTCCACTACGGCAAGGATGGCGGTGTCATCGATCATCTGAACCTTGCTATCCGGCCCGGCGAGCGGGTTGGCCTCGTTGGTCCTTCAGGGGCCGGGAAGACGACGCTGGTCAGCCTGCTGCTCAGGTTCTTCGATCTCGAAAACGGGCGCATCGTGATCGACGGGCAGGACATCAGTCTCGTCGCGCAGGAAACGCTGCGCCGATCGATCGGCATGGTGACACAGGACACCTCGCTGCTGCACCGCTCCATCCGCGAGAACATCCTTTACGGCCGCACGACGGCCAGCGAACCCGACCTGATCGAAGCCGTGCGCAAGGCACATGCGGCGGAGTTCATCGAGCAGCTTGAGGACAAAAGGGGACGAAGCGGTTTGGATGCGTTTGTCGGTGAACGCGGGGTCAAACTTTCCGGCGGTCAGCGGCAGCGGATTGCGATTGCCCGCGTCTTGCTGAAAGACGCGCCCATCCTTGTGCTCGATGAGGCGACCTCAGCGCTCGATTCTGAAGTCGAGGCGGCCATACAGGACAATCTGCAAAGCCTGATGGCCGGAAAAACCGTGATCGCGATCGCGCACAGACTGTCGACAATAGCGGCCATGGACCGCCTCATCGTGATGGACAAGGGACAGATCGTGCAGCAGGGAACGCATGATGAGCTTCTGGCGAACGAAAGCGGGCTCTATGCGCAACTCTGGCACAGGCAGTCGGGCGGATTTCTGAAAGCGGATGTTCAACCGGCCTGACCGGTCCGACAAAGAACCTGACCGGGTCGCAACCACATGATCCGACGCCAGCGGAGCAGCGTATCACCCTTATCTTGTCTCCGAGGGTCCCATGGTTCAATACATCACTGCCTATTTTGCAACTGCACTGGTGTTTCTTGCGGTTGACTATGTCTGGCTGTCGCAAATCGCCACCCGGTTCTATTTCGACCGGATCGGGCACCTGCTGATGGACAAACCGAACATGGGCGCGGCGGGCGCGTTCTACATCATCTACGTCGTCGGGATCGTCATCTTCGCCGTTGCACCGGCGCTGAAATCGGAAAGCCTTGCGATTGCGATCGTTTACGGTGCGATGTTCGGCTTCTTCACCTATGCAACATACGATGTCACGAACTACGCGACCCTGCGCGACTGGCCGGTTCTCGTAACGGTGGTCGACGTGGCGTGGGGCACCGTTCTTTCGGCGTTTTCGGCGGGAATGGGCTACGTGCTGACGAGGATGGTCACCTAACATCTGCCCGTGTCCGCATTGCGGTCCACCGGCCAGGTTGGGCTTGGCGTTGGCAGCGGTGCAGGGTTCAGGCATCCCGGAACACTTCGCGGTTCCCGGTCCTAGCTCTTTGTTCAATTCCTGCGCTGTAAGCATTGTCAATAATGCGACTGTATTGACGCCGCGCGCTTAGCGTTTCCTTCAAGTTATTCTGCCAAGATAGTCTTCAACGGGTGGAGTGATTGACGGATTGGCATGGAAACGTCTCCGGCCGGTTGGCCTGTATTGTTTTTGATTGCTTTTGCCGGGGTGGGCATTGTGTTCCTCTGCGTGGGCCTGGTATTGGGCGCGCGCCGGGCGGCGCGGGCGCAGACGCAAGGATCTTCCGAATTCGGAAACGACGCCGCAATCCTCAAAACCGTGGTCGAGCATGCGCATGAAGGACTTGTGCTGCAGGATATTTACGGCCGGATCGAGTGGTCAAACCCCGCCTATACCAGGATAACCGGCTATACTGCGGAAGAAATCCGAGGACGCCGGCCTCAGGAATTCGTGCTGCCGCCGGACAAGCAGCTTCCGCCAGATGAGCTGGAAAATTTCAAATTCGATCTGGACAAGTTTTCTTCCGGCTTCAAGGAGCTGATCCAGAACCGCCGTAAAAACGGCGAGCTGTTCTGGAACCAGCTGACATTTGCGCGCATCGAAGCGGAAACCGAAGACGATACCCGCATGATCATTCTGTGCCAGGACGTGACACGCGAGGTTGAGCGCTTTGCCGAACTGGAAGAAACGCGCAAGCATCTCAAGTTTCAGGCAGAGCATGATGAACTGACCGGACTGGTCACAAGGGCAAAGATCACGGAATTCCTGCAGGAACGTCTGTCGGCGGGCCGCGCGGACCGGCATCAGATTGGATTGCTGCTCCTGGACCTCGACCATTTCAAGGACATCAATGACAGTCATGGCCACAGCGCCGGCGATGCCGTGCTGCGCCATGTCGCAGGCGTTCTGAAGTCAGTCGTCGGCGATACGGGACTGGCCGCAAGGATCGGCGGCGACGAGTTCATGGTCGCCTTTTTCAAGCCTGTTGACCGGGAGCAACTGGAAACCCTTGCCGGCCGGCTGCTTGATGAGCTCGTCAAGCCGGTGTTGATCGCACAGCAGCGGGTCAAGATCGGCGGAAGTGCCGGGCTCGTGGTGGCCGACAGTTCCAAAGTCGGTCTCGAAGAGTTCGTGAACCACGGCGACATCGCCCTTTATGCAGCGAAAAAATCGGGCCGCGGACAGTTTTCCTGGTACACGGAAGCGCTTGGCGCGGCATACAGGCACCGGCGCATGAGCATGGCGCGGCTGGATCACGATCTGGAAAACGGCAATCTGACCCTGCTGATGCAGCCGCAATTCGATCTCAATGCACGGCGCATCACCGGATACGAGGTATCCGCCAATTGGCTGCACCCGTCCGAAGGGCTGGTTGATCCCAGCACGCTGTTGAGCAGCCAGGACGACGCGAAACGCATTGCACAGGTCGAAAGGTTTGCGCTTGTGCAGGGCCTTTCCGAGATGAGCCGACTGCAGGAAGCGTCCGGAACGCCGCTGCGGATGACGGTCGACCTGACGGCAGCAAGTCTGAACGATCCGGAGTTCGCCGCCTTTCTCGTGCACGTGTGTGAAGACACGGGTTTTCCGGTCACCGATCTGACAATCGAACTCGATCCGGCGATCGTCGATTTCGACCAATGCGCCGGATTGAAGACTACCCTGGAGAAACTCAAGGCGATCGGTTGCCGCATTGCGCTCGACAAGTTCGGCAGCCTTCAGAGTGGACTGGGGCAATTCATCGAAAGCGGGGCGAATCTTTTGAAGATCAGTCCGTCGCTTATCACCGGACTGGAAACAAGCATCGACAAGAGGCACCTGGTCGAGGCCATCATCACACTCGCGGGAAAGTTTGACTATCAGGTCGTCGCCCTTGGCGTTGAACTGCCCGAGCAAGAGAGAATCCTGCGGCAACTTGGTTGCGGACACATCCAGGGCGCGCTTATTTCCCAATGGGTTTCACCGCGGGAAGCCGAGATCCACGTGCGTGAGTTTGTCTTTGAGGATCATTGAGATTTCGTCCCGCTTCCACCGGTCAGGGGCAATGTGTCCGATTGGCAACAGGTGTCAGTTTCCTTAAGGCACCGGCAAGATAGTTCTTTTCATTTTCGCCTAAAACGGTTACCACCACGAATAGTCAACCCCACGTCGTTGACTTCTTGATTTTCCTTGTGGCCGTCGGCCGCGCAACCAGGAGGGCTTACATGATAGATCATCATATGATCCAGGCATTTCCAGTCCCGACTGGCTGCACCAAGGTGGTCGTCAGGCAGCTTTAAGCGCCAACACTTCCTTTCTCATATCTTAGTTCTGCGGTGACCGGCTTAAGCCGTCAGTGTGCTGCGCGATTCCCGTTCCGTGTCTGCCGTCACCATTGACCAAATTCCCGTTTTCGGAGCCGTTCCGATGAATTCGT
>JBCBUA010000079.1:0-19674 GCA_039818365.1 Pseudomonadota bacterium
GGAGACATTGAACCCGAGATCAGGGACGCGGCACACGTGCGGCGTGGAGGTCATCACGACTGGCCAGCCGGAAGATCATGTATTCTGGAATGATATCGGCGCGGCTGCACAGTCAGGGCAGTTCGGCCTTTGCCTGCTTTTTTTCTCGCAGGACACATTTCCACCCGATCTCATCACCGGCAAGATGGCGCAGTTTGCCAAGGGCCTCCCCTATGCCGCCTGTTCGACGGCGGGTGAAATCGGCGCGCCGGACGGTGACACCGGCCAGTGCCTCGCGGTGCTCTTTCCGAAAAACCATTTCCTGACGGTGCCCTTGCGGATAGAGGGGATCACCTCCATCGGCTTCGACCGGATCGTGACCCAGGTCAAGGAAGCCCGGCAGACATTCGAAAACGCGAGTGCACGCCAGACCAACGGGTCCGGTGACGGCGATATTTTTGCGATCTGCCTGATCGACGGCATGTCGGTCGTCGAGGAAATGGTCACGGCAGCCCTGCACTGGGCGCTGGAGGACATCCCGCTGCTGGGCGGCTCTGCCGGGGACAGCATGCGTTTCACACGAACCTCGCTCATTCTCAACGGCGAGATCGGCGACGATTGCGCCATCGTGATCTTTTTCAAGAGCACGGTGCCGTTCAAGATCTTCAAGACCGACAATTTCGTGCCGACGGAGCGCAAGCTGGTGGTCACCCGTTCCGATCCGGAGCGGCGCATCATCTACGAGTTCAATGCAACCGAAGCGGCGACGGAATATGCCCGCGCCGTCGGTATCGACCCCGGAGCCCTGTCGCCGATGAGTTTCGCGTCCCATCCGCTCGTGGTCCGGGTCGGCGGTGAATATTATTGCCGCTCGGTTCAGAAGGTGAACCCGGACGGGTCCCTGTCCTTCTTCTGCGCCATCGATGACGGGATCGTCCTCACGGTGGCGGAACCGACGGGCATGACGCGCTCGACCAACACCGCGTTCGAGAACGTCGTTCAGGAGATCGGCAGCGTCGATTTCGTGCTCGGCTTTGACTGCGTGCTGCGCCGGATCGATGCGCAAAACCGCCAGGCGACGCAGCGCATTCAGAAGATCTACCAGAAGTACAACGTCGTCGGCTTCAACACCTACGGCGAACAATACCTGTCGATGCACCTCAATCAGACGTTCACCGGCATCGCCTTTGCCAGGGCGGAGCCAGGTGCGGGAGAGCAATCATGAGCCTGTCCGACATTGATGACGTCATGCGCCTGCAGAAGATCAACGCGGCCCTGGTCGACCGGGTCGAACAGGCCATGGACCAGCAACGCAACGCGTTCTCCCTGTTCCAGACCGCAATCTCGCTGGAAGGACAGGTGCGGCGGCGCACGGACGAACTGACGACAGCGCTGCACCGGCTTGAGGAAACCAATATCGAGCTCGCCCGCCAGAAGGATATTTCAGAACGCGCAAACCGCTCGAAAACGCAGTTCCTGGCCGCAGCCAGCCACGACATCCTGCAGCCGCTCAACGCGGCGCAGCTGACGATCTCCTCCCTTTACGATCTGCAGGCGTCCGACCAGGCCCGCTCCATGGTCAACCAGGTCGAGCGTTCACTGGACACGATGAACGAACTGCTGCGCACACTGCTTGATATCTCCAAGCTCGATGCCGGCGTCACCATGCCCCGGTTTGCCTCCGTTCCGATCCCGCCGATCCTTTCCAGCCTTTTGTCCGACCTGCGCCCGATCGCCGAGAAGAAGGGGCTGCGCCTTCGTGTTGCCGTGACCAATGACTGTGTCTACACGGACCGGGTGATGCTGCGGCGCGCCCTGCAGAACCTGATCACCAACGCGATCCGCTACACCGACAGGGGCGGCGTCCTGATCGGCACGCGCAGGCAGGGCGACGATATCGCCATCGAGGTAATCGATACGGGACCCGGCATTCACGAGGATCAGCAGGAAAAGATCTTCGAGGAATTTCATCGCGGCCCGCTTCCACAGGGCGATGCCGAACACGGAACCGGCCTCGGGCTCGGACTTGCCATCGTCCGCCGGCTGATGACCGCGCTCAATCACGAGGTCAGCGTCCGCTCGACGCCCGGCAAGGGAAGCGTGTTCCGCATCCGCGCCAAGCGTACAGACGCGCCGCCCTCCGTCCTCCATGCGGCCCCGGTGGCCCCGGTTTCAGCGCACTCCAATGCCAGTCTCGCCGGCAAGAATATCCTCGTGATCGAGAATGACCCAGCGGTTCTGGAAGCGATGGCGGGCCTCTTGTCCAATTGGGGCTGCCTCTACAGAATTGCCCGTTCGACCACCCAATCGATCGCGGCGCTTGATGACGGCAACTGGCTCCCGGATCTGATCATTGCCGATCATCACCTGGACTTCGGAGACCTGGGGACGGACACGCTCGAACGGCTGTTTGACACATTGCCGGCCCGTGTTCCGGCCATCCTGGCAACGGCCGATGCCTCGCAGGCCCTCGGCGAGCGTGCCAAGCAGCTGGGTGTCGAACACCTGCCGAAGCCCGTGAAACCTGCGCAGTTGCGCGCTCTGGCAACGCATCTGATCAATTCAAACAAGTAGCTTCAGCAGACCGCGTTCAAGGCCATGGAGATCAGCTGTGGTGCCTGGACGGTGTTTGCGCTTCTGCGGACATCATCGCGTCAAAAGGACCGGTCGATCCCAAGGCCTCGAGTTTCTTCACCTCGATCACGGCCTGCGTCCGGCTGGCAACACAGAGCTTTCTGAGGATTTCAGACACATGCGCCTTCACGGTCGTCTCGCCGACCTGAAGCTCATAGGCGATCTGCTTGTTCAGCAGGCCGTTGCAGATCATGTGCAGAACCCGGATCTGCTGCGGCGTCAGGCTGGACAGCCTCTCGATCATCTTCCTGGTCTGGTCGTCCAGCGGTTCGTCGTCCGGGTCGGTATAGGTCTCCGGCAGATAGGTCGCACCGTTCATGACCTGCTGGATCGCCTCGGCCAATGTTGTCTTCTTGGACGACTTGGGTATGAAACCGGCAGCGCCGTAGGCCATGACCTGCGCAATAATGGGCGCTTCCTCGGCACCGGACACCACCACCACGGGGAGCCGCGGGTAGTGGGTTCGCAGGTGCAAAAGACCATCCATGCCCTTCACACCGGGGATGGACAGATCCAGGAGGGCAAGATCGAACCCGGCGTCGTCATCCAGCAGCGCACAGGCATCGTCAAGCGACGCGGCATCAAGCGTGTCTGAATTCGGATAGGCAAGTTCCACGGCACTGTGCAGCGCTTCCCGGAATAGGGGATGATCATCGATGATCAGGAACCTGGTTGCGCCTTCAGCCTCGATAGACATTTGTCTGCCTCCCGGTTTCGGACGATGGATGCACGGCAATCCGCCGTCACCGCTCTCCCGTGCAAAGGACGGATCGCTTCCGGCAGACAGCCCGCCGGAAGCGAGAGATCATAACGACCTAGTTGGAGGATGCCAGCTGCTTGGGCAACTTGAACACCCAGATCGAGCCACCCTGGTTCAGGTAGTTCACCTTCTTGGCGACTTCACCGCCCCAAAGCGGCACGGCACCGCCCCAACCGGACGAGATCGCAATATACTGCTCGCCGTCCATGTCCCATGTGATCGGCTGACCGACGATACCGGAGCCGGTCTGGAAGGACCAGAGTTCTTCGCCGGTGTCGGCGTCAAATGCCTTGAACTGCCCTTCAGGCATCCCGGTGAAGACAAGACCGCCGGCCGTGGTCATGACACCGCCCCACAGAGGTGCGTTGTTCTTGTGCTCCCACTTGATTTCGCCGGTGTTCGGATCGATCGCCTTCAGGGAACCGATATAGTCCTCGAAGATCGGCTTGATGGTGAAGCCGGACCCGAGATAGGCAGCGCCTTTCTTGTAGGTAATCGGCTCGTTCCAGATATCCATGCCCCACTCGTTCGAAGGCACATAGAACAGGCCGGTGTCCGGGCTATGCGCCATCGGCATCCAGTTCTTGCCGCCAAGGAAGGAGGGAACGGCAAAGACCACCTCGCCCTTCTTGCCGTCGGCCGCCTTGCTCGGGTCGCCCGGGCGATTGCCTTCGTTGAATTTCGGACGGCCATCCTCGCCGATCCCGTCGGCCCAGGTGATCTGCTTCACGAACGGCCAGGCATTCACGAAGGCTCCGTCGTCCCGGTTCAGGACATAGAAGAAACCGTTCCGGTCGGCGGTTGCGTAGCGCTTGTTGCCACTGGCGTCGACAAAGGGAATGACCTCGTTCACGCCGTCAAAGTCCCAGCCTTCACGCGGCGTTGTCTGATAGTGCCACTTGATCTCGCCGTTTTCCGGATTGATGCCGATCCGCGACGCGGCGTAAAGATTGTCGCCTTCCGTTCCCGACGGATTTCCGGCTGCGCGCAGCCAGCTGTTCCAGGGAGCCGGGTTGCCGGCGCCGAAGACAAGTGTGTTGGTGTCCTTGTCATAGGTGCCGCCGAGCCAGGTGGCGCCGCCGCCGGTCTTCCACATATCGCCGGGCCAGGTGGCGTTCAACGTGCCGGTCATGGTGCTTTCTTCACCCTTGAAGGTGCCCATGTGGCCTTCGATGACAGGCCGGGTCCAGACCAGTTCGCCCGTCTCCGCGTCGCGTGCCTGCACCTCGCCGACAATGCCGAACTCACCGCCGGAATTGCCGGTCACGATCAGACCGTTCACGATCACCGGTGCCGCCGTGTAGGAATAGCCGGCCTTGTAGTCGGCGATTTTCTTGCGCCAGACAACATCGCCGGTTTTCAGGTCGAGCGCCACGATGCGGGCATCCAGCGTTCCGAAATAGATCTTGTCGCCGTAGATCGCCGCACCGCGGTTGACGACGTCGCAGCAGGGCAGGATACCCTCCGGCAGACGCGCGTCATACTGCCAGATCTCCTCGCCGGTTTTCACGTCGATTGCATAGAGACGCGAATAGGAGCCGGTGATGTACATCACGCCGTCATAGATCAGAGGCTGGGTTTCCTGGCCGCGTTGTTTCTCGCCGCCAAGCGAAAATGCCCAGGCAGGGACGACATTCTTCACGTTGTCCTTGTTGATGATCTTCAACGGCGAGAAGCGCTGCTGGTCGCGTCCCATTCCGTTGGTCAGAACGCTTCCGGTGGTGGTCGCGTCATTCGCCAGGTCTTCTTCCGTCACGTCGGCATGCGCACCTGTCATCGCGAGCGCACTGACCGCTGCCATTGCGAGAAACTTCCTCATCCTGTCTCCTCCCAGATTCAGTTCGGACAGAGCGACGCGTCCGGATCGCAGACCAAAAACGTTGCCGCCGCCTCCCTGATTTTCAGTCTAGTGGAAGTGCCCGCGCCGGAGAATTGCACCATAGTGCACCTTAAAATCGGCGGAAATCCGGGACATTCCAAAAGTGCGCTGCAACAATTTTCCTATTTTCACGTCACCCGGTCTTTTTTGAAAATCCCGGCAGGCTGAGCATCAAGTCCCGCTAACGGCGTTTTGAGTTGGTTCCCGTGCCGGTGCACCCTACCGTGCCGTCAACGTCCCTTGCCGATACGGAAACACGCGATGAAATTCACAGCGCTTTTTGCCCTCCTGTTTCTCGCCGTCGGTGCGCCTGCCCCGGAGGCCGCGAGCGGCAGGGACATGCCTTGTGGCCTGGACGAAGCCTGCAGCGTCGACGGCAGGCTCTACCGCGCCAAACCGCCGGAAAGCTGGGACGGAAAGGAGGCCCTGCCGGTTCTGATTCACTTTCACGGTTGGAAGCGCGATTCCAAACACCCGCTGAAGAATCCGAAGGTCCTGAAGGCAATCGAAAGCAACGGCGCCCTGCTGGTCGCGCCGGAAGGCCTGCACCGGACATGGGACTTCTGGGAACGGGACAACCGGGATGTACCGTTTGTCCGTGCCGTTCTGGAAGACGTGGCAAAGCGGTACCCGATCGACAAAACCCGCATTTATGCGACGGGATTTTCCTACGGATCGGCGATGGCCTGGCGTGTCGCCTGCGACGCGGGCAATCTGATCGCAGGCATCCTGCCGGCGGCCGGCACGCTTTACCGGCAGGATGCAATCACCTGCCCGACGGGGCCGGTGAACGCGATGCACGTGCACGGCTTCAAGGACAATGTCATGAAGATGCCACTGGGGCAGGATGGCAACCCCAATGTCGCGGTCGACCTGTGGCGCCGCACCAATCTTTGCGCTGCCGGACCCGACAAGCGTGAGATCGTCAACGGGCATGAGTGCCGGACGTGGTCCAGCTGTCAGAGCGGCAAGGAAGTGATGCTGTGCGTACATGATCGCGGCCACATCGTTCCGCCGGGCTGGATCGAAAACGCGCTGGAGGTCGCCTTGCAACGGTACCGGCTGGATCGCGGAATCCAGGGGGCAAAACCGCAGCAACCGGAGAACGCCGCGCTCGCGAACTAGATTGGCGCGTCCAGCAAATCCTCGAGCTGCGCGTCGGACAATCCCTCCAGATGAAGGAGTGCTTCGTAGGGATCTCCGCTCAGACCGAGAAGCCGCGCGAATGCGGTCTCGGTCTTCAGGCCACCCTGCTTGAGGTCGATAATCCGCTCGCGCAACTGCGGCCGCAGGGCCAGCAGCCTTTCCTCAATGCGAAAATGGCGAACGCCCCACTGATTTGCTGTCGCAATTTGCTGGCAGAAAATCTCGATTTCCCATTCCATGGCAACAAACGATGCGATGATCGCAGGGTCAGGCAGATGGTCCGTCGTCTGGATCGAGAAGGATTGCATCTCTCCGAAAGCGCGGCGTGCGACACGGGCAAACCCGTCAAAGTCCGTCGCGGAACAGGCAATATCGATGTCACTCGATTGGGTCGCAATGCCGAGCGGCGGCGTTCCGATCACAAGCGGGTCGAATTCTGCGAGCAACCCGAGCAGTTCGAGCCGGTTCACCACGTCAAGGAAGGACGGTTTCATCGTCACCCTTTACCGAAACACGGATCGAACCGTGATCCTGGCGCATCGGGCGATAAGTCTGCACCCTTTGACCGATGCTCTAGTAGATCCGCTGGAATTTCCACTCGTCGGCATCCGGCGTCACGCTTTTCCAGTCATAGCCGCTGTCGCGCAGTTCTTCGGCCGTCTCAAACCCCTGTTCGGCGGACCGGTCGATAAACTCCCTGCCGAGATCAGGGTTCTGCTCGACGCCGTATCCACGCAGAAGGTCGAGGCCGTAGTTGAACTCGCCGATCGGATCGCCCGCTTCCGCTGCCTTCCTGTCCCATGCAGCTGCCGCTTCGGGATCTTCATCCTGCCCGAGACCGTTCTGGTCCATGTAGGCCATCCAGGTCATCGTGCCCGTCCAGCCGCGGTCTGCGCAGTTCTGAAATACCGTGCGGGCGGCTTCATGGTCGCCCTTCTTGGTCAGAAGGTAGCCCTGCGCGCACACGACCATGTCGACATCGCCTTCCAGCGCCCTGGCAAGCGATTTGCTCAAGCTCATCTCATCCGGATTGAGCGTGCCGCCGCTGTCGGTGTCTTCAGCCTGCGCCACATGTGCGAGCAATCCTGCCGCCAGCAGGGTCGTGACAACAACTGATTTCATGTCCGAGCCTCCTTGTTTACAAACCCCGCCCACCAGGGTCAGGCTTTCCGCCGAACGATGCCGCGGGCGGGATCATACCCCAAAATGCTGAGCCCGAGAAACACACCAAAGGCCAGCAGCGCCCACACGAGCGCCATGCCGTTGAATTCGCCATAAAGCGCGAAGCGGATGAGTTCGACACCGTGAGAGAATGGATTGAAGGCGCAGATGTCCCGCAGCAGCGGTGAAGCCTCGGCCATCTTCCAGAGCGGATAAAGCGCCGTCGACAGGAAGAACATCGGAAAGATGACGAAGTTCATGACGCCGGCAAAGTTCTCCAGCTGGCTGATCGTGCTTGAGAGCAGAAGCCCGAGCGCACCAAGCATCAGCCCGTTCAGGATCAGGGCAGGCAGGATTGCGAGATATCCGGAAAACGAGAAATCGATCCCCGTCAGCGCCGCGATCGCCAGAAACGTGTAGACCTGAAAGATCGATATCGTGGTGCTGGCGAAGAGCTTGCAGAACAAGAGCCACCAGCGTGGAATCGGACTGGTCAGCAAAAGGCGCATCGATCCCATTTCGCGGTCGTAGACAAGACTGAGCGACGACTGCATTCCCGAAAAGAGCTGGATCATGCCGCACAGGCCGGGAACGATGTAAACCTCGTAGGTTATATAAGTCTGATAGGGCGGCTGGATCGACAGGCCAAGCGCTGCGCGGAAACCGGCTGCGAACACGATCAGCCAAACCAGCGGCCGCACGATCGCCGCCAGAAAGCGGCCCCGCTGCGACACGAAGCGTAAGGCCTCCCGATGTACGATGGCAGCAAGACAGATCAGGGCCGTTTTCATTCGCCGGCTCCCGTCATCTCCAGAAAGCGGGACTGCAGCGTCAAGCCATCGGCAATTCCCGCAGCGCTCCCATCCGCAAGAACAATGCCCTGGTGCAGCACGATGAGGCGGTCATCGTCGCGCACTTCATCCACAAGATGCGTGGCCCAGAGGACCGTGAGGTCCTGTGCGTCGGCCAGGTCATGAACGTGTGCGGTGATCGCGTGCCTTGTGGCCGCGTCCAGGCCGACCGTCGGCTCGTCCAGCAGCAGCACCTGCGGTTCGTGGATCAGCGCCCGGGCGATTTCCATGCGCCGCCGGTGACCGCCATTGAGCGCGCGGACCTTCTCGTCCATCCGCTCGCTCATGCTGACACGCTCAAGCACGGCCTTTATGCGCTCGTCGGCGAGGGTGCCGGATATCCCGTGGAGCGCGGCGAAATATTTCAGATTGCGCCGGACGGTCAGATCAAGATCGAGGGTCGGCTGCTGGAACACAACCCCAATCCGCGCAAGCGCCTTTCCCGGCGCGCGCGAAAGGGAGTGCCCGGCGACGCTGACGTCGCCCGCATCCGGCACGAACATGCGCGTCAGGATCGAAAACAATGTGCTCTTTCCGGCGCCATTCGGGCCGAGAAGAGCACAGAATGATCCTTTCTCCAGAGAAAAACCAACATTGTTCAGTGCCGGCTTCTTTCCGTAGGAATGCGTGATGCCCTGAACGCTCAGGCGCGCTGTCACTTGATGGTGATCTCCAGTTTCTGCAGGTCGCTGCCGGGCACACCAAAATGGTAGGTTCCAGGCTTGATTGCAAGAAAACTGATTTCAACCGTCCCGGCTTCGTCAAATTCAAGGCTGTCCACGCCGAGCGGGCGGATTTCAATGCCCTCAATGACGATCTCGTCGATCCAGATCGCCCTGAAGAAATCCGCTCCCGCCAAGGCCAGTTCCTGGCTGCCGTCGGCCTCGATCTCGATTTCGTAGTAGGTCCCCGATTTCAGGTCCAGCGTACCGCTTTCGTTGAGTGGTGTTCCTGCGGACAATGTCAGTGGCGGCAGATCCTCCCGGTTGTCGCGCGACATGATGCCAGCGGCTCCGAACGCCGGGGCCTCGTCGTCATCATCGTCACTGTCGGCAATGGCCGGAGCCGACAGGAGCGCGAGGGCGGTGGCGCAGGCAAGCAAGAATTTCATGGTTTCCTCCCGGTTGTCTCAGTTGGTTGGCCGGTAAGCCGCGCCCCACGGGAAGCGCCCGACCTTGATCGTTTTGACCGGTGCCAGCTCCGCGACATCGATCACCGTCACGTCTCCAGATACGCCATTTGTCGTGAATAGCAGGCTTTCATCGCCGTTGAAGGCCATGTGCCAGACACGCCGGCCCACGAGAATGTAGTCCGTGACTTCGTAGGTTTTCGGATCGACCACGGCGATGTGGTTCGATGGTCCGAGCGCCACGAAGACATGTTTACCGTCCCGGGTCATCTCGAAGCCGACCGGCTGTACCCGGTCGGGGTGAATGCCCTGGATCTCAAAATCGATCTTGGCTTTTTCCGTCTGGCTTTCCCGGTCAAAGACCGTGATCGTGCCGCCGATTTCCGAGCTGACCCAGAGCTCGGACCCGTCATGGGTGAATTCCGCGTGGCGCGGACGCTGGTCGACGATCGTGTTGGCGAACAGTTCCTGGCTATCAGTGTCGATCCAGTGCGCCATGTTGGTGGTCTCGGACGTGGTGATCGCGATCTTGCCGTCCGGCGATACCGCCATGCCTTCCGGCTCGATGCCGACGTCGATCTGCGCGATCACCTTGCGGGTTTCCGTGTCAACCACGGTGGTGATCGCGTCATCCTCGTTGGCAATGTAAAGATGCCGGTTGTCCGGATGCAGAACGAACTGTTCCGGATCCTCGCCCGAAGGCAGTTCGTGCAGGATCTTGCCCGTTTCCGGATCGATGACCTGCACCGTGTCGCTGTCGGAGGCGCACAGGTAAAGCACGGAATGATCGATCGCGAAGGTGATGCCGCGCGGCCTTTCACCCACCTCTATCGTGCGGACAACCTCAAGCGTGTCGATGTCGATCACGCTGATCGTGTCATCCTTTTCATTGGAGACCCAGATCTCGTCAGCTGCTGCGGAAGACAGTCCGAGACCGAGCGTGAACCCGGCAACCGTCAAGAACCTACGCATGTCTCACTCCCTGAATGCTTTACAGGCGCTTTCCGCCTCGTCTATTCCGAGCGTGTCGAGCTCGGTTCTTTGATGCAGGAATCCTTCGAAGGGGGCCTGGGCGACAACCGCCCGAGGATGCGTCAGGGGGATCGGCTGGCGCATTTGTCCGTTCCAAGTTCGAAAGGTCTGCGGCCGGCCCTTGAAACCCGCGAGTTCGAAATCGTCCGACAGGATGTAGCCGCGAATGGGACCAGCCTCGGCCTGATTGGTCCGGGTCACGGCTTCGCCGATGGTGCGCATGGCGGCCCAGGCGGCATAGTCGACGGGACGCATTGTCCTGCCGGCCAATTCCTCGAACCGGTTCTGAAGCTGGGCGGCGCCCCATTGCTCCACCGTGCGGTCCCAGGCGGCCGGAACCAGGCCTTCGGTTCCGGCAACCGGGCGCGGTTCCCAGGCATTGAACGGGACATAACGGCCGAAGTCATCGGTCTCGTCAGCAACCACCAGCACGTCATGTTCGGGAAAGTCCTGAGTGAACAGCGGCAGTTCCTGAAAGGCGTTGCGGCGCATGTCGGCATCGACGTCCCAGACCTTGCTTTCCAGGATGCGGATACCGAATTTCTGTGCCGAGGCTTCCAGCGCGCCGGCAAAGGCCTGATCCTTGGCGTTGGGTCCGGACAGGATGACCCAATCGGTCCACTTCCTGCGGACACCGAATTGCGCCAGTGCATCTGTCAGCATCGCCCGCGAGGGCAGGGTATGAAGCACGTTGGCACGGCAGGAAGCCTCTCTCAGGGCGGTATCCGGCGATCCGGCGTTGAACACAACAGCCGAACCTGCCTCGGGCAAGTCTGCCAGGGCGAGCAGGTCGCTTCCGGGCGCCTTGACGATGATGAAAGGCGTGATCGCGAGCAGGTCGCGCGCGGCGGATACGAAATCGCCATCCTCCTCCACGATCCTTGGTTCCAGGCTGTATGTCTGCTTCAGGAACCGACCGGTCGTGGCATTGTCCTTTAGGCCAAGTTCCGCCCCCGCCAGACCCTCGTCTTCGGGGATCGGATCGAGATTTGACAGAACCGGAGGCTGCGGCTCGACCCTCTCAAGATATCCGATTGTAACCGCGACCTCAGCATATGCTGCGCCGCAGCAAATCCATAATATCGCTAAGTATTTTGCGATCGACCTGACAATCATCAAACCATCTCCCGCGCCATTAATACACGCGGCCTCCCAGTGGCTTGAAGGTTAGTCTGAAGACTGGTGAATGGGCAAGGAAAGGAGACTTGTCCCTTGGTACAATAGCGCCCTGCGAAGAGCTGTGCGTATCTAACCGCGATGATCTCGGGAGGAGAGAGTTCATGAATTTGCGCAATTGCTTGCTTGGCATTTTCGCGGCCGGAACCGCGCTTACGCTAACCGCACTCGATCAGATGGGACGGGTGGAAGCACATGGCGATGTCGCCCCCCAGGCCGTCGACACCGCAGGCCTTCCCGACCTCGGAGAGGAATGGCTTGCCGAAAATCCGTGGCGCGATCCTGACAGTGAATTCTGGGCGCTTGCGATCAAGGTGGGCGCGTCCGGCTACAACCAGAACTGCGCGCGCTGCCACGGACTTGAGGTGATTTCCGGCGGCCTGGCCCCCGATCTGCGCTATCTCGAAGCCGACGATTACGGCGATGAGTGGTACCTGGAACGCTATCAGCACGGCTATACTCAAAACGGGATCACCAAGATGCCCGCCTTCGGAGAGTTGCTGGGTCAGGAAGCGGCGTGGGCCATTCGGACCTATGTCGAAACCAGACCGGACGAAGGCGCGCTCGATCCGCATTCCGACCGGCTGAAAGCGATCCGGGACAAGATCAGGGATCTGTCGGCCACGACCTCGGCGGCGGACGCGGAAGAGACCGTTGCGCCGCTGCGCGCGGAAATGTCGGAGATCGCCAATTCGCTGGAAACAGGATCCGGTGCTCCGAAAGCCGATTCCGTTGCCTCACGTGCCGTGTTGCAATTGGACGGTTCTGATGAAAGTCTCAAAAAAACTGCAGAGATTCTGACGATCGGATTGTCGGCCGCCCAATAATGCTCAAACAAGTGCAACAAACGGCACTCGCGCTCCTGGCCATGGTCACCGTGGCCGGGACAAGTGCCTTTGCGCAGAATTGCGAGAATGTTCGCTTTGGCGACGAGGCGGAACGCAAGCCGCAGAATGTCGGCCGTGACATTGTCGGCCAGAGCCTTGATGACATCCAGGAACGCGGCACGATCAAGATTGCGGTCTATGAGGATTTCCCGCCGTTCTCCTACAAGGAGGGCGGTGTCCTGAAGGGAGTCGATATCGAGATCGGCAAGCTGATCGCGGCCGATCTTGGTGTCGAGGCCCAGTTCATCGCCACCGCAGCCGATGAAAATGTCGACGGCGACCTGCGCAACAATGTCTGGCGGGGAAAGCTGATCGGCGGGCAGATTTCGAATGTGATGCTGCACGTTCCCTATGACCGCGAACTCGGCTGCCGCAACGAAATGGTCGTGCTGAACGGGCAGTATTACAACGAGCAGCTGGCGATCGCCTATCGCAAGGACGTCTACCCGGAAGACCCGCCCGTCCCGGCCTATTTCCGGTTTGACACGGTCGGCGTCGAGAACGACACGATTTCGGATTTTTATCTCTCCAGCTTTGCCCGCGGCCAGCTCGTTGCCAACATGCGCCGCTTCCCAACCGCAGAGGAGGCCATGGCCGCATTGGCTGACGGCCAGGTCATGGCGGTCATGGCGCCGCTGTCCCAGATCGAGCATGCGCTGACCGACGAACTCTCGGTTCATACACCGCCCTTTCCCGGACTGGCGAAGTCCTCCTGGACGCTGGGACTCGCCGTCAGACACAACTGGCGGCCGCTGTCCTACGCCGTGGACGATGCCATACGATATGCCGTCGAGGACGGGCGGATGGAAAAGATCTTCGAAGATTACGGTCTGAGCTACACCAAGCCGGACTGGTAACGGACGAGACCGGACGGCAGGCTTTCCTGACGGCCGTCAAATACGGACAAGCCGCCCGTCGCGATCCTCGAACCAGACCCGTTGCACACGTCCCTCCGCAATTGCTTTCTCGGCGAGATCCGTTGTCGTTGTGAGCGCCAGGGCGGTCGACACGCCATCGGCCGCCGCGGCCGTTCCGGCCTGAACGGTCACGGACCGCCATCGCGGCGCACGGTCACCGAGGCCGGGAAGGACAATGTGGCCGCTGCCGTTTTCAAAGCGCGTTCCGCGGGGAGACGATGTCGCAACGGACGCATGGCGAAGCTCCAGGGTGTCAAGCAAGGAGCCGTCAGCACTTCCGATCCCGATTTTCGCGGGGCTTGAGCCGGCGCGGTATTCGCCGACATGGACAAGATGGGGATCGAACCCGTGCGCGTTCAGAACTTCGCTGACCCGGTCGGTCGCAAAACCCTGGGCGATGCCATTGAGTGTCAGCGCCATACCAGGGACCGAGAAAGACAGCTCCGACCCGTGCCTGCGAACCTTGCTCCAGCCGATCCGTTCGGCAAGCGCCTGCCGCTCTGCCGGTGACAGCTTGTGGGGTGTCCGTGCCAGGGCGGCCATCACCGGCTGCACGGTCGGGTCGAACAGGCCACCGCTCACCGCGTGGATCGCATCCACGATCCCGATCAGGCGCGCGAACTCCGGCGGCATGTGCAAGGTGCCGGCGGCATTCAACCTGTTGAGCGCAGAGCCGGCCAGATAAAGCGAAAACAGCTTTTCCATGCGCAGAATCGTGTCCCTGGCGGCTGCCAGGGCCTGTCTGGCCTGTACCCGGTCGGTCCCGAACAGCCTTATTTCCGCCTCAGCGCCGAGCGCGCGCCCGTGCCAGGTAACAGCCTCGGCGCGGGCGGACCGCAAGGTCGCAGCCGAGGCCATGCTGCCAGCCATGATCGTCAGGAAACGGCGCCGCGTCGCGGTCATAGCTCTCTCCCGCGCTTGGCCAGGATCAGGGGGACACACTGGTTGTCGTCGTCATGGATGGTCACGCAATCAAGGCACTGAAAGCATTCGTCGTAGCGAATACCGCCGGTCGGCTTGATCGCATTGTAATTGCACTTCACCCGGCACAGCTGACAGGGGCTGCCGCAGGCGGCGCGGCGCGGGATCCAGTTGCGCAGTCTCAGGAACCCGCCAATCGCCATGACGGCGCCGAGCGGGCAGATGTAGCGGCAGAAGCCCTTGAACACCATCATGCTGAGCGCCAGCAGACCGACACAATAGAGAACGTAGTACCACTCGCGCACGAAGAAGGTCGTGATGGCCGTCTTGAACGGTTCGACCTCGATGGCGGCGTCAAGATAGGATGGAGCTGCAAAGATCAGCGCGATCATGCCCGCCAGGATCCCGTATTTCAGTTTGACCAGCCAGCGGTCGATCCGGTCCGGCACCCGGATCTGGGGCAGGCGCAACAGGCGCCCGGCATGGTGCATGAATTCCTGCATGGCCCCGAACGGACACATCCAGCCACAGAAGAAGCCGCGCCCCCACAGCACAAAGGTCAGGATCACAACAGCCCAGATCAGGAGCGAAAACGGGTCGTAAAGCAGGAACGACAGGCTTTGGCCCTCGAACACGCCGCGCACGACGCCGAGCACCGTTGCGATCGAGAGCTGGCCCTGTCCCCACCAGCCGACGAAGCCGATGACCCCGGCAAGAACGGCAAGGCGGAAGGCCGTGTAGTAGCGCAAGCCCGCCAGCTTCGACTGGCCCAGGAAAAGGAGCGGTACCAGCATGGCGAGCCCGCCCGCCAGAACAATGAGATCACCGGAGCGGGCATCCATCGCCTGCCGCCAGACCGGCACAGGGGCCGGCGGTTCGTCCCGGATGAAAAAACGGTCGTCGGTCTTGTGCACGATGCTGAAGTCGACCGTGCCGATTTCCGGCCTGAAGGACCCGTGCTCGCGCACAGCCCGAACCGACAGGGACCAGTCGCCGGTCGGGTCGAATCCGAGGCGGCGGTCGGTGCGCAGGATCATGGCCACTTCGCCCGGTATGCCGTCGCGCAGCTCGACATCGAGATCGGCATCGCGCAGCGAAATCGGCAGACCGTTCTGGCTTGCCGTGATCAGGTCGGGGCTGGTGTTGCGGACGAAGTCCTCCGTGACCAGTCCATGCCGCCCGGCATCAATCACCAGAAGCGGTTCGTCTTCCGGTGACAGTTCCCGGAAGTTCTTCAATTGACGCAGACTGTCCGGTTCGAGAATCGCCTCGGCAATCGCGGGAGGTCCAAGATCGACCACCCAGAGGTCGAGATAGACGTCGTCCGGCTCCTCCTTTGCCAGGGGGTCGTCATCCGCCCAGATCGTATCCGCGAATGCCTCGTCGACCTCTCGGTTGGTGACCACGCGCCGCCCGGCAATCCCCTCATCAACCAGTCGCTGCCAGGTCAGCTCTTCGGTGTAGTCAAGGTCCGGCTCGGCGGCCGCGCTTCCGCCAATCCCCTGCATCTTCTCGCGGGCAACCTTCAGGGCCGCGGCGAGAAGGGTTTCATGAGCAATCCGAACACTGGCCGTCGCCTTGGTGACACCGTCCAGATAGACCAGCGACGAGCCACTGCCGCCATCTCCGTAGGGAACACCGATGACAAGGCTGTCGGTGATCGAATAGCCCTTGTATTGCGCTATGAAATCCTGAAACGGCGCTTCGCCCAGCCCGGAGACGAAAATCGGTTCATTGTGGGAAACGATGTCGACATCGATCAACCGGCCCTCAAGGGTCAGTATCACGAACAGGTTGATCGGCGCGCCGGAAAACCCCGGCAACGGCGCAAGATGCTGCGTCTCGAAAGCATAGCCCGCCACCCGGCTGTCCAGGTTGATCAGTTCGTAGACGTCACCCTCGATGAGATCGCCCAACTGGTAGGGCGGCTGAATGTACCTGGCGGCTTCCTCCCGCTCCAGTTCCAGGGCGCTTGCCATCGAGACGGCGCATAGAAACACCGCGGCCGCGCAAATCATCAGCTGCGCCAGCACGCGACCCGTCCCTCGCGTTCCTGGGTGTCTCTCCTCCATGGTTCGCAGTTTTTCCGCACGGCACCGCCGACGCAACTGTCCTTTAGTGCAGAGTGGGTCGCGTCACCCGATCCACGACGGCACAGTCACACAACAACTGCCACGACCGCCAGACAATCGCCCGACTTGATGAGGCCGGGGAAGTGGCGGGCCATGAGAATGCCCGACCGCGCGGCCCGGTAATCCGTCGGAGCAAGGCCCGTCCGGCCGGTCGCCCAGACCCTTGCGACCACATCTCCTTTCGTGACGTCCGCGCCGAGATCGACAAGCGGCTCGATCATGCCGTCGCTTTCGCTGAAGACGAAACAGTCCCCGTCGGGCATGTCCAGGAACACGCTCTCTTCCAGCTCAACATTTCCCGGCAGGATGCCGGCATGTTTCAGGAGATTGCGGACACCCTTCTTTGCGATGGCTATTGATCGGGCCGTCGCGGTGCCGCCGCCGCCGAGTTCCGTCGTGACGAAGACCTTTCCCTTTTCCTCGACCGCCGTATCGTACATGCCGGTGCTGTCGATCTCGAGCATGATTGCCGTATAGGGCGCGTTGAAGGCATTGGCTGCCGCAACACATCTGGCCTGCTGATCCTTGTCGTTGAGCACGTGCGCCGACGCAAACGGCAGAAAGTCCAGCGTCTTGCCACCTGAATGGAAGTCGAGAACGATATCTGCCGTCGGTATCAGGACGCTGTCGAAATAGTGCGCAATCTTTTCCGTCACAGTGCCATCCGGCCGTCCCGAAAAGGACCTGTTCAGGTTACCCTTGTCGATGGGAGAAGTCCGCGTCCCTGCCCGAAACGCGGGATAGTTGAACGCGGGCGCGATGATGACGCGGCCCCGAACCTCCTCTTTGGAAAGGGACTGCGCCAGATCCATCAGTGCGATCGGCCCCTCATATTCGTCCCCGTGATTGCCACCGGTCAGGAGTGCCGTCGGACCGTCGCCGTTCCGGATCACCGTGAGCGGTATCATGACCGATCCCCAGGCGGAATCGTCACGGCTGTAGGGCAGGCGGAGATAACCGTGATGAACGCCATCTTCGTCAAACGGGATTGTGGGCACGATCGGGTTTTGCGCCATGGTCAGTCCTTCACGAAGAGTTTGCGCGGGACACTTGCCAGACAGTCCGGCGCACCATCGCGAATGACGATGCTTTCGGTGATCTCGAACCCCCAGTCCTCCATCCAGAGCCCGGTCATGAAATGGAAAGTCATGTTCTCTTGAAGGACCGACCTGTCACCGCTTCGTAGCGACATGGTGCGTTCGCCCCAGTCGGGAGGATAGGAGAGGCCAATGGGGTATCCCGTCCGGTTGTCCTTGGTGATGCCATGTTTCCTGAGGACCGCAAAAAAGGCGAGCGCGATGTCTTCGCACAGATTGCCTGCCCTTGCCGCTTCAAGGCCGGCTTCCATCCCTTCCAGAACGGCCTTTTCCGCATCGAGGAATGTCTGCGTCGGCTTGCCGAGGAAAAGTGTGCGTGAGAGTGGGCAATGATAGCGGCGGTAGGCACCGGCAACCTCGAAAAACGTTCCCTCGCCCGATTTCATCGGCTTGTCGTCCCAGGTGAGATGGGGAGCCGCGGCATCGCTTCCCGACGGCAGCAGGGGCACGATCGCCGGGTAGTCGCCGCCGGCATCAAGTCCCGGATCGTAGCGCAGTCCGGCGTCGTAGATATCCGCGACGAGATCGCATTTGCGCAGGCCCGGCTCGGCCTTTTCAAGAATGCGGGCGTGGATCTTTTCGACCAGCTTTCCAGCCATGCGCATATAGGCAAGTTCCTGATCGGATTTGACCGCCCGCTGCCAGTTCACCAGAGCGGTCACATCTTGAAAAGTTGCGTTCGGCAGTCCCTTCTGGAGCGCGGCAAAGCTTGCGGCGGTGAACCAGTAATTGTCCATTTCAACACCGATGCGCCGTGCACCCGCGCCGCGCTCTTCGATCCGCGCGGCCAGGTAGTCCATCGGGTGGCGCTCGGTGGATTGAACATAGTGATCCGGGTAGCCGATGATGTTGTCCGGATGCATGAAACAGGTGCGGAACGCACCTTGCGCATCCTGTCCGCGCCCGAACCAGACCGGGTCTCCTTCCAGTCCGAGCAGCACCGCCTGGTGAACATAGAAGGACCAGCCGTCATATCCGGTCAGCCAGGCCATGTTGGACGGATCGGAGACAATGATCAGGTCAACGCCGGCAGCCTCCATCGCGATACGCGTTTTGGCGATCCTGCTCTGGTATTCGTCCCTGGTGAAATGAAGCGTGGGTTCGATCATGCGGGTGGTCCAGTCAGTCGTTAGGCGCTGAAATCCGTTCCATGGCCGGAAGCTTGCGCGCGCTGACGCGCAAAGGTCGCAATGGCCGTATCCTGGATACCGGTTCCGGTCAGGTCGCAGATGGTGATCTGCTGTACATCTGCGCGGCCGTCGGCCTTTCCAGCAACGACGTCTCCAAGCTCATCAAACGTGCTGTCGGCCGGAATAATGCCAGCCGCGATCGCATGGCGCAGTTCACCCAACACTTCCGTTTGCGACTGCCGGTCGGGAACGTAAAGATCGGCTACGCCAAGACAGGCAGGTTCCAGTTCCAGCTTGTGTTCCTGGTCGGAGCCCATCGCGGTCACATGATGCCCGGCACTCAGCCAGTCTGCCTTGATCAGGGGCTCCGTGCTCGGCGTCGTGGTGACGATGACATCGGCTTCACGGACGGCAGGCTCAAGCGCGGGTGCAGCAGTTGCTTCAATGCCAAGCTGGTCCGCCATTTCCCCGGCGGCTGCCTGCGCCTTGGAAATGTCCCTGGCCCAGAAAGTGACGTGTTCGATGGGACGAACAAGACAAAGGGCCTCCAGCTGCAGTTTGGCCTGCACGCCGGCCCCGACAATGCAGGCCGTTCGGGCTGTCTCCGGGGCCAGGTGTTTTGCGGCCACGGCTCCCGCCGCCGCGGTGCGAATGTCCGTCAGGTAGCCGTTGTCGAGAAGCAACGCTTCGACAAAACCGGTGCGGGCGGAAAACAGGACCATCAGACCCGATGCACTCGGCAAGCCCTGTTTCGGATTGTCAAAGAAGCCGGACGCCATCTTGATCGCGTAACTGTCGATGCCCGGTACATAGGCTGTCTTGACGTCCACCTCGCCGTGAAAG
>JBCBUA010000080.1:0-11926 GCA_039818365.1 Pseudomonadota bacterium
ACAGAAAGTTACCGCGTTTCTTTGCGTGGACGAGGTCTGTCTAATTGCTGCAACTTTAAACGTGCTTTATGCAGTTAGCGCAACTTTTGATAGAGTGCTGGGCCCGGCGCCCCATGACCCACCGTCATCCGGGACAAATGTACGCCGATCCGGGATCTCCAAGAGCGCGTCCGGAAGGACGGTTGAGGTGTTCAAAGATGATGACGTCACGGCCACAAACCCCGTTCCGACTGGTGTCGCATGCCAGGGTGGTGCTTATCGATCAGCTTGCCCGTGAGGAGGGAAAAAGCCCGGATTACCGGAGCCGGCGCGACCATGACGAAAGGTGCGAGACGCGGCTCGCGAACGGAACCACTCATTGGTCTGCCAATGGCCTTACCTAGGCATCCATGACATTGCTTATCCCGCGTGAAGCGGTGCGCGGGATCTGGCGCTAAAGGAATATCTGGACGCGGTCCACGGCTTATTCAGCCGATTCCTTGGCAGGTCGGGTGGCGCCGTATTTCGCCAGGAAAAGGTCGACGCTTTCCTCGATGATCCTGCCGATTTCCTCCCGGCCCGGCACGCGTGCGGCGTAGATGTTCGGGAAAAAGGCGCGCGATTTGATGAGACCCAGGAACTGTTCGGCGGCAACGGCGGGATCGCGCGCCTTCAACTTGCCTTCCGCCGTCGCGCGCTCGATAAATTCGGCGAACACGACGAGCTTGGTCATGCGGGCGTTCATGTCGGCGGCCAGTTCCGGGTCGCGAATGGTTTCGCTCATGATCATGCGGGCAAGGCTCATGAAACAGGGGCTGATCATGAGTTCGCCTTCCGCCCAACCCAACCGGATCAGCGCATCGCGAATCGGCAAATCCGGATCATAGGGAAGTTCGAGCGCGGAATTGATCTGATCAGCAAGGCACTGATTGATGGCCCGGAACAGGACGTCCTTGCTTTCGAAATGATTGTAGACCGTCCGCTTCGAGACCTGAGCGCGCTCGGAAATCCGGTCCATGCTCGCCCCGGCATAGCCTTTTTCCTGAAACTCCGCGATCGCGGCTTCCACAATCTGCTTTTTCTTCTGGTCGGATACGGACATATCGTGCTCAGTTCAGCCCCGCTCGCAGTGTTTTTGTTTTCCTCGCCCCATCCTTTTTTCCCAAAAAATGCGCTCTATGTAAACTGGGGCGTTTACAGACGCCAAAGTCGGTATTACACTGCACAGTGTAGTTTACACCCCTTAGCCAGACAAGGCCAGCCAAGGGAGACGTCCTCATGTCAATAACACTGAAAATCAACGGGGAAACGCGCACGCTTGATGCCGATCCCGAAAGCCCGCTGCTGTGGGCTCTGCGCGACGAACTGGGAATGACCGGCACGAAATTCGGCTGCGGCATTGCCTCTTGCGGTGCCTGCACCGTGCATTGGGACGGCGTTCCGATCCGGTCCTGCCAGACTTATGTCGGCGATATGGACGGCGCTGAAATCACCACCATCGAAGGCATCAACGGCAAGGCTGCGGACGCGATCCAGGCTGCCTGGAACGAGTTGGACGTGCCGCAATGCGGTTACTGTCAGTCGGGCCAGATCATGGCGGCCACCGCGCTCCTGAGCGAGACGCCCAAGCCGACGGACGAAGACATCGATGCGGCCATGGACGGCAATGTCTGCCGTTGCGCCACCTATGCCCGTATCCGCAAGGCGATCCACCTTGCCGCCGACAAGATGGAGGGTTGATCCATGTTGCATCTGTTGCAGAAACCGCTTGAAGCGGCAAAGCCGTCACGGCGCACATTCCTGAAAATGTCCGCCGGAACCGTCGGCGGTCTCGTAATCGCCATGAACCTGCCGCGCGCTGCCGAGGCCGCTGCCGGTGAGGGCGAATTTATCCAGCCATTCGTGCATATCCGTCCGGACAACACGGTTGTCGTCCTGTCCAAGCACCTGGACAAGGGGCAGGGGACAGCAACGGGCCTGACGACGCTGGTCGCCGACGAACTCGACGCGTCGTGGGAACAGGTCAGCGCCGAGCACGCGCCCTCCAATCCGCAGATCTATGCCAACACGCTCTTTGGCGTACAGGGTACGGGCGGGTCGACCGCAATGGCGAACTCGTTCATGCAGTACCGCCAGGCCGGTGCCGCCGCGAAGGCGATGATCATTGCCGCCGCGGCCCAGGAATGGGGCGTTCCGGCGGGTGAAATTACCGTTTCCAATGGTGTTGTCAGCCACGCGTCCGGCAAGTCGGCCACGCTCGGTGAGCTGGCCGGCCTCGCCGCGCAGCAGGATGTTCCGGCGGAACCCGTGCTGAAGACCCCGGACCAGTGGGTTTATATCGGCAAGTCGTTTCCGCGCGTCGACGTGAAGAACAAGACCGTCGGTGCTCCGAACACCTACACGATGGACTTTCAGCGGGACGACCTGCTGGTTGCTGTCGTGGCCCGCTCGCCCAGGTTCGGTGGCAAGCTGAAGTCCTTTGATGCGACCGAAGCCAAGGCCGTCCCGGGCGTCGTCAACGTTCTGCAGATCCCCAATGGGGTCGCCGTCGTCGCCGAATCCACGTGGCCGGCGATCAAGGCGCGCGATCTTCTGGAAATCGAATGGGATGACAGCGGTGCGGAAACACGGTCGAGCGATGCCATGATGGCGGAGCTGAAGGACATGACCGCGAAACCGGGCCTCAAGGTCCGCGAAGACGGTGATGCAGACGCCGCCCTGGAGGGATCCGCACGTGTGATCGAAGCCGATTTCGAGTTCCCGTTCCTGGCCCACGGCGCCATGGAGCCACTTGATGCAGCGCTGCTTTACGATGGCGAGACCGCGGAGCTCTGGCTTGGGTCGCAGATCCAGACGATCGATCACAACGTGGCCGCGACAATCCTCGAAGTTCCGTTCGAAAAGGTGAAGATCAACACCTTGTGGGCGGGTGGATCGTTCGGCCGGCGCGCGCAGGCGGACAGTCATCCGGTGGCGGAAGTCGCGTTCCTGGCCAAAGCAATGCTTGCGGCCGGAATGGATCCGGCGCCGGTCAAGATCGTTTGGACCCGCGAGGACGACATGGCCGGCGGCTATTACCGTCCGATGTCGGCCCATAAGATCAGGGTCGGACTGGATGAGGACAACAACGTTACGGCGTTCAAGTACCACATCGCGGCCAAGTCGATCATCAAGGGCACGCCTTTCGAGCCGATGCTTATGAAGGATGGCGTCGATCACAACATGACCGAGGGCGCGCACGACACGACCTATGCGTTTCCGCTCATGAACATGGACCAGTCCTACCAGGAGACCCAGGTGCCGGTCCTGTGGTGGCGGTCCGTTGGCCACACCCACACGGCCTATGTGATGGAGACCATGGTTGACCGCATTGCCAAGGAAGCGGGCAAGGATCCGGTCGCGTACCGCCTTGAACTTCTCAAGGACGATCCGCGCAAGGCGAATGTGCTGAAACTTGCCGCCGAGAAAGCGGGCTGGGACACACCGGCACCAGAAGGACGGCATCGCGGTGTCGCGGTTCACAAGTCGTTCGGTTCCTACGTCGCCGAAGTCGCGGAAATCTCCTTCAGAGATGATGGCACGGTGAAGGTCGAGAAAGTTGTCGCTGCCGTTGATTGCGGCACGCCGATCAACCCGGACAACATCCGGGCGCAGGTCGAGGGCGGTATCGGCTACGGACTGGGCGCGATCCTGCGCAACCAGGTCACGCTCGCCGATGGCGTTGTCGAAGAAACCAACTTCGACACGTATGAGCCGATCCGGATCTCCGACATGCCGGAGATCGAGGTGCATATCGTTGCGTCCAACGAAGCGCCGACCGGCATCGGTGAACCCGGCACGCCCCCGATCGGGCCCGCGGTTGCCAACGCCATTGCCGCAGGAAACGGCGACTGGGTCACCAACCTGCCGCTGACGAAAGCCGGTCTGGTCTGACCGTCCGCGTCAAGCGACCTTAAAATCGAAAGGCCGCCGGAGGGCGGCCTTTTTGACGTTTGCAGGTTTGTTACTGGATCCTGAATTCCTCAGGGACAAAGAACGTGAAGTCCCGCTCCGCCACACCCAGGTGGCAATCGTGGCAATAGGCCATGAGGTGGGGGTTGTCGCCGGTCGTATCGCCGAAGATCGATCCGTCCGGGATCACCATGAAATAGCGCCAGTCGGCGGTTTCCGGATTTGTGCCCTCGGGCAGCTTTTCCATACCGAACATCGCGCCCGGGAAGACGCGGCCGTCACTCGTAACGGTGATGCTGTCCTTTGCGAGAACAGAGCCGGCCGGCAGTTTTTCCCCGTCCTTCAGAACCGCGTAGTTGACCGCAATGGCATTGGCGTAGTTGTTGACGTAGCGCTGGCCGTGGGTCGCGGAGACGAAGGGCGCGTCGTTGAAGATCTCCCAGGACTGGTAGTTGCCGATTTCATCCAGTTCCGATGCCGCGTAGAGGCCGGCCATGCGGGCCTTCAGGCCATCGTAAATCTCGCGGGCTTCGTCCTTGGTCAGTTCGGCCGGGTCCTCGATCGCGATGTGGCTGTCGGACGATTCAGATTGCGCCAGCGCGTCCACGAGAACCGCAGACAGAATCAGCAGGACCACAAAAATCAAAACGGTTTTGCTCATAATGCACTTCCTTCACAAATATCGGCGTCAACGGCCCTTGCAGGTGAAGTGGTTGCTTCCAATGGTAATACAAGCGTCCTGCAAAGACTTGAAAGAAATGAGGGGTTTCACTGCCTTGTGTGTCGTCGTTATCGGATCCGCGCCGTTTCAGCCACTTCGTGGCACCGCTGAAGCCAGATGACTGTCTTTACCGGAGCGCGGCAATCGGCAAAACTGCGATGGGTCACACATGCGAGGGGAACAATGGAGCGGTCCAGCGGTTCCATTTCGCCAAAGACGGACGGGTATTGCGGAATGATCAGGAGGCGGCGAGCGCTTCACGGTCTTTCTTGCGCATACGTTCGGATGCCGATTTCAGCTGTCCGCAAGCGGCAAAGATGTCGCGACCGCGCGGCGTGCGAATGGGCGATGCATATCCGGCCCGATTGACGATGTCCGCGAATTCCTCGATCCGCTCCCAGTCCGAGCATTCGTACTCGGAGCCCGGCCAGGGATTGAACGGGATGAGGTTGATCTTTGCCGGAATGCCCTTGAGCAGGCGGACAAGGTCCAGGGCGTCCTGGTTGCTGTCGTTGACACCCTTCAGCATGACGTATTCAAACGTGATCCGCTTGGCGTTGGACAGCCCCGGATAATTGCGGCAGGCATCCAGAAGTGCCTCGATGTTCCACTTCTTGTTGATGGGGACCAGAACATCGCGAAGGTCGTCGCGCACGGCATGGAGCGATATTGCCAGCATGCAACCGATCTCGTCTCCGGTGCGGAATATTTCCGGCACGACGCCCGATGTCGACAAGGTGATGCGGCGCTTGGACAAAGACAGGCCGTCGCCGTCGGAGGCGATCAGGAGGGCCTTCTTGACGTTGTCGAAATTGTAGAGCGGTTCGCCCATTCCCATCATGACGATATTGGAAACGAGACGGCCCTCGCTCGGGACAATGGCGCCCTGAGGCGTGTCGGCATCGGGAAAGTCGCCGAGGCGGTCACGGGCCATCAGAACCTGCGAGAGAATTTCCTCGGACGTGAGATTGCGAACCAGCTTCTGCGTACCGGTGTGGCAGAACGTGCAGGTCAGCGTACAGCCGACCTGGGAGGAAACGCACAGTGTGCCGCGGCCCTCTTCGGGAATATAGACGGTTTCGACTTCCACCGGACGGCCGGCCCCGCGCGGCGGGAATCGAAACAGCCACTTTCGCGTCCCGTCGACCGAAATCTGCTCGGAGGCAATCTCCGGCCGGGCGATGGTAAAGGTCTCGTCGAGCTTGCGGCGCAGGTCCTTGGCAATGTTGGTCATGTCGGCGAACTCCGACACGCCGCGCACATAAAGCCAGTGCCACAACTGGGAGGCACGCATGCGCCATTGCTTCTGCGGTACGCCGATCGTGCCGAGCGCTTCGCCGAGTTCCTCGCGCGACAGACCCACGAGTGTCGGTTTTTCTTCACCGGGCGAGGGGTGTACTGCCGTTGCAGTCACTGTTGGCGCGTTCGGATTGTCCCGCGCGATGTCGAGCGTCAATGCCATGTTGTGGTCCGTTTCGTGTCCGGCGCTCTTCAGTGCGTTGCTACGGACAACCGCGGCGCCCGGACCGCCTGCATTGGCAGGCCCTTTATTGAACGCTTCCAAAACCACAGATGGACCGAAAAATCAAGGTGCCGGGCCTTCCCGGCCTCAGGCATGCGCAGCGCCCGGCCGGAACATCCGGCCGGGGCTGTCGCGCAAAGGTAACGTTGCGGTTCTAGCGGCAGGCCTGCGCAGCTGTATCGATGGCCGCCGTAACGCCGGACAGCGAAAACTTGTAGGTCGTCCGGGTTCCGCGGCTCGATTCCCCGTTGACCGTCATTTCGCGGCCCGCCTTCATCGCGGCAACGAGCTGGGTTTCGGTTGCCGCGTTTTCGACCCAGGCTCCGTCGTTGTTGGTGAAAAGCGTAAAGGCCTTCCCGTCAACGTCGACGTTTACGGAAGACTTGTCCTTGAACGGATATCCGACAACGAGGCTGGGTTCGGACGACACACCTTCCGCGGGGCGCGAGGTTACGAAGAAAAAGACCTCTCCGTGATTCCGGTCGCCCGGCAGCATTGTGGTCGGCTTCGTAAGTGCGTAGCAAACCTTGCCGCCACCGCTTGGCGTCGTGTACGCCGCCCAGTCCTTGTGTTGCTTCAAAAGCGTCGGGGTCTGCGCGAAAGCTGCTGCACTTGAAACGGCCAGGCCTGCGAGGGCCAGTACCAGCGATTTTGCTTTCATCATCTCCACACCATCTGGCTATGAGTTTTCGTCAAATTTGATGCAATTGCCGTCTGTCTTATAAACCTAGCTTTAATGATAACTTAAAGCTGGTTACGAAAGGGTTGAAGACTTGGCCAGGCAATTGCGGGTTTTTGACGTTCCTGCCGATTGATCTCGATTATTCCTGTTTCCCCTATTGGCTCTTGCGGTTAATCGCGGCAACAGTGTGGCAGAAACGCCTGAACCCTCTTTCGAAAAGTTTCGAACCTGCTAAAGAATAGGGTCGGACAGGGAGCATGACAGCTTTTGGTGCAAGCGCAGTATTTTTCAGAACTGATCGTCAAGGTCGCGGCTGACCGCGACAAGAACGCCTTTGTGGAATTGTTTGATCACTTCGCCCCGCGGCTAAAGGGTTACCTGATGAAACAGGGCGCGGACGCGGCGGTGGCGGAAGAAATCGCGCAAGACGTCATGGTCACGCTCTGGCGCAAGGCCGATCTGTTCGATCCCAGAAAGTCGTCGGCAAGCACATGGCTGTTTCGCGTTGCGCGCAATCGCCGCATCGATCGCCTGCGGCGGCAAAAGACCGCAGACCTGGATCCGGAAGAACCCGCGTTGCAGCCTGCACCCCTTCCCGATGTTTCGGAAGAGATGGACGCAAGGTTGCGGGAAGAGCGGGTCCGGGCGGCAATCACCAAGTTGCCCGAAGAGCAGATGGAAGTTGTCAGGCTCGCGTTTTTCCTCGGACAGTCCCACAGCGAAATATCCGAGACGACCGGCCTGCCGCTCGGAACCGTCAAATCGCGCATTCGCCTTGCGTTCGGGCGGCTGCGCCAGCTCATCGAAGCCGATGAAGCGGTCGATGTGGACTAGGGTCCGTACCCCGGTCACCTGAAGCAGAAGTTCGGCTCATTTTGCAGCGAGTTTCGTACGAACTTCAAATTCACTGCATTAGGACTGATTAGCCTTTCCTCAGGTTGTCCGCGACACGCGCCTTACCCACCAGGCTGCGTCCTGAAACCCGGCTCGGGCATGCCGTCGTCTGTTTCCACAGCTTTCCTTCAGGTGCCCCGTCGGCCAAACCCGAAAACCGGCCGTTGCAGCCAAATGCAGGGCTTTGCGAGCGTGCGTGGCCGCAGGATGCTCAAAAACAGCTCTTGACCTCAACTTAGGTTGAGCCCCTAGGTAGGGGCGGCATTGAGCGAAATCCTGTTCTCAAGAAGAGATAAACCACTCATGACAGCCACATTCGAGCAATCCGGGGAAGCCCGGTGGAGCGATGTCCTCTGGGGTGCGCATGCCCCCGTTTCCGCCGTCCTGGCGGGCGGGATCATTCTGCACGCGATCAACATCAACATCTCGGCGACGATGCTGCCGACGATCGTTGCCGAGATCGGCGGGCAGGGCCTTTATGCCTGGAACGCCACCTTGTTTACGCTCGCCGCAATCCTGAGCGCGGCGGTTACCGGCAAGATCCTGAACCGGATGGACGTGAAACGGTCGTTTGCGCTGTCCGGGGCGGTGTTCGCGCTGGGCAGCCTGATCACGGCCCTGGCACCGGACATGCCCGTGATGCTCATCGGGCGTTCCGTGCAGGGCGCAGGCGGCGGCATGATGTTCACGCTCTGCTACGCGATGGTGGTGTTTGCCTATCCGGAGCGTCTGTGGTCGCGCGCCGTGGCGCTGCTGTCTGGAACCTGGGGCATTGCCATGCTGTTTGGCCCCGCCGTCGGCGGCATGTTTGCCGAATATGACATCTGGCGCGGAGGCTTTGCCGCGCTGATCCCGGTCACCGCGCTCTATTCGCTGATCGCGTGGCGGCTGTTGCCCGCCGTCGGCGACACGCTGCCGAAAGCCGGGCCGATCGCCTTCGGCCAACTGGCGTTGCTTGCCGGAGCCGTCCTGGCGGTTTCGACCGGATCGCTCGCAGACACGGTCGCCGGTGCGAGCGTTGGTGTCGTGGTGTCCATTATTCTGGTGCTCATCCTGAGGCGCCGCGAGAACAGCTCCGATATCCGTCTGTTTCCGAGAGGGGCAATGGCACGCGGCACGCCGCTATTCCTGTCCTTCGCCGTGATGTCGCTGCTGATTTTCTGTGTGAATGCAGAATTCTTCATGCCGTTCTATCTGCAGCGCCTGCACGGCCTGTCACCGCTTCTGGCCGGGTACATCGCGGCCCTGATCTCCATCGGCTGGTCCTGCGCGGAGGTCTATTCCGCGCGCTTTACCGGGAAAACCATGCATCGTGTGGTGCTCGCCGGCCCGGCCGTGTTGCTTGCCGGGACGCTGGTTCTTGCCGCCGCAACACCTGCCTATGCCGCCACCGGTGCGGGTCTGGCGGGATTGCTGTCGGTGGCACTCATCGTCGTGGGCGCCGGCATTGGTCTGAGCTGGCCGCACCTGAACACCTTCGCGCTGCAATTTACCGATGCGTCGGAGAAGGAGAACGCCGCGTCCGCCCTTTCCACGATCCAGATGTTCGCCGTCTCGTTCGGTACGGCTGCTGCAGGACTGGTCGCCAATCAGACGGGTTTCAACACCCGCGACAATATCGAGGCGACGGCGAATTCTTCCGCGTGGCTGTTCCTGACCTTTTCGCTGATGGCGGTGCTGGCCCTGTTTGCGAGTCGATCGCTGATTGCGACGCTGAAGCAAGCGGGCAGGTAGCTTTTGAAACCGTAGCCTCACTGTCGACGGCTGTGCGCGCCTCCGACTTTGCTGCCCGGGATCAGGTGCCTGGAACCCTGCGTCCCTTGCGCATGACGGGGCCGCCGCTCACATGTTTCGGGCGTTCGCTCGTGGGCGCTCCGGAGGAGACCGGGCGTTCCGCATATCGTCCGAGTGCGCGGTGGCGGTCATACATGACGATCGCCCCTGCCATGGCAACGTTTACGCAGAACTTGGTCGGGATGCGAACCACGTGATCGCAGCGTGCCAGCATCTCGGGGGACAGAGAGCCTCTTTCCGGCCCAAGGACGTAGGCCGCCTGAAGCGGGTGGCCGAAACTCGGCAGGTCGATGGAATCGTCGGTCAGTTCGATGCCGACGAGCTGGCAGCCCCGCGGAAGGTCCATCGTCGCGACGCTGTCCCAGGTGAAGACCGGCAGGTGGCCCGGGCTCTTGGACGTATCGGAGGGGGGCGCGGACCGGATCTTCTGATCCGCATCGACCGTGAAAAAGAAATTGGCGCCGAAGGCGTGGGCCGATCTCATCAGCGTGCCCAGATTCATGCGTTTCGAAAGCCCTTCCGCTCCAATTGCAAAATATCCGCGCATCGATTCGTCCAAGTTGTCCAGGTCCGAGCCTCATAGCGGAAAGCGGACCGGTTTTGAACCGTCCGGTTATCCGGAATGCCTATAGGTGCCGCCCGCAGGACTTGCTAACGTTGCATTGGCATACAGCCCTTCCGTTTCAGTTGGTTGAGAGGTTCTCTTGAAAGCCTGTCTTTGCAAATCCTTCGGTCCGGCCTCCACCCTGGTCATCGAGCAAATCGCCGAGCCGGTCGCCGGTCCCGGCGAAGTCGTCGTCAAGGTGGAGGCGTGTGCCCTCAATTTTTTCGACACGCTGATCATCAGAGGCAAGTACCAGTTCAAGCCGGAGTTCCCGTTTTCGCCCAGTGCGGAATTTGCAGGCTTTGTCGATTCGGTTGGTTCCGGCGTCACCGGTGTCGCGGCCGGCGACCGGGTCATGGGATACATGAAATGGGGCGCGGCGCGCGAGAAGGTGCTGGTGCGCGCAGATGAGGTGATCCCGCTTCCCGACGGCGTTTCCTTCAATACCGCCGCGGGCCTGGCCGTGACCTATGGCACGACGCTTCACGCTTACAAGGACCGGGCGGATCTTCAGCCGGGAGAAACCGTGGCCGTGCTCGGCGCCTCCGGCGGGGTCGGTCAGGCCGCGGTGGAAATTGCATCCGTCATGGGCGCTAAGGTCATTGCCTGTGCCTCGTCGGAAGACAAGCTTGCTTTCGCCCGTTCGCTCGGCGCGGAACTGACCATCGACTATTCGAAAGAACCGCTCAAGGAACGGCTCAAGGACCTCACCGGCGGCAACGGCGCCGATGTGGTCTATGACCCGGTCGGCGGGCCGCATTCCGAGCAGGCGCTCCGGGCGACCGCCTGGGAAGGGCGGTTCCTGGTGATCGGTTTCGCGGCCGGAGACATCCCGAAGATACCGCTCAATATCGTCATGCTGAAAGGGGTCGACGTGCTCGGCGTTTTCTGGGGGGCTGCGGTGGAGCGCGACCCGGACGGCCACCGGGCGAACATGACACGCCTGCTGGACTGGGTGCAGGAAGGGCGTTTGACGCCCCATGTGCATGGCGTTTATCCCCTGGAGGACATCGCGGCGGCGCTGGAGGAGATTGCCGCGCGCAAGGTGCGGGGCAAGGTGATCCTGAACCCTTAGGCCATACCCGAAGAGAAGGACACGACGTTGCCATGACCACGGTTCCGAAGGATCTGCAGCCCGGCGGCGCAACGCCGGACCTCAAGGCGGGCGCTGCCTGGATGCGCGGCAGGATCGTGCCGATCGGCGAGGCGTCGATCCCGCTCAATGACTGGGGCCTCATTCATTCCGACATAACCTATGATGTCGTGCCCGTCTGGGATGGCGCATTCTTCCGGCTCGATCTTTATGTCGAGCGTTTTTTCCGGTCGATGGCAAGCCTGCGCCTTGACCCCGGCCTGTGCGCAGGGGATGTGAAAACCGTTTTGCATGCGCTTGTCGCCGCAACCGGTCTGCGGCGGGCCTATGTGGCGATGGTGACCTCGCGCGGGGTCAATGCCGTCCCCGGATCGCGGGACCCAAGGGATTGCAGGAACCACTTCTTTGCCTGGTGCGTGCCCTATATCCACGTCATCCGGCCGGACATCGCGCAATCGGGCGCCCGCGTTCACGTGGCAAGGACTGTCACGCGGATTCCGTCATCCAGCGTCGATGCGCGGGTGAAGAACTATCATTGGGGCGACTTCACGAAGGGGCTCTTCGAGGCAAAGGATGCCGGCGCGGAGACCGTCCTGCTGCTCGATCAGGGCGGGAATGTCACCGAAGGCCCCGGTTTCAACGTGTTTTCGATCAGGGACAATTGCCTGGTGACGCCAGATCACGGG
>JBCBUA010000080.1:12024-19578 GCA_039818365.1 Pseudomonadota bacterium
AGTTCTGGAGGGCATCAGCCGGCAAACCGTCTTGGAAATCGGTGCCGAGCTGGGGCTCAGGACACAGACAAGGACGCTGCCGCTCGAAGAATTGCTCCAGAGTGACGAGGTCCTGATCTCTACGTCGGGCGGGGGCGTGGCGCCAGTTACCCAGATTGACGACCGCCTGTTTTCAAACGGGTCACCGGGTGAAATCACGGCCGCCATCAGGGAGCGCTATTTCGCCTGGGCGGGCAGTCCAAAGTACCGGACGGAGATTGCCTACGAAGCCGAATGACCTAGGCCTCGAAAACGGCAATCACCGGGGCATGATCGGACGGCTTTTCCCAGCCGCGGGCTTCGCGAATGACGGACGTTGACTTGACATGCGCCGCAAGCGGGCCCGACACCCAAACGTGATCGAGCCTGCGCCCCTTGTCCGCCTTGGCCCAGTCTTTCGCCCGGTAGCTCCACCAGGTGTAAAGCTTGTCTTCCAGCGGCGTGAACTGGCGCATTGCGTCGAGCCAGCCGCCGGCCTCGCGGACCTTCTCGAAAAGTTCCGTTTCGACAGGCGTATGAGAAACGACCCTTAGCAGTTGCTTGTGTGACCAGACGTCGTGTTCATAAGGCGCAACGTTCAGATCACCGACGAGCACAGCCGGCCGGTCCGTTTCCGGCCCGTTCAGCCAGCCCTTCATCTCGTTCATGAAATCGAGCTTGTGAGCGAATTTTGGGTTGACCTTGCGGTCCGGTTCATCGCCGCCGGCCGGAACGTAGAAATTATGCAGGCGCAGGCTTGAGCCGTTGAACGGAATGTCGACGGCGACGTGCCGGCTGTCTCCGACGTCGCAGAAATCCCGCTTCTCGACATTGGTGAGCGGACGGCGCGACAGCGTGGCAACGCCGTGATATCCCTTTTGACCGTTGATGGCGATGTGTTCGTAGCCTGCCTTGCGTATGGCGTTTTCCGGAAAATTGGCATCCGGACACTTGGTCTCCTGAAGGCAGATGACGTCCGGGGACACTTCCTCGATGAGCTTCTCGACAATCGGCATGCGCAATCGCACGGAATTGATGTTCCAGGTTACCAGCTTGAGCCGATCTTTCATCGTCAGGTGTCCGCTTCAGTTGATGTTGGCACAGTCATAAGGATTTGAGCGGCCAGCGCAACATGCCGTATCACAAGTGCGTGCCCTCACATTGCGGGGCTGCCGGCGCGACCTTATCTCAAGCCCCACGATCCCCGGATTTCTGCGATTTCGACGGCTTTTCGTCTAGCGTTCTAGACAAATGGACAAAAAGACAATTTGACAAAATTGTTATTTGAGTCCATTTTGCAGTTGCGAGATGATGATCTCCCAGAGGCCGTCGAAAGATGCGTCTCCAAAAACACGCCAATAAAGCTTAAGCGCCAAACAGTATAGATAAAGTAAAACTCTGCGCCCAAAGAGGCGGCTGCGGAGCTTTTTCGTTGTTAAAAAATCAATAAAATCAATATGTTGCAAAAAAGTGACTCCAATTTTCAATCTGAGGTCGAACCCAAAAATGGTCTTGAGGTGAATCGGAAAAAATGATTTCAGTGCAGTCGAGCAGGCGATGTATTGCACCAATGTTCAGTGAGCGTGGTCAGTAAGCCGAAAAGTGAGAAGAATTTGGGGTTTTCACTTTGAGGTGTTTGCTTGTGATCGAAAAAACTTGGAGATTACTATGAAACTTAAGGGCTTGATGCTCGGCGTAGCAGCTGCTGCTACCGCTACCACCGCTCAGGCGGCCGATCTTCCGGTCGCTCCGGAGCCGGTCGACTACGTTCGCGTCTGTGACGCTTACGGCTCCCGCTTCTACTACATCCCGGGCACCGAAACCTGCCTGCGCGTTGGTGGCCGTCTGCGTACGCAGTTCGTTGTCAACAACGTTCTGGAAGATGGTGAATGGTCCGATCGCGATTCTGACGGTTACGACTGGCTGACACGCGGTTACGCCTACCTCGATGCACGGAACGCAACCGAATTCGGCACCCTGCGTGCCTATGTTGCACTGCGCATGCAGGTGGAGAACGGCGAAAACGGCTTCAAGCTGGACGCTGGTTACATCCAGTGGGGCGGCCTGACAGCTGGTTACCTCGGCTCCAACTTCAACATCTACACCGGTCAGGCTTTCATCGGTGTTGTCACACGTGACTGGTCCGACGTGACCACGAACCAGCTTGCCTACACCGCTGCCTTCGGCAACGGCTTCTCCGCAACGCTGGCTCTTGAAGACCGGTCCGACCGTGAAGTCGGTGACTACGGCGGAACCCGTATGCCTGACGTTGTTGCTGCTTTGGGCGTTTCCCAGGGTTGGGGTTCTGCACAGCTCTCCGGTGCCCTGCACCAGGTCTACCCGGACGCTGCGTTCAACAGCACCAACGCTTCCGGCGATGAAGACAGCCTCGGCTGGGCAATCGGCGCCGGTGCGGTCGTGAACCTGCCGTTCGCGAACTCCGGTTCCAACATCTACTTCCAGGGCTTCTACGCTGACGGCGCTCTGTCCTACATCGGTAACGGCATCACGGACGTGTCCGTGGTCAACAATTCCGGTACGACACTTGGTTCCGTCTCCGACTACGGCGGAAACGGCGACAAGAGCACGGGTTACTCCCTGTCCGCTGGTATCTACATCCAGGCAACGCCGACCATCGGCGTCGCACTTGACGGATCCTATGCGCACGTTGACCAGGAAGACTTCATCGGCAACACCGATGCGGATATCGACCGTTGGGCAATCGACGGTTCCGTACAGTGGGAGCCGGTCTCCGGTTTCGTCCTTGGTGCTGACGTAGGTTACGCCAACACCAGCGCGGACATCACCGGTGAAAGCGTCGACGACCTCGACGAACTCCTCTTCGGTGTTCGTATGCAGCGTACGTTCTAATCCCAGGATTAGAATCTGGCTGAGAAAGATTGACCTCCTCTCAGTCACCAGGCCCGGCAGACTCCAAACTGCCGGGCCCCCCCTTTCTCTCAGGAAAGCGGGCAGAAGCCCGGGTCCCTCACTGCGGCAACTTCAGCCGGTGATCAGGCAACGACACTGTTTTCAAGAAGCTTTCTGAGCGGCGCGTAGGACCGGCAGATCTGATCCCGTTCCTCGGTTTTGGTCCTGATCTGATCGAAGGACATCCGGACGAATTCGCACAGATCCTCGAAATCCACCTGCCCGAGTGACAGCCTGTCCCTGAACGGTTCAAGGGCCGTGCCGATCGCTTCGTTGCAAATGCGCATGATGTTCTTTTTCTTTTTCTTGTCGATGCCCTCGAGGATCTGAAGGATCTCCTCGCCATGCGGCATCTGCAACATCATCTCGCACGGTTTCGCGCTCAGATGCATGAACGCAATGTCCAGCCGCGCTCCGAGGTCTTCAACATCCGTGCACTCCTGTGAAATCAGGCTTGCGGACTTGCGCACGTGGTGCTCCACGGCGTCGTAGATCAATTGTTCCTTGCAATCATAGGCGTTGTAGAGCGTTTGCCGGGCGACACCAGCCGCCGTCGCGATTTCGCTCATCGTGGTTTTCTTGACGCCATAATGCGAAAAAAGTTGCAGAGCTGTTTCAACAATCTTTGTTTCACGCTCGTTCATTCATGCCCCCGGATTTTTTTGTTTTTTCACGTTTTAGTGTCCGCGGGCAGGTGAGTCCATATGGGCCGCAATTAATGCACCCTGTTTTTCAGGATGTTCCTAGTTTTTATACGTTTTTCCGGGCTTTATCAGGCGAAAGGAATGCGTATTACTGGTTGCAACGCAAGAGATTGCATTGATAAATTTGCTGAAAACTGTTCAACGGTAGCGCCTTGATGCGATGTTAGTCATGATAACATTGACTTCACCGCCGATTGCTCCAGATCTTTGAATATCAATGCTGATTTTCTTGGAAACGTGGTCCGAATATGTTTCGCCGGATATTGTCCACAAAGCTGCAACCGTTGCCAATGACTGATCACTTTTGTGCAAAAAGCGAAGGTTCATCCACGCTCCGTTAGGAAATTCCGCGCATTTTGGGTTGAGACAGAAAGTGTTTGTTAACCTGTCGAGGATGCCGTGCTGCCGCAATTCAAGTTATTTGGTTCTTTCATCGGATTGGTTTTTCTGCTGGCTGCCTGCTCGGCCTATGATTTTCCGGACCCGACGCCCGAGGACTATGCCGTTCACGGCATCGATATCTCCCGCTGGCAGGGCGAAATCGACTGGGAGGAAGTCAAGCGGTCCGGCGTTCAGTTCGCCTGGATCAAGGCGACCGAAGGCGGCGACCACGCCGACCCCCGTTTTGCACAGAACTGGATCGCTGCCCGCAAGGCCGGCGTTCCGCGCGGGGCCTATCACTTCTATTACTTCTGCCGCCCGGTCGAAGAACAGATCTCCTGGGTGAAGGAAGTCGTGCCGAAGGATCCCCAAGCGATCCCGCTGGTCCTGGACATGGAATGGAATGCGCATTCCAAGACCTGTACCAAGCGTCCCGAGCGCTCCAAGATCCTGCGCGACATGAAGGTTTTCCTCGACGAGATGGAGAAACACTATGGCAAGCGGCCGGTGATCTATTCCTCCGTGGACTTTCACCGGGACAGGCTGGTCGGTGCATTGAAGGGTGAACAGTTCTGGCTGCGCTCCGTCGCCACGCATCCGAAGAACATCTACGACCAGCGTGATGACTGGGTGTTCTGGCAATATACCGCCGAAGGCCGTATCCCCGGCATCAAGGGCGATGTCGACCGGAACGTGTTTTACGGAACGAAATCCCAGTACCGCGCCTGGCTCAATGGCAAGCTGAATCGCTGAGTCCGTCAGGTCGCGCAGAACCTTCGAGGTGCGCCAAGCACTTACCGGATCTTGATCTGGTGGGCGATGTCCTTACCGTTGGTGACGGTGACCTGCTTGAAGCCGATCAACTTGCAGAAATCGAGAAAATTGAGTTCGTGCGGATGATTTGACCGGGCGAACAATTCCGTTGAGCGGGCCAGCGATGTCAGGGCCGCGAGCAGGGCGCGCAGGCGGTAGAGCGTGTCGTACTGGCCATCGCCTGTTGCAACAATGATCAGCTTTTCCAGATCGCCGCCCTTGGCGAAGAGATGATATCCGGCCGCGTGGTTCTGCTTCGCATGCTGGGCGGCAAGACCGATGACGAAGGCCGCGCGCGAGCGTTTCTGCGCATCGTTGGCAGTGGGCAACTCGGATATATAGACCTCGTTGGTCTGCGGTTCGGGGTAGTAGTAGCCGGCATGGGCGTCAAAGGCGTTGGCGGCCGGTTGCGATGCCAGCAGCAGCGCTGCCGTGACCGCCGAAGCTGCCGCAAGTTTCTGAAACCGTTTCATTCTGGCGTGTCCCCCCTGGTCTTGTCCGGCCAGTGAAGCCGAAAGCATGTCGGTCGGGCAAGCCCAAACTCGCGCCAAGGCGTGGCGCAGGTCCAATTCGGCACCGCCGCTATACTTTCGCCATGATGTCTTCCCACATCTTCAACGTGTGTGGGCATTCACTCAGGGCTATTGTTGCCCTGAAACGACGGAACGTGGAGAATAACAAGATGCTGATCCGCTTGCCGCTGGCGCTGTGCGCCGTGGCCATGATGACAATGCCGGCGCTGGCCCAGTCCGGCGGCCCCGCGATTGCCTACACGACCGCTAACCTCAACATGCGCGCCGGCCCGGGCACGAACTACCCGGTACTGGCAACGGTTCCGCAGGGAGGCGGGGTGACCGTCTTCGGCTGCACGGCCAATTTCACCTGGTGCGATGCCGCCTTTGCCAATGTCAAGGGATGGGTCTCGGGCAGGTACCTGAGTTATGGCGTGCAGGGGTCCTATTACGGCCGTCCGATCCCGAGCGCGGGTGTCTATATCGGCGTACCGCGCTATGGCAGCAACTACCCGATCTACCGGCGTCCGCCACCTGTCGTGCGCCCCGTCCAGCCGATCTATCCGCGATATCCCAGGCGCTACTGACGCAGCTGCATCAGCTGCCCGGCCTCGGAGCGGCCAGCACCAGCGACCAGAACACCTTGTGCTTGGCCGTCGGTGAATAGGCGGTTGCGATGCCGAGGCGCGTTGCGTCCGGTGTCAGCAGGACCTGATTGTGCTTGGGCGACTCGCGCCATCCGGAAAAGGCTTCCGCGAAGGTGCGGTATCCCGCGCTGACGTTCTCGGCCGCCGCCGTCTTCGGCTCGCCGATGGAGGACATCCGGGTCGCCAGCTGCTGGTCCGGCGCGAGCGAAGCCTGCACGCTGCCCGCCTTTGCCATCGCTTCGGCCTGCGACTTTGCAATGCCTGTCAGCTGTCCATCGGGCGCAACGGCGGAAAGGCCGTTGTTGATCCTGTACTGCGAGATCATCTGGGCCGCGGTTGCCGCGTCGACCTCGCCGTCGACACGCGCCAGATCCTTGTAGAAGGGCGGCGTCTGAAAGCGTTCGCTCTGACAGCTGGCAAGCGCGAGAACCGCCAGGGCGGCGACGGCAAGTCCGGCGGGCCTTATGCCCGATATTGTCTTGATCACCTGGAGCTCCGGAAAAGGCATGATTCGAATCTGCCTCCAACGTGATGACGACATCGCAGCAGAATTGCGGCAGGCCCGAAAACAGCTGGGGGAAAGGCCCCTGATCGAACGATTGTGATTGCCACCGATCCTCCGAGACGGACCTTGCGGTCCTCCTCAGGATGAGGGTGTTGGTGCGGACAGGCTGCGGCGAAGCGATTGAGCGGGGCGCGGCATCACCCCTGTCGTCATCCCTGACCTGATCCGGGATCCATGCCGTTGCGTTTTCAGTTGGCCGGGCGTGCGTTGTTGAGGCGCCAGGGCTTGGATTGCAGGGTCAAGCCCTGCAATGACGGGGAGAGAGTGAGTGTTTCCCTGAAAACCCAAACCACATTGGTCATGCCATGGCTCGACCATGGCATCCATGCCGATTGGTTTCCGTCCGGCAGGTCATGCGTTGCTGAGGCGTCAGGGCTTGGATTGGGAGTTCAGGTCTGGCTGCTGCCACGTGAAGGGTGGCAATTCTGCAACGCGCAGGCGGTTTGTTGCATCTGAACCACGGGCTTTCGGTTGCATGCCTGGATGCACGTTCGAAACGAAAATCTGAACAAACATGTTTTTTTTCAGATAGTTGAAGCGGGTTTGGGTCGCATAAGGCCAGTCTTCCCTTGGCAGTTTCAACAAGCCGATTCACGCAGGTTGAGAGAGTGGTGCGCATAACCGCGCACGCCTCAGGCGGCTAAAATTTTCGCTAAATGCGCATTGAAAGTCCTCGAAATCGCAAAAACACAATGAAATCATTGCTTTGACCGTTCGGGGATTCACAGATTGATCTGCGCTCTCCGGCATAACGTGCGGGCAGACAAATCAGGGAGATTGGAGGCAACTGTTGTACCGGCTGGGAACTTTTATCAATGCTGAAGCACTCCACCTCTCTTGGAACCCTCTTCGGGCGGTCTGTCTGTCCGCTGTTTTTGGCCACGGCGCTGGTGGTGGCGCCGGGCGCGGCGCGCGCGGATGACATTATCATGGACTTCGACACCAACGAAACGAACGGCGATGCAGTCGCACCTTTCGACAAC